>NZ_JBYVJU010000003.1:0-347318 GCF_058147085.1 Parendozoicomonas sp. 209JJ7-1 | reverse complement strand
GCTTTTGCCACCCTCGACCAGCTTATAACGCCCAATACTATGAAGTATTTGGCCCCACAATCAGCTTTGAGAGTCCCGTCAATTTTATTGAACTGAATGCAGATGCTCTCGAGCTGCCAATACCTTCATCCAGTATCTTTTTGCAAACCCTGTTGCGGGAGAAAGCCACGGAACTCCTTCCCCATTGCCAAGGCAATACCAGCTACAGCCTCTATCAATTAATGCGTACCGATATTGCCCAATACAGTCGCATTGAAAAAGTTTGCAAAGCTTTGCATATGAGCCGATCAAAACTGTACCGCCAACTGAAAAATGAGGGGACTTCCTACAGTTACATTCTCGACCAGATAAGACATAAGGCTGCCGGTAAATTTAAGTCCTCTGGTATGGACGATTGCAATATCGCATTGAATCTTGGCTTTCAGGATGTTGGAAGCTATTACAAAGCCCGCAGGCGCTGGCAGCAAAAAGTCGTGCAAAAATCAGAGAAATACATCATTTAGCCATCAACCTGCCGGGCAGCTTGTTCTCAGTAACATATACGACCAAGACACCCTACATGGCACACAAGAAACATAAGTACGCTGGAGTCACCAGAATAGCGAAGGCACCTTTCCCATGCCCCCTAACAATCACTGCTCCAGCTGGGATTCCAAAGCCAGATAAAGCTCCGCAAATGCCTTATGGAACTCTTTTGCCCGCAGAGCCAGCTGCCGAGCTTCCATCTCATCGTAAGTATGGGCTGTCAGATTGCGGGATTCGATCATCGCCAGCCACTGCTGCTCATTGGTAATATAGCCCTGCTGATAGGCTTCCTTAAAACAGGAGCGGGGACTGTTGGCTTCAATTCCACGCCAGGCCAACACACGTTTGATGGCTTTCCAGCTCATTTCAAACGTGAATTCAAAGCGCTTAACCGCAACGTCCAGATAAATGCTGTCAGGATCGGTAAGTTCTTCAACGGTCAGATGATCAAGGATACTTGCAAACCTACGCACCGCCCGGCCAAAGTTATCCACACCATCCTCAGCTCGCAGCTGAAGGGTCGCACTGAAAATGACCTTGCCTGTCGTGATCACCCGTTTCTGCATCCGCTCACTGACATGCGTCAGGTTGGTCACATCCACTTTTACCAATGTAGGCAGCTGCTCGATTTCTTCCCGTATAGCAGATATATCTGTGCAGTTTTCATCCAGAAACGCGATATCGATATCGCTGTTCAGCGTTGAGGTACCCAAGGCTTCCGATCCATACAGCCAGATTCGATCCGGTTTGGCATGATTCAAAATAATGCCGCGCACACGACGAATAAGTGAGGCTCTTTCCATGGACGGTTCCACCAGCAGGCTATTTTGCAAAAGATTGCGTTTGCAAGAATCGTTTTACGTAACTATAAAATGACGGAAAATGGCTCAGGAATCCAGAGAAATCAACCTGTTCATCCATTATCTCCCTACCACCTTTTGATCGCGAACACATACGACCAAGACTGCATAAATATGCTTGCAGTTGATTGATTTATAAGCGGTTTAGGAAGCGTAGTTGGAAAAAAGCTCTGTACGCTAAAACAGAGAATACAGGGCAGAAACGGTGTTTTTAGAGGCAAAATAAGGTCAATTACGCTCGCGCGGAACTACGTTTGTGTTTCGCACGAAAGGCTCTGGAATGGGGAATTTATCGTCATATATAGCAAAACAGCCCTGTTACCAAAGCAGGTAACAGGGCTGTCAGGTTTGGCGGTGAGGGAGGGATTCGAACCCTCGATACGTTTCCGTATACACACTTTCCAGGCGTGCTCCTTCGGCCACTCGGACACCTCACCGAATCTCTCGTATTACCGAGAAGTTTTTCACTCCGTCAATGTATCCCTGCGAAGCGGAGCGTAATGTATAATAACATCAGTGACATAGCAACACTTTGGGGCCTCAGAATGTCCTCTTTCTACCAGTAATAACGCCTACCTCACACTCGCCCTCCAACGCCTTGATTTGTCACTGCCCGCCAGAACCGGCTATCCTGTAACCCGGATCATATTCCGGCAGGGCTGGATCATAACTCAAGGGACTCAGGAGATGGCCAGTACCAGCGGGCACCCGGCTACGGCGTGCGACAGAGAACAGCACCAACGATGACAAGGGAACATAATGAAAACCATCATTGGCAAACCGGTTGAGGATTTCTCAGCCCAGGCAACCAGCTCAACCCAGGTATCCCTTGCGGGATCAAAGGACAAGAATATCGTCCTGTTCTTTTACCCCAAAGACCACACCCCCGGTTGCACCAGCGAAGGCCAGGCCTTTTCCGAATATCATTCAGCTTTTATTGAAGCCAACACCCTGATTTTCGGCGTCTCCAAAGATTCCCTCGCCTCCCACGAAAAATTCCGGGCAAAGTATGAGTTTCCCTTTGAGCTGATCGCCGATACCGATGAAACCCTATGCCAGCTGTTTGATGTTATCCGCACCAAAAAGAAAGACGACGAGGAATTCCTTGGTATCGAACGCAGCACCTTCCTGATCGACAAAAACGGCATCCTCCAGCACGAATGGCGTAAAGTAAAAATCAAAAATCATGTTGAAGATGTCCTGCAGGCAGCCCAGGCCCTGTCTGGCCAGATTGCCACTCAGGAAAAAGAAGAAGAAACCGAGCAGGATTAACAACGTTTTAAAAACTTTAAAAACATTGCTAAAAAATGCCCTAAAAAACAGCCGGAGTGAAAAACACTCCAGCTGTTTTTTTTAGGGAACGGAAAAACCAGGTCAAACTTCTTCGTTTGAGTGAACAGCCCTTGGCCAGGCCGTCAGCACAGCTTTCACCAGAGTCGCCAGAGGAATGGCAAAGAAGACGCCCCAGAATCCCCAGATACCGCCAAACAGCAGCACTGCAACAATAATGGCAATCGGATGGAGATTAACCGCTTCACTGAACAGCAGCGGTACCAGCACATTACCATCAAGGGCTTGAATCACCCCGTACACGGCCATCAATACAAAAAAGTCATGCCCAAAACCAAACTGGAACAGTCCAATAGCCGCCACCGGAATAGTCACCACCGCAGCGCCAATATAAGGAATAAGCACCGACAACCCCACAAGAAGTCCCAGTAAAGCCGCATAGTTCAAATCAAGAAACGCAAAGCCCGCAAAGGTTGTGACCCCAACAATCACAATTTCAATAACCTTGCCACGAATATAGTTGGCGATCTGCCGGCTCATCTCTTCTGAAACCTGATTAATCATGCGCCGTTCATTCGGCAGCATGTCTGAAAACCATTCCAGTAGAGGCTTGCGATCTTTCAAAAAAAAGAAGACCAGAATCGGCACCAGCACCAGATAGATCAGCATGCCCACTACATTCGGCAGTTTAGATAAAGAGAAAGAGACCAGCCACTGCCCCAGGCGTGTCAGCTGTCCGGCTGCCGCACCGCTCCAGGCCGTGACCTGTGCTTCGGAAACAAAACCGGGATACTCTTCTGGCAGGTGTTTCAACACCGCCTGCCACTCCTGCACCATTCGTGGGAGCTCATTCAAAAGCGCAGAACTCTGTTCCCATATCAGTGGCATTATCAACAGGATAATGGCCAGAAACGCGGCCACAAACAGCACAAACGCTATAATCACCGCCAGCATATTGGGAACTTTCATCTGCTCCAGCCAGTTCACCACTCCCTGGAGAATAAAGGCGAAGATCAGACCTGCAAACACAGGTGCCAGCATAGAGCCAAACACCAGGACAATCACCATCGCCGCAATCAAAAGCAGCAACAGAACAACAGCCTCTTCATCAGAGAAATAACGGTGCATCCAGTCCCTGAGCACCTTGAACATCGTTATTTTATCCATATTTTCTCAATATATATGTGAATATTCCGGAATTATGCTCACTGTACAGCAGTTCATGCCCCGCCAGTTCCGCAAAACTGGCAAAATCCCGCATTGATCCGGGATCAGTGGCCTGCACCTTTAAAACTTCACCCGCATTCATGGCATTCAGCGCCTGCTTCGCCTTAAGCAAGGGCATCGGACAGGCTAAACCACAGGCATCCAGCTCTCTGTCGATCTGGTATTCATCAAACATAAGACACTTACTTCAAAATTCTATTTCAGGTGTGTCGGAATACCCATAGAGATTGCTTGCAAAGTTAGCTATTGCGTTCAACATAACTAATTGCGAACCCCCCTAATGGTTATCCGTCAGAGTTCTCAATAGTATCGCACCGTCCGCAAGGGTAATATAGTCAGACCAGCCTTGATTCAGATGACAATACTCTACGGCCCATGCTCGATAAAAAGTCATTACGTGCTCTCCTGCTTTCCCTCACCCTGGCAGGCAGCTTCCAGGCCCAGGGGGAGATTAATCTGCCAACTATTGGCGACGCCAGCTCCAGTATTGTCTCCATGCAAAGGGAGAAGGAGATCGGCGGCATTTTTATGAAAATGCTGAACAGCCAGGTGAATACCTCTTCCGACCCGATCCTGCTTGAATATGTAGAGAACCTTGTTTATCGCCTGGCCGAAGCCAGTCAGTTAAAAAACCGACAGCTGTCCATCATTCTTGTAAACAGCCCGGCCCTGAACGCTTTTGCCGCTCCCGGCGGCGTGGTCGGTATTAACACCGGCCTGTTTCTCTATGCCCGCACGGAAGAAGAATTCTCCAGCGTTATCGCCCACGAACTGGCTCACCTCAGCCAGCGCCATTACGCCCGTGGAGTGGAAGCCGCCCAGCGACAGCAACTGCCAACTATTGCCGCTTTACTGGGCAGTATTATTCTTGCCGCAAGCGGTGCCGGCGACCTGGGTGCTGCAGCACTGTCGTCCACCATTGCCGGCGCACAAAGCCGACAGCTGGCGTTTACCCGGGATAATGAACAGGAAGCCGACCGAGTGGGAATACTCACCATGGTACGGGCCGGTATGGACCCACGGGCCATGGCCAGCATGTTTGAACGCATGAGCAAACTGGAAAGCGGCGGCCCACAGTATGAATTCCTGCGCACCCACCCCCTGAGCCGCAACCGTGTGGCTGATACCCGCAGCCGTGCGGAGCAATACCCTACTCTCCCGGACAAAAATCAGACCACTTACGACATTATGCGTAACCGGGCGATTCTCTCCATGAGTCGCTCACCAGAAAAAGCCCAGCACAGATTTAAAGAGGAATTAAACAGTGGTCGTACATCCTCCAAGAATGCCACCCGTTATGCCCTGGCCCAGACAGAACTGAACCTCCAGAATCCGAAAGCGGCCAAGGATCTCAGCAGCAACCTGGTAAAGAGTGATCCAAACAATCTTTATTACCAGATACTGAACAACAATGTACGCTTTGCCCTGGGTGATCATAAGAGCGCTATCAAAGATACCAAGACCCTGCTGAAAGATAATCCGGGCAATTACCCCATAACCATGAATCTGGCCGAGATGCTGTATAACAATGGTCAGTTCAAAGCCTCAACCAACCTTTTAAAAGAAGAGAGCAAGCGCCGTCCGGAAGATCCATATGTCTGGTATTCACTGTCGGAAACGGCGGGTCTTGCCGGTGATATCTTTACCGTACATACGGCAAGGGCTGAATATTACTTTCTGGTAGGTGGATTGGACGACAGTATTCAGCACCTCGAATATGCTATGGAGTTACCCGGAACACCGTTTAATCAGAAAATTGCCCTGAAGGAGCGCATGAATGTTGTGCGTGAATATAAAAAGAGTATGAAACTGTAAACAGCACTCAACCACCATTCCATAAAAAAGGGAGGCATTTTGCCTCCCTTTATGTTCTTCTATTTACTCTGCACATCTATCAGGCTGCGGCTGCCCGACTGGTAAAGTTCAGCATACGCTCCAGGGGTTTAACCGCATCAACCCGCACAGATTCCGCCACTTCAATAACACCAGAGTTATTCTCCAGGGCATCAACCACACCCTGCAAAGAATTCAACGCCATCCACGGACAGTGGGCACAGCTGCGGCAGGTGGCACCCTGGCCGCCAGTGGGCGCTTCCAGCAGGGTTTTACCCTGCCCGGCCAGCTGTTGCATCTTATAGAAAATCGCCCGATCAGTGGCGACAATAAATGTCTCGTTAGGCATCTCCGCCGCAGCCTGAATCAGGCGGGTTGTAGAACCCACTACATCAGCAATTTCAACCACAGCGTCAGGGGACTCCGGGTGAACCAGTACGGCTGCATCCGGGTAAACCCTTTTCAGGTCGAGCACACCCTTGGCTTTAAATTCTTCATGAACAATACAGGCACTGTCCCAGAGCAACATATCCGCCCCCGTCTGCTTCTGGATATAACTTCCAAGATAACGGTCCGGTGCCCAGATCAGCTTTTCCCCTTGAGCAGTCAGCTCATCAACAATCTCCAGGGCACAGCCGGAAGTAACCACCCAGTCAGCCCGGGCTTTTACAGCGGCAGAGGTATTGGCATAAACAACAACGGTTCTGTCCGGATGCTGGTCGCAGAACGCGGAGAATTCATCTTCCGGGCACCCCAGATCCAGAGAACAGGTTGCTTCCAGATCCGGCATCAGGATGGTCTTTTCCGGGCTGAGAATCTTGGCGGTTTCCCCCATAAATTTCACACCGGCCACAACCATGGTTTCCGCGGGATGACGGGCACCAAAGCGAGCCATCTCCAGGGAATCCGCCACACAGCCGCCGGTCTTTTCTGCAAGGGCCTGCAGGGCGGGATCTGTGTAGTAGTGCGCCAGCATTACCGCGTTTTTTTCCCGTAGCAGTTCACGAATTCGCTTTTTCAGCATTTCAGAATCTGCGATCGGCTGCTCAGGCCGCCCCCCCAGGCTGGCAAGATGTTCTTGAACAAAACTGCGGTCTTGTACTTGGGTCATGCTGATAGTCTGTCTTCTTACAATTCTTCCGGATTAATACCGGCATAAAAATCCGTCCGGGACTCAATTAAGGAACCCCCGGCATCCAGATGCACCGAAAGGCTCGCGCATGTTAGCACGGAAAGCAGGTTGATTTCATAACAGCTGCTGTTCAGATCAGTGGCCAGTCGGAAAAAACCCATAATAAACAGGAAGGAAAACACGTGGTGACCATGCTTTCAAAAGGAATAAAAGAATTCTTACTGCAGATAAAATAAGGAATAAAAGGAAAATTGGTGGGTCGTGTAGGATTCGAACCTACGACCAATTGGTTAAAAGCCAACTGCTCTACCAACTGAGCTAACGACCCAAAAACAAAATGGCGATTCGGCTGTTCTCGCCGGAAGCGGGGCGTATTTTACAGATTTATCTGTCTTGTGCAACCCCGGCATTTTCCGAAGTGTTTTCCTATAATTCAGAGATCCAGGTCACGTAGATATACATCCGCCAGGCGAGCGGCAGAACTGTTTGGGAAAGCTTTGATCACTTTATTCAGATACTCCCTGGCCCTGGCCTGGTCACCCAGGCGATCATAGACCTGCCCAAGCTTGTAGGTGGCATCGGGAAGCTTGTTACTGAGCGGAAAATCTTTGAGCAAAGTCAGAAATGCGTCCCTGGAATTTTCCAGTTCACCCTGAACCAGGTAAACCTCACCCAGCCAGTACTGAGCGTTATCCGCAAAAGCTCCGTTCGGGTAATTCTTCAGATATTTCTTCAATCCGACAAGCGCTTCCGGGAAGTTCCGGTCACGGACAATCAACTGAAAGGTGTTCTGATACAGTTCATTCCCGGCATTTTTTGCTGCTTCCGACACAGAGCCGCTTACTGAAGAAGGCACAGGCTGAACCGGTCCCCCCCCATCAGCAGCAGGCTTGCTGGAGTTTACTTGGGAAGACAACTGGCTGATACGTCGATCCAGATCCAGGTAACGGTCCCGGTTTTCTTTCTGAATACGGTCAATTGTATTAGCCTGCTCTTCCGCCAGACCGCGCAGCTCCATCACTTCCCGCTGAAGGGTTTCCAGCTGATTAAGCAGAACATCAGGCTGAGCCACCGGGGCCTGCGCCTGAACAACCGTACTTACGGAAACCGGTGCCGCCAATACTGACACAGCCCCCGATTCCACAACGGGAATCGGAGAGCTTTCAGCCGCTGCACAAGTCGCTACTACGGAAAGTAATCCCCCCAGTAATACGCTCCTTGCCACCATTCACTCTTACCTTTGTTTATTTAACAGGAACGATAACCGCACGACGGTTCTTGGCCCAGGCGCTTTCAGTGTGAGCAGGGTCAACCGGCTTTTCAAAGCCAAAGCTGACGACTTCCATACGGGAAGCGGATACGCCTTTCAGAGCCAGGTAGTTTTTTACAGCCTTGGCACGACGTTCACCCAGAGCCAGGTTGTAGGTACGGGTACCGCGCTCATCGGTGTGACCTTCGATAATCATTTTGCTGTTCCGGCCAACAGGGCTTGTCAGGTAAGCGGCCTGCACATCCAGGGCCTTGATGTCGCTGGAACGGAGTTTATCGCTGTCGAAGGCAAAGTGAACAGTTTTATGATTCAGCAGCTTGGCTATCTCTTTTTCAGAGCCCGATATCTTGCCAGATTTGATCACAGCCTCAACAGCCGGATCCATAATATTCCTGGTTTCAACCTTTGTGGTTGCAGGTTTTTCGGTTACCTTCTCAGTACCGCCACCTTCAACAGTACCCTTTGAGGCACAACCCGCCAGCCAGAATACTGCCAGACCTGTCGCCAGACCTTTCGCCACATTGCCAAATGTCATCGTTAACTCCTGAATCAACAAGATAATTTTTTGCACTAAGGTAACAGACTTACCTGCAGCAAACCAGAACAACACCTGGAGCTATTCCTATAAACACAGGGGGTTATAGCAATATCTCTCGAAATTTTTACCAAATCCGTAAGCTTAACGCTTTACGAATCAGATCCAGCATATTATCGGCTCAGGTAAGGAGACCAGGCCGGCTCCCGTACATCACCTTCGCGGGAGGGCAGACGGAAGCCCACCCGCCCGTCAGCGGATATAATGCCCAGCACACCCTGGTCTCCGCCCTGGGCAGAGTAAATCAACATACGACCGTTGGGGGAAATATCCGGCGCATCCTCAAATTCAGAGGTAGACAGAATACGCATCCGGCCGGTTTCCAGATTAAGAACCGCAACATTATAAGCTGTGTCCCCCTCCCCCTTATGGATCAGGGCAATATTCTTGCCATCCGGGAATACACGACCACGGGCATTGAACCGCCCTTCAAAAGTCAAACGACGTACATCACCTGTCGCCAGTTCCACCTGGTACAGCTGGGCCGAGCCACCCCGGTTGGAGGTAAATATCAGACTCTTGCCGTCTGGCATCCAGTCCGGTTCATTATCCAGGGCAAAGTGCCGGGTTACCTGGGTCAGGGCACGGGTTTTCATATCCAGCACATAAATGTCAGCGTTGCCGGATTTGGACAGTACCATCGCCATTTTTTTACCATCCGGTGACCATTTGGGTACACTGTTCAAACCACGAAAGCTGCTGATGCGCTCACGGTGACCAGTGGCAAGCTCCTGAATATAAATGGCCGGACGCCCGGTTTCGAAGGAAACATAGGCAATTTTTTTACCGTCCGGTGACCAGTCAGGTGCCAGCACAGGTTCTTTGGACTGTAGAATGGGCACAGCCCGGTGACCATCCATATCTGCGTAAACCAGCTTGTAATCGGTATCGTCAACACTGCGGCGGTTAGCCACCACATAAACGATACGGGTGGAGAAAATGCCTCTTATACCGGTAATTTTTTCATACACTGCATCACTCACGTTATGAGCAATGGAACGCAGCTGGGCACGACTGCCGGACACTTCCCCTTCAAGCACCGATTTTTTACCCAGCACATCAAACAGCTGGTAGTTCACCCTATAGCGGTCACCGGGCTGCTCACTCACCCTGCCAATAACAAGGTAAGAGGTACCCAGCCGCTGCCAGTCCCCATAAAAGACTTCATCTTTATTGGAAGGGAAGCCCAGGAACTGACTGCTGGGAACAGGAGCAAACTGCCCGCTCAGGCGCAGGTCATTGCCGATAATACCGGCGATATCTTCCGGCAGTACATTTTTGCCATCCCAGGAAAACGGAACAACGGCCACAGGAACGGCCTGATCGTTACCCCGGGTTATTTCAATGGTCAGCTCTGCCCGGGCCAGCCCGGAAATCAGCGTCAAGCACCACAGCAATGCCGTTATTGAAGATCGGGAAACCAGTTTCATTCCAGTAAATCCTCGGGATTAAAGACAAATTTGAACTCACGGAAATTGTTTTCAAATATCCGGCTCTCCATACCCTGCAACTCTCTGAATGGTGCAGCCTTTGCAATTGCCTGAGCAGCCGAGCGGTCAAATGCCTCATTACCGCTGCCAGACAGTTTTACAACACTGATAACCTCTCCCGTAGGGGTAAGGCGAATTCTGAAAGAGGCTTTCATTCCCCGGCGGGCACTGGCCGGACGGGACCACTGTTCCGCCACCAGGCTGGCCACCATCTGCTCATAACCTGCAATGGTCACCTGGTCCGCTTTTGCCTGGGCAGCCAGACGTGCCTGACGCTCTCTCTCACGTTCCCGTTGCGCAGCCTCAAGCCTCTCTCGCTCGCGTTGTTTTTGCAACTCTTCCTGGTGTTTTTGTTCTTCACTGACTTTCGGCTTTTGAGGAGCCGGCTCAGGCTTGGCTTTCAGGGGAACAACTTTCTTTTCAGGGGGCTTGCTCACAGATTTAGGGGCAGATATTTTCTTAACCGTCTTTTTCGGTTCAGGCTTTTTCGCAATCGTACGCTTGGGAACAGTTTTTTTCGAAGGTTTGGGTTTGGCCTTGGGTTCCAGAGTCATCATGCGGGCGCTGACAAAATTCGGTGCCGGGCTCACCTTACGCTCATCTTCCACAGGCATAATCACAAACAGTCCGGCCAGCAGCAGGATATGAAGAGCAACAGAAAAGAGAACCGGCAAACGCCAGTCTTCACTTCCCAGCACAAGGGTTTTCTGCCTGATCCAGTCCTTTATACGCCAGGGGAACTTCTTCACGCTCAGTTCTGCTCCCCCGGTTCGGTAATCAGGCCAACATCGTCAACACCGGCCTTCTGCAACGCCGCCATGGCCTTGATTACCGCACCGTAACTGGCCTCCTGATCACCTTTCACCAGCACAAGGGTGGAGGGTTTGGCTTGCTTGATTCTGGCGACCTTATCGGCCAGATCATTCAGGGCAAGGGACTTGTCACCGGTGGACTCAAGGCTCAGGTAGTAGGAACCATCCGGACGGATAGAAACGATTAACGGCTCTTCACCCTTGGGAATAGTGACCGGTTTGCTGTCGGTTTTCGGCAGGTTAACCTGCACCCCTTGAGTAAACATGGGTGACGACACCATAAAGGCCACCAGCATAACCATCATGATGTCGATAAACGGCACCATGTTGATTTCGGACATGGGCTTGCGTCGCCCACCTGCACGCGCCACGATCAGCTCTCCCCGTGTGAGGGTTTGTTACCGGGTGTCACCGGTGCTGATTGGCTGTGCACCTGGCGGTGCAGAATGCTGGAAAACTCTTCGGCAAAGGTTTCATAACCGGTCAGCAACTGCTCAACCCGGGAGGTAAAACGGTTATAGGCGACAACTGCCGGAATCGCGGCTACCAGCCCAACCGCTGTTGTCACCAGCGCCTCGGCGATACCCGGGGCAACAGCGGCCAGTGTCGTCTGTTGCACATTGGCCAGTCCGTGAAAGGAGTTCATAACTCCGACAACCGTACCGAACAGCCCCACATAAGGGCCAGTGGAACCGACAGTAGCCAGGAACGGCAGATGGGCTTCCAGCTTTTCCTGCTCACGGGTTACAGCAACACGCATGGAACGCTGTACACCATCCATCAGGGCATCGGCGTCCACGCTCTGACCCCGCAGCCGGGTAAACTCCCGAAATCCCGCCATAAAGATGCGTTCAGTGCCACCGTCCGGATCACCATTACCATGGACTTCACGGTAAAGCTTGCCCAGATCCATACCGGACCAGAAGCGCTCTTCAAAGGAGATCGCCGCCTGCCGGGCATTCCGCAGGACAATCGCCCGTTGGACTATAAAAACCCATGACAGCAGAGACGCCATCACCAGTATCAACAGCACCAGCTGAATTACCCAGCCGGCATTCAATACCAGCGCCCACATAGATGTACCTTCTGTCACTCTGTTCCCTCTTGTGTAACAGGTGTTTGAGAAATCCGCGATTGCTCAGGCAACCACATAATCTCAGGGTTAATCCCGGGATGACAGCAGCATAGCTTGACGAACATTCACCGGCATGCCCACCGGACGAAGGCTGTTGGCGCTGACACAGGCGATGGCAACTTTTCCCTGGCACAGCTCTTCATCACCACGCCAGATGGACTGAATCATATCGAAACCGGCACGACCCCTGCGGGACAGGCTGACAGTGACTACCAACTGATCATCCAGCTTGGCCGGGCGCAGGTAATCAATGGAAGTATTACGGACAACAAACAGGATACCGTCGTCCATCAGCGCCTGCTGGTCAAACCCCAGGCTACGGAGATACTCGGTGCGGGCCCGCTCCATAAACTTCAGGTAATTGACGTAATAAACAATCCCACCCGCATCCGTATCTTCGTAGTAGACACGTACCGGCCAGCTGAACACCTTATCAGCCATACTTGAACTCCGGAGCAAATCAACAGCAACCGCTGTAAAAACTGTTAAGAGAACGGGTTATACCACGTAACCCCGTTGGTTCGGTATAACCCCGGTCACATTCTTACCACACGACTGGTACCGGACTGACTATATATACGTACCCGATCACCCACCTGGAACAGCTCTTTGGGGTCAACTTCCTGCACGACAGAAATCAGCTGGCCATTCTTCAGGCGGATAGTCATGTTAACTCCCTGCTTTCGGGTCAGACGCTCTTCTGCCATATTTCCCAGCAGGCCACCGATCACCGCACCACCAATAGCCGCGATATCACTCCCGGAACCACCGCCGATATTGGCACCTGCGGCAATACCCGTTGCCGCGCCACCCGCAATAGCTCCAATACCACTCTGACTGCCCTCTATCGCGACGGGGGCCAGCTCAATAATCTTTCCTTCCTGAATGGTCTGTACCGTTCTGGCTTCACTCCGGGAATAGGCATTGGATGACAGGTCAGAAGCACAGCCAGCCAGACCAGCAGTCATAGCCATAACGGCAAACACAACATATTTTTTCATCGTAATCCTACAGTCATGTGATAATTATTCAGTTATTCTTTCACGGACAGACCAAAGTGCTCATAGGCATGCCGGGTGACTACACGCCCACGGGGAGTGCGCATCAGGAATCCCTGCTGAATCAGGTAGGGTTCCAGCACATCTTCAATAGTATCCCGTTCTTCACCAATGGCTGCCGCAAGGCTGTCCACCCCCACCGGACCACCATCAAACTTTTCGATCATGGCCAGCATCAGGCGACGGTCCATATGATCGAAGCCCTGGTTATCCACATCCAGCATATTCAGGGCCGCGTCTGCCACTTTACCGCTGGCTTCACCATTGGCTCGCACGTCCGCATAGTCCCTCACCCGGCGCAACAGACGGTTGGCAATACGGGGCGTTCCCCGGGAGCGGCGGGCCACTTCACTGGCACCAGCACTGCTCTGCCCCATATTCATTCCCAGAATACCCGCAGAACGCTGAACAATCGTTGTCAAATCAGCAACATTGTAAAACTCCAGCCGCTGAACAATACCGAAACGATCCCGCAAAGGTGAAGTCAGCAAACCCGCCCGGGTCGTCGCCCCCACAAGGGTAAAAGGTGGCAAATCGAGTTTAATGGAACGGGCCGCCGGCCCTTCACCGATCATAATATCCAGCTGATAGTCTTCCATGGCCGGATACAGCACCTCTTCCACTACCGGGCTTAAGCGGTGAATCTCATCAATAAACAGAATATCGTGGGACTCAAGGTTGGTGAGCAAAGCGGCCAGATCGCCGGCTTTTTCCAGTACCGGGCCAGAAGTGGAACGCAGGTTCACCCCCATCTCATTGGCAAGAATATTGGCCAGGGTCGTTTTGCCCAGCCCCGGCGGACCAAAGATCAAGGTATGGTCCAAAGCGTCCTGGCGCAGCCTGGCCGCTTGGATAAATATCTCCATCTGCTCACGGACAACGGGCTGACCAATATAATCCTGGAGTTTTTCCGGACGTATGGCCCGATCTATGCGATCTTCCTGGGGAGCCTCAGCTGCCGATATCAGGCGGTCACTTTCAAACATATCTCTTCCCTGCTTCCTTTAAATCATCGCCTTAAGGGCCTGGCGAATCAGGTCATCCGTGCCCATACCATCTTCCTGCACACTGGAAATGGCCTTGCTGGCATCCTGGGGCCGATATCCCAGAGCCACCAGTGCACTGACCGCATCCTGTACAGGGTCGAGACGACTTGCGCCTGAAGGTTTAGCAACAGCCGCTTTTTCCAGTGAGGACAGGGCCGGTTGCCACTCATCCAGCCGGTCTTTCATTTCCACGATCAAACGTTCCGCTGTTTTCTTGCCCACACCGGGCAGGCGGGTCAACATGGAGGTATCCTGTTCATGGACACAGCGGGCAAACATATCCGCTTCCATGCCCGAAAGAATGGCCAGTGCCAGCTTGGGGCCAACGCCATTCACTCGAATCAGGGTGCGGAACAAGTGGCGCTCACTGCGGTCCGCAAAACCATATAAAAGCTGGGCATCATCCCGTACGACAAAATGCGTGTGAAGAGTCACTTCCTGCCCGCCCTCAGGAAGCCGGTGAAATGTCGTTAACGGCGCTTCCAGCTCATACCCCACACCTCCCACATCCAGCATCAGGACGGGAGGATTTTTCTCAACAAGCGTGCCGCGCAGTCGTCCGATCATAAAAGTCTTCCAGGAAAGTATCTGTCCCGCAGGCATCGGGCCTGCGTGAAATAATTATCTTACCCGCCCCCGGGCTATGCGCCGGGCGCCGGTTCCCGCCATACCAATCAGGCCCTGACGGGTATGGGCATGGCAGAGGGCAATGGCCAGAGCATCGGCCGCGTCGGCCTGGGGTTTGCGGTTCAGGCGCAGCATGGCAGTTACCATATGCTGCACCTGATGCTTGTCCGCCGAGCCGGTACCGACCACCGACTGCTTCACCTGCCGGGCGGAATACTCGCTCACCGGCAGCCCATGATTCATGGCCGCAACAATAGCCGCACCACGGGCCTGGCCAAGCTTCAGGGCAGAATCCGGATTACGGGCCATAAACACCTGCTCAATACCCACCATTTGCGGGCTCCAGGCTTCTATCACCTGATCAATGCCATCGTAAATCTGTTTAAGGCGGCCCGGCAATTCCCCCGGCGCGGTGCGTATACATCCGGAATCCACATATTCCACAGTCTGCCCGTTATGGTTAATTACACCATAACCAGTCACCCTGGAACCCGGATCAATACCAAGAATGATTGCCATAAACGTCCAATCGCTTACACCAAGAAAACAAAATCATACTGTTTATTTTTACAGGTAAATTATCCCCTGTGAAAGGTTTAATTTACAAACACACCCAGCCCTGTAACTAAAAACTACAGGTGAAAATAGCGGTTGGAATTAAGCTATGGCCATCACATATCACGAGGTTCCGTGGCCATGAAGGAGTGGCTGACGCCCCTGGCGCTGGTGACCGTTATCACGGTAGTATTATTTCTGGTCACTGTTGGAATCAATGTCTCCTGACAATTCCTGAAGACTTTCTTGAAGGTTAACCTGACTCTCCCTCCGCAACAGGGGAGTTCTTTCCAGGTTTACGGGCCTGGAATGATACACGGATTTCAGTCGCCTCCAGCATGGCAGATAATATTTTCCTGCCTTTGTCCGTGCCTGGGAACCAAAATTCCTGACAACATGTATAACCCCCAGAATTTCCGGTCCGCACTTCCAGGTATGCAGAAAAGCTGAAAGCGCTGCAAAACCGGGAAGCACTGTCTGGGCAAGACCGCTGACCTGCAGGCAGGGATCACTTTTCAGGTCAGTTCTGCCGGTACCAAACAGTGTTAATCCATAACACCCTGAAGACAATAACCCGACACAGAAAAACAGCTGATGCCAGCGCCGGCCTTTACGCCCAATATTCCGCCAGCCCTTTTGCCGCAGCCACTGTTCCGACTCCAGGACGTTATCGTAAGAGAGAAGCGCCGTAGCGACAGTTTCCGCCAGACCCACAATCTGCCCCGCCACCTGGAGAAAAGCATAAGCCCCTTTTACAAGCCCACAGAGCTTGTCAGGGGAAATATTTATCTGGGGAAGGTTTCCAGGATAATTAGGATTAATAATCCGGTTAACAACACCAGACAGATCACTCCAGGTAAAAGCAGCACTGATTACAAACAGAGCGCTATAAGAAACCGGCCGGAATATCAGGTGCCAGCCATGGCGGCGGTGATGGACTGCGTCATCATGCAGGGCTTTTACGGAAAAACGCTGGAATGTATTGCGCTTCCTCGCCTCTATTAACTCCCTGATAATATTTCGCACTTTACCGTTGCGGGAAGAGAACGGTACCCACTTCATCAACTTTTCCATACAACTGGTTTTCACCGGCTTAACAAGTCTTTCCGCCACCGTTTTTCCTACAGCCCTCCAGTCCGGCGCGCCGTTCCGCTCCCGGTAATCATCAATCTGGAATTCCTTCAGCAATTGCCCCTGCAGCCAGACAGTCCGATCGCACAACTGTTCCCGTTCAAAGTCACGGCCTGCAAGAAAATCACCAATACGCTCCATAAAGTTCCAGAAATAAAAATGACTGGAACACAGATTAATGCCAGCACAAATTATGGCAAACGGCACCGGAATACCCAGCATGGACAAGGCAGAAAAAGCGGCAACGCCATCGATCAGGGCAGGAAGGAATGCAAGGAACCCAAGGGCCAGCTGCTTTTTACTGAACACACCCTCGAACTGCATACGGTTAACCGTATAAGCCCCAAGAATATTGGTAATAGCAAAGGAGAAGAAGGTAACAAAAAACGCTCCCCCGAAGCTGCCCAGCCATCGGGTCAGGCCCGGCAGCCCCAGCCAACGGTTGGAGCCTGAAGCAAGCAGAAACAAAGAACCCAACCCGGCCCGATGAAGAAGATGATGCTCAAGATCATCGGGACTTTCACTGTAAGCAGAGACTGCCCCCTCCAGCAGCTCGGTCAGGTTTTCTTCAAGATCATCCTCTAAAACAGGGCTACTCTGGGACAAAACCTGTTGAGCAACCCCCTGGACAACAAAGCGATGGCGTAGATCCGGGCTTATGGACTGCAATCCATCCCCAAGTACCCTGACCTGTTTATCCACAGGTTCTGCCTGCATGTAACTCATCGCGGTTACATCGACAACACGTCCCCTCCCCCTCCCCAGCAGGGACAAGGAAGGCCGGTCAACACAACCGGAGTGATTACCTGCCGCATATCTTCTTGTCGTCTGTGTAGATACAGCCATAGTCCAACCCTGCTACCTGAATTTCCGGGATTTCCCCCACAAAACAATCCATTCAGACAGGCATCAGGCACAAAAAAACCAAGGGCTGGCTAACAAAGGGGAAAGAACGAATAACCGTGCTGTATCAAGCAGGAAAAAAATGAAGAAAAAACGGGGGAAAACAACCCTGTCCCGGACGGGGCAGGGTAAGGGACGATCAGCCCAGTTGCTCCATAATCTCAGCGGGGATATCAGCATTGCTGTAAACGTTCTGAACATCGTCCAGGTCTTCCAGACGATCAACCAGCTTGAGAATCTTCTCAGCGCCAGCCGCGTCCAGTTCAGCCTGGGTTGTGGCGATCATGGTGACTTCGCCACCGGCCGGGGTCAGGCCCGCTGCTTCCAGGGCATCCTTAACCGCCATAAACTCGGTCCATTCTGTCAGCACTTCCAGGGAACCGTCGTCATTACTCACTACATCCTCGGCACCGGCTTCCAGGGCAGCTTCCATAACAACGTCTTCATCCGCTCCCGGCTCAAAGAAAATCTGACCTTTCTTCTCAAACAGGTAGGCTACGGAACCATCAGTACCCAGGTTACCGCCATGCTTTGAGAAAGCGTGACGTACTTCAGATACAGTACGGTTGCGGTTATCGGTCAGACATTCCACCAGAACCGCTACACCACCAGGACCGTAACCTTCGTAGGTGATCTCATCCATATTGGAATCATCATCACCACCGGCACCACGGGCAATCGCGCGATTGATGGTATCGCGGGTCATGTTAGCGTCCAGTGCCTTATCCACTGCGGCCCTCAGGCGCGGGTTATCGTCAGCATTGCCACCGCCCATTTTGGCGGCGACAACCAGCTCACGAATCAACTTGGTAAAGATTTTGCCACGCTTAGCATCCTGCGCTGCCTTGCGGTGCTTGATGTTGGCCCATTTACTGTGACCTGCCATCTGCAATCCTCAGAAATACAAAAACGAAGATTATATCTCGTTTTTACTCTCAGCTCACCCGACCAGGAAAGCAACAAAAAACCGGAACCCCAAGGCTCCGGTTTTCTCAGCCTGCATTCTCAGCCAGCAACAATGGCCAGTGAACCAATAATATAGCCGCGTATCAATGACTGGTGGCTGATGCCGGATCACGGCGAATACGGATATTCAGCTCATGCAGCTGCTGTTGGTCAACAGGGCTGGGAGCCTGGGTCAGCTGACAGGCTGCGGACTGGGTTTTCGGGAAGGCGATAACTTCACGGATATTGTCAGTACCACACAGCAGCATCACCAGTCGATCCAGACCAAAGGCCAGACCAGCATGGGGCGGCGCGCCGAACTTGAGGGCATCCAGCAGGAAGCCGAACTTCTCACGCTGCTCGTCTTCTTCGATTTTCAGGGTGCGGAACACCGCCTGCTGCATATCTTCCTGGTGGATACGCACAGAGCCACCACCCACTTCATAGCCGTTGATCACCATATCGTAGGCACGGGACAGAGCCGTTTCCGGGCTGGAAGCCAGCTCTTCCGGTGTGCAGGTAGGCGCAGTGAACGGGTGATGCAGCGCGGTCAGACCACCCTGGCTGTTCTCTTCAAACATCGGGAAGTCCACAACCCAAAGTGGAGCCCACTCACGGGTATAAAGGTTCAGGTCTTCACCCAACTTACAGCGCAGAGCGCCCAGGGCATCATTCACAATGTTATTGCTGTCGGCACCGAAGAAGACGATATCCCCGTTCTTGGCTTCCAGGCGGTCCATAATATTCATGGCCACGTCTTCGCCCAGGAACTTCAGGATGGGAGACTGCAGACCTTCAACACCATTTTCCAGAGCGTTGACCTTCACCCAGGCCAGACCTTTGGCGCCGTAGTTGCCAACATACTTGCCGTAGTCATCAATCTGCTTACGGGTCAGCTTCTCAGCACCACCGGGCAGTTTCAGAGCAGCAACACGACCTTTCGGATCGTTGGCGGGACCTTTGAAGACCTTAAAATCAACATTGGCTACCAGGTCTTCAATATCGGTCAGCTCCAGTGGAATACGCAGGTCCGGCTTATCGGAACCGTACAGACGCATAGCTTCGGCATAGGCCATATGGGGGAACTCACCCAGGTCAACACTCAGCAGTTCACCGAACATCTTTTTGACCATATCTTCCGTGGTACCCATTACCTGCTCTTCGCTCATAAACGAAGTTTCAATATCGATCTGGGTAAATTCAGGCTGACGCTCGGCCCGCAGGTCTTCATCACGGAAGCATTTAACAATCTGGTAGTAACGGTCAAAACCAGACACCATCAGCAGCTGCTTGAACAACTGGGGGGACTGGGGCAGCGCGTAGAATGCACCCTGATGAACACGACTGGGCACAAGGTAATCCCGGGCACCTTCCGGCGTGGCGCGGGTGAGGACCGGGGTTTCAATATCCAGGAAGCCTTTGTCTTCCAGGTAATTGCGCACCAGGCGGGTGGCCTTGCTGCGCATAATCAGCTTTTCCTGCATCTCCGGACGACGAAGATCCATGTAACGATAACGCAGGCGTACATCTTCACCCACATCGGTGTAACCGTCCAGCTGGAACGGAGGTGTCTGGGCAGCATTGAGGATCTCCACCTCTTTACCCAGCACTTCAATTTCGCCAGTACGCATATTGGGATTGATAGTGCCTTCCGGACGAGGGCGTACACGACCGGTGATTTTCAGAACATATTCGCTGCGGGCTTTATCAGCCAGAGCAAAGGCTTCTGCCGTATCCGGGTCAATCACCACCTGGGCAATGCCTTCCCGGTCCCGCAGGTCCAGGAAAATCACTCCACCGTGGTCCCGGCGGCGATGCACCCAGCCGCATAACGTCACTGTTTCGCCGTTCAGTCTCGCATCTAGGTCGCCGCAATAATGGCTGCGCATGGTTACCTCTAACTCTTTTATGAAAGGCTTTATATGAAAAGCTCAGTTAAAAGCTGATTTTAAAAACTGGCATATCTACCGGCACGGAACTCCCGTGCCGAAGCTGCTTATCAGTCGCTGGTTGCCGTTCAAACGGAACAATGGTGCAGAAATCTGTTTTTCAACTCCGGCTGACCGCGCGCGGGGCAGTCCGTCAGAGGAGCATCGCTGAATTTCTGAATAGCCTCATGGGAGGCTTCACAACTTTGACATAGATACTCGTCTACAGGCATAAATTCGATGCCAGCAAAAACCCGTTATTACAAATGACCGGGTATTATATCCCAAGCCGACCGCAATCCGTTATCACTGATTTGCACAAATCCCGACCATTGTCTATTTCATAGCCGACCTGAATCAATAACACCGGAGTGAAAAACAATGCCAGATACCGGATTGCCGCAAAAACTGACCACTTTATCCCTTTTCCTTGGATTGGGAGTCGGGCTGATAATGCCCCTTTCAGCCCAAGCTTATCAGCAGGAAGCAACAGCCAGGTCGCCTGTCGGCAATGATAATAATCTGTTCAGCCAGATGATACATGACAGCACCCTCGACCTCGGCCTGCGCAACTTCTACTTCAATCGGGATTTTAAAAAGAAGCGTTTTACCGATAGCACGCCGCCTGTTCGCGAACCCGGAACAGTGGAAAGCTGGGCCCAGGGCTTTCGCCTGGATTTCAGCTCCGGCTATTTTGCCGATGTTATTGGCCTGAATGCCTCCTGGTACGGTGCCCTTAAACTTGTGGGCGATGAAGAGAAGTTTGGCTCCGGTGCCCTGCGCCATAAAACACCAAGGGATAAACACGGCCATCTTATGGCCAAACAGGAAGGTTATGGCAAGCTCGGTCAGGGTTACCTGAAAGCCCGCTTTGGCGACCACGATATCAACGGCCATATGAAAGCCGGAAGAATGTTTGTGGACACGCCTCTCCTGAACGACAGCGACTCCCGTACAACCCCTTCCAGCACCCAGGGTATTCTGGCTAAAGCCAATATTTACAATGTCGGCCTGTACGGACTGTTCTCAGACAAAGCCTCCGCAAAAACAGAAACCGGCTACCACTCTTATCAAAACAACCGTGGTCAAACCTGGGATATTGGCATTCTGGGAGCCTCACTGGAGCTCGCAGGGCTAAAAGTTCATATTGCCACAGGCGAGGCCAAGGACTATTTGCGCCAGGATTACCTGAACAGCTCCTATACACTGGATCTGGGATCGGATACCAGCCTGCTTCTGGATGGCTATATCCAGAAAAGCAAGAGTGACGGAAAAAAATACGGAAGCAAAGCAGGCGACACAACAAACAGCAAGCTCTGGAACCTCGCTGCCCAGTTAACCATTGAAAACTTTGCCATTCTCGCCTCATTTCAGGGGGTTATTGGCGATAAATACGACTACTGCTGGGATGACTGCAAACATGATGACAACGGTCTTCTAACCTGGAATGCTGTACAGTATCTGGATTTTAACAAAAAAAATGAGAAGTCATGGCAGGGCAGAGTTGATTACAGTTTTGGCAGCTGGGGGCTTCCCGGACTCAGCGTAATGGCCCGCTATATCACGGGGGAATTCAAGGATGGCAAAACAGTCAAAGAGTGGGAACGTGATACCGACCTGCGCTACGACTTTAAAGCGGGAGCCCTGTCCGGTCTCGCAATCACCTGGAGAAACGCGACAGTGCGCAGCTTCAACAAAGGTGATTCCATCAATGAGAACCGGTTAATTGTGGACTACGCCATCCCTTTGATTTAACACTAAAAAAGTGCCTGAATTAAGTGCATATCAAGCAGCACGAGCACTCAATTCAGGCATTCCTTCCAGAAAATCCCCATATGAATCAACAGATAACACAAGAAACCTCGTTTGATCACACATTCTTTACGTGTCGTATACTATTTTGTTGCATTTTGCAGACAACTATTAAACAATAATCCGGCTAAAAAAATTATGCGCGATTGCCCGGGGAGGCATAAGGCTGCTTATTCAATAATATTGAATAGCGACCGGTTGTTTGCGGCAATTGCCATAACAGCAAAACACAACACACCCATGGAGCTGGTGAACACAATGAAGATGATGACCAAAAGCGCCCTGAGCGTTGCTATCGTAGCCGCAATGGCTGCGACGTCCGCACAGGCGGAGCAGTTTATTGATGACAGCAAGCTGAATATTGAACTGCGTAATTACTACAAAGCCGACAGCGACAAGACAGGCACACAAAAAACTCAAAAAGACAGCGCCTGGGTACAGGCCTTCCGTGTAAATTTTGAATCCGGCTACTTCGCCGACATTGTAGGTTTTGACCTGAGCACTCAATATGCTCTTAAGCTGACCGAAAGTCGCGGCAGCAACAAAAACAGCGACACTGGACTGCTAGAGCAAACCAGTAAAGTTTATGATGCTAATGGAAACTTAATTCACTCAAAAGGCTCAAGCTACGGCAAAACCTTTGGTGCCATCAAATTCAACCTGATGGGCAACGGTGTAGCCAAATATGGCCGCATGCTGATTGACACTCCTCTGCTGAACGAATCTGATTCCCGGTCACTGCCCAGCACCACCGAAGGTCTGTATGCGGATTACACCTTCTCCGGTGTTACTGTTTTTGGTGCCTACGCCAAAAAAGGCAACAACCGGAACCAGTCTAGCTATGAGGACTACGAAGTTAATGGCAAAAAGCGCGCCGTTAAAACCGTTGGTGCCAGCTATGAAATAGATGGATTGAAGGTTGGCGCAGCCTATGCCAAGCAGAATGATTATGCCAAAGTCTTCTACGTAGACGGCTCCTATTCTTTCCCGATTACTGATGCAACCGACCTGAAGCTCGGTGCCCAGTATGGAAAAAACAAAGCTACCGGTTATACAAGCAAAGACATTAAGAGTGACAACGAAAAAGACAGCCTCTCATGGTATGGCCTGATGGCTGAAGCCAGCGTTTCCGCCCTGACTGCCAGCATCAGCTACAACAATATCGGTGGTGGCACCAACAGCGGCTGGGACAGCGCAGGCGCAGGCTGGAAAGGCGGCGAAGACAACACTAACTTTAATGGCTACAACTCCGTTCAAATCAGCGACTTCAATACTCCTGAAGAAAAGTCAATTATGTACAAGGTTGCCTACGACTTCTCTGAAATGGTTGAAGGTCTGAGCGCCAAAGCTCTGTACGTTGACGGCAAGATTGACGTAAAAACCGGCAAAGACACCGACACCAGCGAATACAACTTCCGCGTTGATTACGCTGTGCCTGAGCTGGACGGCCTGAAAGTTACCTTACGTCACGCAAAATACAAGGCTGACGCAGAAGGTAAAAACAATGACATCGTTAAGAAAGACACCCGCGTGATCGTTACTTATGATCTGGCTGTATTCTAAGCAAGCTTCAATTACCAACTGAAGCTCAAAATAACCGCCCCTCCGGGCGGTTATTTTTTGCCTGTAGCAAACACCATCAGACAATAACCAAACCCTTGGAAAGAGCCCAACCTAAAAGAGGAAAGAAATAAAATCAGGAAAAAGAAAGAAGAGGCGGGAAAAATTATCCCCGGGAACCGTCCGCACTCAATACACAGACAGCCACCCCGGGAATCATTGTTTAGCTTGCGGCAAAATCCTTAAGCTTTTTCAGAGGACGTACCCGCACCTGAATAGAAGCGGGCTTGGCCGCCACATCCATAAGCTCACCGGGACGGAACGGATTAGGCACGCCTTTTTTGGCTTTCTGGGCAGGCTTTTTCTTGGTTACGATTTTCAGAAGACCGGGAATGGTGAATTCACCACAGCCACGCTTTTTAATATGTCGCTCAATCAGCACTGTAAGCTCTTCAAGCACATTGCTGACATCCTTGCGGGCTAAATCCGTATTTTCGGCAATCTCTGTAAGAATCTGGCTCTTTGTATATTTATCTTTGATTGCTGCTGCCATGTGTTGTCTCCGGGCATGTCATCCTAACAATTTGAATCCTGCTCTTTTGTGAACAGCGCGCCTTTCCGTCAGATCAGTATCTGCGCATTCCCGACTTCTCAACCACCAAGTACTTGTGCATACCAGACAGCTGCTCCCAGCCACCTATAGCATCAATTCCATTGACACCTTTCATTTATGCACTTGCACCGCTTATTACTTTATCCAACCAGTCCGACCGTATTTGGTCGACCAACTCACTTCCCTCCTTCCGCTTTAAAGCATCCGGATCAGGCGTACACAAAATTTTACAGACGTTTTGCCACTGCCATTTAATACCCGACCTATAGCAGGGCTTAAATACAGCTATTCTCAATAAAAGCGGCTGGAAACCATTTCCTGTGCTACTTTCATTCTGGCCAGGGGCCTGCAGGTGCTTTACCTCAAGAGCTTTACCTGCAACGGAAGAATATTAACAGTCACGAAACCAATATAAACCAGTGTTTTTTTTCTTGCGAGCGTTTTTAGCCTGTTTTTACCGAATAAAATGGTTTTTTCTAACGCCAGACCCATTTTCCGGGCAGAAACGGGATTGAGTGATGACTGTTAATCGAGTTAAATTATCCTTGAGGTCCTTTATATCTTCGACAACATCAACACAACACCAACAATAGCTATGACACTCACGGACAGGACATGCATCTCACAACCATAAAATACCTTCAATTATTAACAGGGTTTATCCTGACAGGTCTGTTCTTGGCAGCCCCGGCTCTGATTCCGGCGCTTTACCCTGATGTTACCCCGGTAACACCAGCGACAGACTTCTTTACCACCCAGCCTGACCTGCTGATTCTTCTGGTCATGGCAACAGCCAACCTGCTATCCGGCTGTTACACCTCATGGTTTCCCGGAAGTCGCCGCCCCCTGCAGGTTATCGCTGCTTTGTTAATTCTTGCGGCAGGCCTACTCAGCGCAGCCAGCGTTTTTGGCCGCCTGTCAGTTAACCCCGCCACAGCTGATATCCCCCTGATAACAGTCTCGCTGCTTCTGGCTGGCCTGGTCGCGCATATGCTCAGCAACCTGCATCACCTGAATCCCGCTTTCCGAGATACTGCCAGCAATGATTCCAGCAACAGCGCGGATGGCAGAGAGGGCGGCACAGTGAAATGGTTTAATGTCTCAAAAGGTTTCGGGTTTATTACCCGGGATTCCGGCGAGGACATTTTTGTGCACTATCGTGCAATTCGCGGTGAAGGCCACCGAGTGCTGAATGAAGGCCAGAGGGTGGACTTTCTGGTAGCCGAGAAAGAGAAAGGTCTTCAGGCCGAAGATGTAGTCTCCACACCCCGCTGATTTCTGCACAGTAATGCACCTCCAGAATTTAGTCTGGGTACGGCAAACATAGTCACAAGCAGTGCCCTGAAAGAGAAACCAGGGCACTACACTTGACACGAATGTTCAAGTATCAGTAGTGGGGGGGAGGGGCTTCCTCCCCCTGACTTTCCAGATGACTGGCTATCAGCAACTGCACCTGCTGCTTCAAAATATCAACCTCTCTTCGCAGAGCATCAATCTCGCCCTGCTGACGAGTGACAACATCATTAAGCTGTTGAACACTGTCATCCTGGTAACTTAGCTGGGTTTGCAGTTCAAGCAGTTCGTCATTCATCCCTCTGCTCCTGTTCACTTCAATTAAGATGAAAGGCCCATGCCATCAACCGGGGCGAGCCAGGTAGTAAACACGGTGGACAGACGTCCGGCAACCTCTTCCAGTTCAGAATCCGTATAGGGCACCGGGGATCCGTTACCCCACACAGGGCCGGGCCAGGCAAAATCACCATCCCGACGCACGACAATATGCACATGCAACTGCCGGACAATATTTCCCAGGGCCGCCACGTTCATCTTGTCGGCCACAAACACATCTTTCAGCTTTTCCACCACATAGGAGGACTCTTTCAGCAGCCTTCCCTGATCATCCTCAGTCAACTGGTAAATCTCCTCCACACCGGGAACTCTGGGTACGAGAATAAACCAGGGATAGCGGGAGTCATTCATCAACAACATACGGCAGAGGGGGAAGTCCCCCAGTACCAGACAGTCATTCACCAGGCGCTGATCGAGTGTAAAGTCGGTCATCAAAGCTGATTCCTAATTCAAAATGGCGGCCACTAGTATGTCCGCAACAGACAATGAGGCAATGATAGTCACTCAACCCATAAGGCAAGAATCAAAAATACCAACCACAAAAAAAGGGCACCGTTTCAGCCGGCACCCTTTTTGAGAATAACGAAAGCTCTGTTTATTACAGAGAGTCAGCGTTATCCGCCAGGTAAGCAGCCACACCCTCAGGGTTAGCGTTCATACCCTTATCACCCTTGCTCCAGCCAGCAGGGCACACTTCACCGTGCTCTTCGTGGAATTGCAGGGCATCAACCAGACGCAGCAACTCGTCCATGTTACGGCCCAGGGGCAGGTCGTTAACGATCTGGGAGCGAACAACACCGTTCTTGTCGATCAGGAAAGCACCACGAAAGGCTACGCCGCCTTCAGATTCAACGTCGTACGCCTTGGTAATGTCGTGACGCATGTCGGCAGCCAGAGTGTACTTAACCTGGCCAATACCACCCTTGTCTACGGGAGTGTTACGCCATGCGTTGTGGGTGAAGTGAGAGTCGATGGAAACACCGATAACCTCAACACCCTTCTCCTTGAACTGATCCATGCGGTGGTCCAGGGCGATCAGCTCCGAAGGACATACGAAAGTGAAGTCCAGGGGGTAGAAGAACACCAAGCCATACTTACCCTTGATGGACTCAGCCAGGTTGAATTCATCAACGATGGAGCCATCAGCCAGAACGGCGGGAACAGTAAAGTCAGGGGCTTGCTTGCCTACGAGGACAGCCATTATCTATCTCCGATTATGGGATTAACAAAGAAAGATTCGCTCCACAATACCGCTTCGTAAAACTCAACCGGAAAGCGCTGGGAACAGAACCGGTGCAAAACCCCAACATGATACACATACAGCATCGGTACGCCCATAGCAAGCAAGCATATTTACTGAATATTTTTCACATTTTCCCATACTGTCCACACTCCCTGCGAACCCTGAAAAACAAACAGAGGTTTCCTTGTTACAGAGATATAAAAAAGACCGGAAAAACCGGCCTTTTTCTGGTACATAATAAGAAAATCAGGCTTCAACCTCACCACTGGCACTGGCGGCTTTCACCATCTTCTGCAGCTCACCCTGTTCATACAGGTCAGCCAGAATATCACTGCCGCCCACCAGCTCACCATTAATCCAGAGCTGAGGAAAAGTGGGCCAGTTAGCGTACTTGGGCAGGTTTGCACGGATGTCGGGATGGGCCAGAATATCCACATAGGCAAATTTCTCGCCGCAGGCCGCCAGAACCTGGACAGCACGGGAAGAGAACCCGCACTGAGGCATCCGGGGAGACCCCTTCATAAACAACAGGATTGGATTATTCTCTATCTGCTGCTTGATTTGTTCCATAACTTCTTCAGACATCACTCCACCTCATCCCGGATTATCTTGCCCCGGAGCTGCTCCGGGGCTGAATTACGGCTGAATACCGCTTAACCCGGCCGAGTATACATGACCGGACCGATGACAGAAATCCTGATGACCACAGGGATATAGCCACTTTAAAGTACCAAAGTGAGTTTTTCCTTCTACACTCAACCGCATTTCTCAGGATCTTATAAGCAGACTCTGTCGGGGGGACCAGTCGGTAGAGCATGAGTATTTACAAACAACAACGCCAAAACCTTATTGCACGTGTATGCCCCTTTGCCTTCCGTCTCTGGCTGGCGGTCTTTGCCTGCCTGAATCTTACAGGCGCTTTAGCCGAAGACACAGTGGAGTCCAGCTGGCCATCCAGCCACCAAGGGGCCAACGTTCAAGAAAATTACCGGGAGCAATACTCCGACCATTATCGTGCCGCAGGGTTTCTCAAACAGTGGCAGAAACAACTTCATTACACCGATGAAATACCCAGCCCCTCTCAGGAAAAGCTGTTCCGCAAACTGGCGGTGCTGGATCCAGTTACCGGTATAATTGTGCCGGTCATCGGTAGCATACAGGTTGGGCAAAAAGAGTTTGGCTACCAGACTCGGAATTCCAGGCTCCCCGTACCCCGCAACATCCTGAAAGAAATAGAATCCCAATGTCCTCATGGCTCTTCCTGGCTTTATGCGCTAACCGACAGCAAAAATAAAGTTATGCAGTTTCTTGCCCCCGTTGGTACGCCCCTGGAAGAACTTCCTGGCGTTGTTACATCCCCCCAAACACCCTACCTGCTCCTGTCATCCCTATCCCTGACGCCACCCAAAAACCGGGAGTTCCTGGGATTGATTGACATGACAGAAAAGAATCCAACGGTGGTCAAGCTGACAGGCAAAATACTAAGAAAAGCAAATGTTTTCCATATTCCCCAAGAAGTTATCCAACCCATTCTCAAGCTCCCGGAACAACAAAGAGACAAACTCGCTCTGGTCACCGGTGCCAGCAATGGTTACAGCTACCAGCTCTCCCGGTTGCTTATCCCTGTTAATGGGATTGTGAACCACTCAAGCTTTGTATCCAAACAGAATACCCTGGCCTTTTCTGCCACATGGCCACCTCGCCAGCTCAATAAGGCTGATATGGCAGAGGAACAACACCCCACGCAACCGGATATTACCTCCCAGCATCCCCCCTCCACACTGAAAGACTTTCTGACATCCGTACCAGAACAACAGACACACACCCTTGATCTGGTTCTTGAACTGGAAACAGAATCACAGGGAAAGGTCTATCACCGGCTTGCAGGGCTCCCCCTGCCTGAAAAGTACAATCTCAAAAAAGAACTTGAGGAAGGCATAGCCTTCAGTATTCAACAACTGATGATGCTGTCAACATCCCCGCTTCTGTACAAAAGCAGCAGTCTTCATGTATTGGAGCATGTAACTGAAAGCACCGGCTCAAAGTGCAAGCTGGCAACCCGCGTCTATACCCACAGTCTGAAAACCGCATCCCTGCGCCAGTTGTTAAAAAAACAACTACTGAAAGATTCCCCCGACTCCCCCAGAAACATAGAAAAAATGCTGAGCAGGCCATTAGATATTGCTGCCAATGAAACCATGCAAACCAGCAATATCAGGCTGTCCATACCGGTGAATGATTTTGCCCGTCCCATCAATTCCGTCAGCGAGACAACCCGATTTATTCCCTCACGGGGTATAGATGTCACCCCTGAACAGGAAACCAGGTACCCGGCCAGCTTAAAAGTCACAGCTGCTTCTGATGCACAACCCAAACAAATCACGGCCCAGGTCAATAAAGAGGTGGCAATACAGCAGGAAAAGGACCGGGAGCTGATCAAAGAGATAGCTCCCGCAACGTCTCCCTTAGCAGAGCGGGCTATCACCAGTGGTCAACCCCTGGGTGTAAAAATAAAGAACCAAGATAACAAGCACTTTGCCTCCATGGCTGAACTGCTAAAGCAGAAAGAACAGGAAGCGGCGGCCCGGAATATTGGAAGACGGGCCAGGCAGACAAGACCCGCACCCGAAGGTGGTGGCGGAGGAGGTGCTGGCAGAAGTGGAGACCCCAGTTACGGCGGTAGCGGAGATATTGCGGCCGTCACATCCGGTGCCAGCAACGTCAATATCGAAGGTGGCGCTGCACTCTACCAGGACGTACATCCGGCCGAGCAGGCCTTTAACTGGCTTAAATCCCATGCCTGGCAGATGCCAGTTCAATTAGCGGTATCAGCCATTCTGCTGAAAAATCTCGCGGATATTTACCTGAACTGGACCAAACTGCCCGGCCCCCGGGAGATTCTTATTCGCAAAGCCTCCAAAAATCTTGGGAACACTGCGCCACCATTCCACCTTGAAGCCCTTGAACAACTTGTACGGGGCACGCCGGATGATCTGCTGCCTTTCTGGGGTGCCCACACCCTGGCCCAATGGGTGAGGAATGCATCTGACCACTGGTGTGGCCGCCACCTGTGCAACGCCCGCCATATTCCTGATGTATTCCTGCACAACATTCTGGCTCCGGTATCCGGTCATCCGAAGCGATTGAAAGAAGAGATTCGCCTGCGCATAAACGCTGAACACATCACCTCGGATGAAGCCTGGCAGCAAGCTGTCCGTCTGCGTCGTGACGGCCTGCCCGCCAGTCTCGACTTCGACCCTGTCAGTGGCCAGGAATGGATGGCCGAGCTGAACGACCAGGGGCTGTTGCTTATGGCCCACAGCCAGAACCAGCTGGAACAGATTCCAGTCAAGGTTATGCGTTACAGCTTCCTGGAAACCAAAAACACAACGCCTGCCCACAAACGCTACCGGGAAATTCATGGTCAGGCTCCCGTGATTGATGTCACCAACCAGTATCGGCCAATCATTCCCTACCCCATGGAACAGCAGCGTTACGGTGTCTATACCTGTGCGACTCTTAACGGTTCACGGTGGCGCGCAATCGATTTCAGCGGCGAAGAACCGGCTCTTTACGGCGTACCCGCTATCATTGGCTATGCCCATAAAGCCGTTGATGGCTGGTGTGTCGACAATACCATGGATAAGTGGTTGGCCATGATTATGGCTGACGGTTCCGTAATCGCGCTCAACCCGGCAAAGGAACGCCACCACCCCGTTCACCTGACTCTGAGCGATATCTTTACCAACTCTGACAAAGCTCTGCTCACAAGTGCCACATGCCAGGTGCAGTACTGGAATAACCGCCGCTGGACCAGTGTCAGTAGCAAAGATGTCAGCCCCGGCCTGATCGAAACCAGGCTTCCCGGTAACGCCTTTTACCGGATCAGGTGTAATGGTGAGATATCCACTTTCACCTTGGGAGAAGAACTGAATGTTCTTGATATCTGGAGCTGGCCAAAATCCCGTACAGAAGCCCTGATACAGGCCCAGACCCGCGGATAAATAATCCGAACCGGTCTGTGGCCCCCTTCCCTGTTGCCAAGTATTGGTTACCATCGCTAATATGCCTTGTGTGCGGCCTTAACAACAACCGTACAACACCCGCTATCCATACAACAAAGATCAGAGCAGGATAATGAGCGATAACCTGATGACGACCTATAACCGTTTGCCCGTTTCTTTCTCCCATGGAAAAGGCGTATGGCTGGAAGACAGCCGCGGACGACGTTATCTGGATGCCCTGTCAGGTATCGCGGTCTGCGGTCTCGGACATGCACACCCGAATATCACCCGGGCCATCACCGAACAGAGCAGGAAACTTCTTCATACCTCCAATGTGTATAACATTGATACCCAGACCCGCCTGTCGGAACGACTGACCAGCCTTACAGGCATGGAAAAAGCTTTTTTCTGCAATTCAGGCGCGGAAGCCAATGAGTGTGCCATCAAAATTGCCCGCCGGGTGGCCCACCAGCGCAATATCACCAATCCAGGCATAATCGTGATGGAAGGGTCTTTCCATGGCCGCACCCTCGCCACCCTGACTGCAACCGCTAATGCTGCAGCTAAAATCGGCTTTGGCCCTCTTGTGGAAGGTTTTCATCGGGTGCCGTTTAACGACACTGATGCAGTCAAAAACCTTTCAGGCAATAGTGATATTGTCGCCGTACTGGTCGAGCCGGTTCAGGGGGAAGGCGGCATCCGTATACCCGATCATGGCTACCTGAAAGCCCTGAGAGAAATCTGCGACACCAATAACTGGCTGCTGATGCTGGATGAAATCCAGACAGGCGTGGGGCGTACCGGCCACTGGTACGCCTTTCAGGGGGAAGATATACATCCGGATGTAGTCACTACCGCCAAGGGACTGGGGAACGGTGTACCTATCGGTGCCTGCCTGGCCCGGGGTGAAGCGGCTTCTGCGCTGGTACCCGGCTCCCACGGTACAACCTTTGGCGGGAACCCCCTGTGCTGTGCCACAGCTCTTGCGGTTCTGGACACCATTGAACAGGACAAGCTGCTGGACAACACAGTCGCCACCGGGCAATACCTGCTGGACCTGTTTAACGAAGGTCTGAAAGACCTTACTGGTGTCATCAGCATTCGTGGCACAGGGCTGCTTCTCGCTGTGGAGCTGAACCGCCCCTGTGGAGAGCTGGTACAGCAGGCCCTGGACGCCGGTCTATTGATTAATGTGACCGCTGGCAATACCATCCGACTATTACCACCCCTCATTATCACTCGGGAAGAAGCGGCCGATGTTGCCAGGCGTTTGGTACCTCTGGTGCGCGATTTCCTGAACCAAAGCTGATTTTAAAACTGAGTCCTATGGGAAATCCGCCACTTCTTGACGTCCGTCATATCTCCTGCGCCTACGGCGATGAGACTGTTGTTGAAGACGTCTCTTTTCAGATTCACTCCGGAGAACACATCTGCCTGCTTGGCCCCAGCGGTTGTGGAAAAACCACAATTTTGCGGGCTATTGCCGGTTTTGAATCCCTGGCCCAGGGCACCATTGCTCTGGCCGGCACCCAGCTGTCCCAGCCCGGAGACAGCCTGCCTCCGGAACGCCGCCAGCTGGGCATGGTGTTTCAGGATTATGCCTTGTTTCCCCACCTGAGCGTGGCGGACAACATTGCCTTTGGCCTTCGTACCAAAAACAGGAAACGGGTCGCAGATATGCTGGACCTGACCGGACTGACGACACTGGCAGAACGTATGCCCCAGGAGCTGTCCGGGGGACAGCAACAGCGTGTAGCCCTGGCCCGGGCTCTGGCCCCGGAACCCCGACTGCTTCTGCTGGATGAACCCTTTTCCAACCTGGACACCAGCCTGCGCCAGAGCCTGAACCATGAAGTACGGGAACTATTGCAGCAGGCCGGAATCAGTGCCCTTCTGGTAACTCACGACCAAGATGAAGCCTTTGCTTTTGCTGACACCATTGGCTTGATGAACCAGGGCAAACTTGCCCAGTGGTCGGAACCCAGGGAACTTTACCGTAATCCTGCTACCCCATTTGTCGCACAATTTATTGGGGAAGGATGCCTGCTGAAAGCCAGAACAGATCAGCAGGGGCTACTGGAGACAGCCGCCGGGATATTCTCTCCCGCAAGTCCACAGACAATGTCCGAACAGATAGTTCTGGTGCGGCCTGACCAGGTGACCCATAACCCTTCATCCCCTGTCCAGGGCAAGGTTATACAGACATATTTTCGAGGACAGCGCACCCTGCTGCGCCTCCAGCTTTCCTCTCTCGAAGAGGTTTTGATGGAAGTGCCTGACACAGCCCTCACGCCACAGGTTGACACTCTGGTGGGCATCCAGGCCACTGCCCAGCCCGTCCGCGTTTTCCCCGATTATTAGCAGAGCCAGGAATGGCAAAAGAGCCGGCCATAGACCGGCCATAGAAAATCAGGTAGAGGTTTAACTGTGTTTCCGGGCCTGTCGGTATAACGGCTGCACCTTGGGCAAATAATGTCTCAGTCCACTGATACGGGTACTGGTGGCCGGGTGGGTACTCATAAATTCTGCCGGACGTTTTCCACCCTGGACTGACATTTTCTCCCAAAGGGTAATCGCCGCATCGGGGTTGTAACCCGCCCGGGCCATCAGCTCCAGGCCGATAATATCCGCTTCGGCTTCCTTTTCCCGGCTGTTAGGCAGGGTCATGGCATAGTGCACAACGGTATTGGCCAGATCCATGGTCTGCCTGCTGGCTCCCAGTACAGAACCGGCCAAGCTGCTCCCGAGCTGCATCATATACGCCTCCGACATAGCCTCCCGGCCATGCTCCCGTAATGCGTGGGCAATCTCATGACCCATAACCGCGGCAATTTCATCATCGGTCAGCTGCAAGCGATCCACTATTCCTGTGTAAAATACAATGCGTCCACCGGGCAGGCAGCTGGCATTCAGGGCCTTGTCTTCAATCAAAACCACCTGCCAGGGCCAATTGCTGGCATCCCGGCGAAAAACTCCCACCTGCGCCGTCAGCCGATTGGCCACGGTCTGCAAACGCTTAAGAGTATCTCCCTGGGTAAGAAGCCGTTTCTGCTTGCGGGCTTTCTCCTGAATCTGCTGGTAGGACTGCCGGGACATTTCATCCACCTGCTGCTCCGGCAGCAGGGCAAACATCCACTGCTCCCGGGCAACGCCCACATTGCCGCCACGGGTTGTATTCACTGTCTGGCACCCGGCAAGAACCAGAATAAAAAAAACACTTGCCAGCCAACGCCGGCTTCGCCTGCCCATAACCACTCCCACAGATATTCCTGAATTATTTTTGAAAACGTTTTTATAAGTGTGTCAGAACATCAGAGGCTGTTCACACCCCCGCATTTGGAACAGAATGGTAAAAATATGGTCAAAAAACAGCAACATCATCATTTTGCAACACCGTTGCTACAATCATATCCACACATTAGCGGTACTTTTATTCCAGAACAGCCAGAAGTGCAACCAGGTAGGCATGCAGTCACAGAATTACGATCTTGTTATTATCGGGGGCGGTATCAATGGTACCGGCATTGCCCGGGACGCCGCCGGCCGGGGGCTGAAGATACTTCTGTGCGAACAGTCTGACCTGGCGTCAGCCACCTCCTCCGCCAGCAGCAAACTGATTCACGGCGGCCTGCGCTACCTGGAGCACTATGAATTCCGCCTGGTACGGGAAGCCCTGAAAGAGCGGGAAGTACTGCTCTCTATTGCCCCGCACCTGGTCAAACCCCTGCGCTTTCGTCTGCCTCATGCCCCCCATCTACGCCCAGCCTGGATGATTCGGGCAGGACTGTTTCTTTATGATGCCTTGGCCCATCGGGAAACCCTGCCTGCCAGCAAAAGTCTGCGGCTGAACGGGAACTCACCCCTGCAGCCAATTTTTACCAAAGCTTTTGAATACTCCGACTGCTGGACCGATGACGCACGACTGGTGATCGCCAATGCCCTCTCAGCCCGGGAACTGGGAGCGGAGATTCTGCCCCGCACCCGCTGCGAATCAGCTCACCGGAAGGCAGAAGGCTGGAATATTACCCTCTGCGACCAGAACACCCACACCAGTCGACAAATCACCGCTAAAGCTCTGGTCAATGCTTCAGGTCCCTGGGTGGCCAACTTTATCGAAAAACGCCTGCAGAGTCGGCCAGATTACGGCATACGTATGATCAAGGGCAGCCATATTGTGGTACCCGCCCTTTATACCGGAGAAGAAGCTTACATTCTGCAGAATACGGATAAACGCATTGTCTTTGTAATTCCCTGGCAGGAACGCTGGTCCATGATTGGCACTACTGATGTGGAATACCATGGGGACCCGGCTGTGGTAACGCCAAGCTCTACTGAAGTGGATTATCTGCTGGATATCACCAACCGACACTTTAATCAGCGGACCAGTCTCAATGATATTGTTTACCAGTTTGCCGGCGTCCGCCCCCTGTGTAATGACGAGTCCAGCAACCCGTCCGCCATTACCCGGGATTACACATTGACAGTATCCGAGCATAAAGAAACATTTCCCCTGCTCAATGTGTTCGGTGGCAAACTGACAACCTACCGCAAGCTGGCAGAGTCCGCACTGGCCCACCTGCAATACTGGTTCCCGAATATGAAATCCCCATGGACAGGACTGACACCTTTGCCCGGCGGGCATATCTCTTCACCGGAAACCCTGGCTAGACAACTGACAGAAGACCACCCCTGGATACCCTGGGATCTGGCCACCCGTTATGCTCATTGTTACGGGGATCAGTGCTTCCAGTTTCTAAAGGAGCATTCTTCTCTGCAGGATATGGGAGAGCACTTCGACAACGGCCTGTACGCCGCCGAAGTGGATTATCTGGTGGAACAGGAGTGGGCCAGAACTCCGGAAGATATTCTCTGGCGACGAACAAAAACAGGTCTGGACCAGTCAGATGAGGCTAACCATAGGCTGACTCTCTACCTGAAGACCCATCACAGCTCTTAGCGTCCCCGCTGGCGACGGGGCCAGATAAGGCTGAATCGGGCCCCTCCAAGGGTTTCACTCTTTCCAGCCTGAGCCTTTCCATTGTGCCAGTGCATAATACGCCGAACAATGGACAAACCCAGACCATACCCCCCTGAAGATCGTGTGCGGCTGTCGTCCAATCGGGCAAATGCAGTAAATACCCGCTCACGCTGATCTTCAGGTATACCGGGACCGTCGTCTTCCACATCCACACGGCAATTGTCGTGACCGATACCGAAACGCACCTGCACTTTGGTATTGGCATAACGACAGGCATTACTCACCAGGTTCTGAATAGCCCGGTGGATATAACGCTCTTCCACATCTATACGACGACGGGCTTCCAGAAGACTGCAGGGAACATGCTCTACCAGCACATTGCTTTTTTGCCGGCCATGCTCCTCCACAACCCGGGCTACAATGGCATCCACATCCAGACGCTGGAAGCGAATATCCGGCACACCTTCTTCAAGGCGAGCGTAGGTCAGAATCTCATCAATCAGGTGATCCAGCTCTTCAATGTCACCATCAATACCGGAGATATAACCGCTGCGTTCTTCACTGCTTCCCGCATCTTCTACCATTTCCAGGCCAAACCGAATACGGGCCACAGGTGTGCGCAATTCATGGGAAACACCGCGAATCATCTCTTTCTGTATACTGAGCAGACGCTGAATATGGCTGGCCATATTATTAAACGCAGCGGCCAGCTGGCCCACCGAATCCCCACCATGGACTTTTACCCGGGCATCCAGGTCACCACGGGCCAGACGCTTGGCCGCACGTTCCAGCTTACTGAGCCGCCGCTCCAGCCCCCGCACCAGCACATAAATGGCAATACTGATGGAGGCAAGAACAAACAAACCGATAGTGGCCAGTAACCGGAAAGGGTAAGGATCCAGCATAGCTACCGGCCCCAGGCGAAGCACCTGTCCGGTATCCGGCAAACGGCTGTAAAGGGTGAGATTCCGGCCGGTCTGGTTGAACTTCACCAGGGACTGACCGCTTTTGAGCAGTTCATGCTGACGTTGGGAAAATTGAGCTGGAACACCGGACAGCAGGGTAACAGGGTAACCAAACAGCTCCCGTCCCCTGTCTTCCAGTACCAGCTGACGCCGGGCCGGATTGACGGTCTGCAGCCAGTCACGCACCAGGGAACCAGTTCCCGTAGCCAGTTGCTCATTTAAATCATCAATGCTGCCCCGCAGCAGATTGTGCGGGTTAATGGCCGAAAAGATTTCAAAACGGTTGCTGTCACCATCCCGCACCAGTACTCGACCGGAGGCCAGCTGTTCCAGGGTCTGCCGGCCAAGCCCGCCACTGGTTTCCGGCACCACACTCAGGCTGATACCCAACTGGTTTTCCCACTGCTGGATATACGTGGCCCACTGGTTATCGGGTAACGCTTCAAGGCGCAGAGCCATCACCCGAAACGTACCCCGGGCGGTGGATTCCCGGAAATCCTGCAGCCGTACCCCGTTGATAATGGTCAGCGCAAGCCCGCACAGCACAGCGACCAACACCAGGGTAAACAGCAGTCCCCCATAAATACGCAGAAAGATACTGCTCAAAAATGCCTCTCTCGCCGGCCTTCAGCCGCAGCATTAATGCCCGGTGTTACACCGGACGCACGAACAGATAACCTTTGGAGCGCACCGTTTTAATCATGCGGGGATGCATGGGATCATCACCAATCTTGGGACGGATACGGGACACCCGGACATCAATGGAACGATCCTGACCGTCATATTCAATACCCCTCAGCTTCTCGAAAATCTCTTCGCGGCTGAGAACTCGCCCGGCATTAGAACACAGCAGCCAGAGCAGATCGAACTCTGCGCTGGTCAGTTCAATATTGGTACCCTCCAGCCAGGCTTCCCGCATGGCAGCATCTACCACCAGGCTGCCGAATTCCAGGCGGCCTTTGTCACCGCTCTCTTCCGACAGCGGTGCGCTACGGCGCAAAAGGGCCCGGATACGGGCTAGCAGCACACGGGGGCGCACTGGCTTGGCGACATAATCATCAGCGCCCATTTCCAGGCCCAGAACTTCGTCCAGGTCATCGGTACGGGCGGTCAGCATCAAAATGGGATTATGGAAATCCGTGCGTACCCGACGGCAGATGGAGACACCATCCTCACCGGGCAGCATTAAATCCAGCACCACCAGATCGGGATTCTCTTCCAGTATGCGGTCAACAGCTTTACCACCGTCCTGCTCCACGCTCACGGTAAGACCATTGTTCTCAAGATACTCTCGGGTAAGGCTGGCCAGGCGCTTGTCATCTTCAACGATAAGAATATGGCCGGAGTCTGTCTGTTCCACGGATAGGGCTTCTGCTTGCATCATGATGTGTAACCGGATTCTACCTTTGTCAAGGATATTCGCACAGACTTTCACACAGTCGTTGCAGCCTGTAACTAACGTCCCTTTGACTCCGGTCGGGGAAAATAATTCCGGATTATTTTCCCCGTCATCCCCGCCTGATGCCTTGCGACCGGCACCGCGATATATAGTGCCTGAGCCACCGGCAAATACAAAATACAGTTTCTATAAATAAATCCATCCTCATTACAAAATTCTATAAGAGGAGTAACTGCCACTTCAACCAGCCTCCTTCCTCCAAAGGAACTCGCAGGGCTGGCAGGCGAGAACAAAGTAAACACTCACATGATGTTTTTTCACCAGCTATTCTCCTCCTATAGACGTCAGCGGTTGACTTGCAATGGGGCCAGCACCGCATTATCTTGTGTGTAGAGAGAGAAGTACAACACAACATTTAGTGTTTCCGAAAGAAACACTTCCGGACCCAGTTTACCGGCTATCAGGCAGGGAAATACGTTTCGATCAGGCATCCAGCCCTGGTCGGGATGCACAGATAACCGGTTGTCCCATCACAAAGACACAGAAGAACCCTGTCCTGTCGTGCTGCTTGTCAGACACTGGCAACAGTCTTTTTGTGCCTGAAATCGGGACAAATACAATACCGGAATGAATGTTGCTGCTGTTTATAACGATTAAAAATGAAACAACACTGCCATCTCCGGCAGCTACCACCACCATATATAGTGCATACAGGTAACCGCAGGGCATGAACGAACATCTTCGGGTCACGAAAAGGGACGGACAGCAGGAAGCCATCGACCTTGAGAAAATCCACAAGGTAATCACCTGGGCAGCTGACGGCCTTGATAACGTCTCCGTTTCCCAGGTTGAGCTTCGCGCCCACATCCAGTTTTACAACGGCATTCCCACCACGGAAATCCATGAAACCCTGATCAAGTCCGCAGCGGACCTGATCTCCCGGGAAGCGCCGGACTACCAGTATCTGGCGGCCCGCCTGGCCATTTTTCACCTGCGCAAAAAAGCCTACGGCCAGTTTGAGCCACCGGTTCTGTACGAGCATATCGTCAACCTGGTAGAAAACAAGAAATACGATGCTGCCCTGCTGACTGATTACTCCCGGGAAGAACTGGAAACCATTGACAGTTTTATTGACCACAGCCGGGACATGAATTTCAGCTACGCGGCAGTCAAACAGCTGGAAGGCAAGTATCTGGTGCAGAACCGGGTCACCGGTGAGTATTTTGAAAGTCCCCAGTTCCTGTACGTACTGATCGGTGCCAGCCTGTTCTCCGGTTACAGCAAAGACACCCGTCTGGATTACATCCGTCGTTTTTACGATGCCGTGTCCAACTTTCGGTTATCACTGCCCACGCCGATTATGTCCGGCGTACGTACACCCACACGCCAGTTCAGCTCCTGTGTACTGATTGAGTGTGATGACTCACTGGATTCCATTAATGCCACCGCCAGCGCTATCGTCAAGTATGTCAGCCAGCGGGCCGGTATCGGTATTAACGCCGGCCGCCTGCGGGCCGTGGGTAGCCCCATTCGTGGCGGAGAAGCCTTCCATACCGGCTGTATTCCGTTCTACAAGTACTTCCAGACCGCGGTAAAATCCTGCTCCCAGGGCGGTGTACGTGGCGGTGCGGCCACACTGTTCTACCCCCTTTGGCACTACGAAGTGGAAAACCTGCTGGTACTCAAGAACAACCGCGGGGTCGAGGAAAACAGGGTACGTCATATAGACTACGGCGTTCAGATGAACAAACTGATGTACCAGCGTCTTATAGAAGGCGGCAACATTACCCTGTTCTCCCCCAGCGATGTTCCCGGCCTATACGATGCTTTTTTTGAAGACCAGAACAAGTTTGAAGAACTGTACGTCCAATATGAAAAAGACGACAGCGTACGCAAAAAAACCCTGAAGGCTGTGGAACTGTTCACTCTGTTTGCCCAGGAGAGGGCCAGCACGGGCCGGATTTATCTGCAGAATGTTGACCACTGCAATACCCACACACCCTTTGATGCCAAAGTGGCTCCCATTCGTCAGAGCAACCTGTGCCTGGAAATCGCCCTGCCCACCAAGCCCCTGCAGGCAATCCATGATGAAGAGGCAGAAATCGCCCTGTGTACCCTGGCTGCCTTTAACCTTGGTGCTATCGACAGCCTGGATGAGCTGGAAGAACTCTCAGACCTGATCGTCCGCGCCCTGGACAGTCTGCTGGATTACCAGGACTACCCGGTGCCAGCGGCCCGTACCGCTACCATGGGCCGCCGCCCCCTGGGTGTGGGTGTGATCAACTACGCCTATTACCTGGCCAAGAACGGTGCCCGTTACTCCGACGGTTCCGGTAACGCCCTGACCCACAAGACCTTTGAAGCTATCCAGTACTACCTGCTGAAAGCTTCCAACAGGCTGGCCCGGGAACAGGGAGCCTGCCCGAAGTTCAACGAAACCCTGTACAGCCAGGGCCTTCTGCCCATCGACACCTACAAGAAGGAACTGGACGACATCTGCAATACGCCTCTGCAATTAAACTGGAAAAACCTGCGGGAAGAGATCAAAACCCATGGGTTGCGCAACTCCACCCTGACCGCTCTGATGCCGTCGGAAACCTCTTCGCAAATTTCCAACGCCACCAATGGTATTGAACCACCACGGGGGTATATCAGTGTAAAGGCGAGCAAGGATGGAATTCTCAAGCAAGTGGTGCCGGAGTATGAAAACCTTCGTTTTCACTACGAGTTGCTCTGGGATATTCCCGACAATACCGGTTACCTTCAGTTAGTCGCCATTATGCAGAAATTTATCGACCAGACCGCCTCCGCCAACACCAACTACGATCCCTCCCGGTTTGAAGGCGGCAAAGTGCCGGTGAAGAATATTCTCAAAGACCTGCTGACAGCTTACAAGCTGGGGGTAAAAACGCTCTACTATCACAACACCCGGGATGGTGCGAGCGATGCAGAGCATGTAGAACAGGAAGATGATGACTGCGCCGGTGGTGCCTGCAAGATCTGACTGCGGTCAGGTCTGCGGCCCCGGCCGCACCCGAAGCTGTTTTTCAATAGCACTGCTGAACAACATTCGCTTTGAACTGTCATAAAGAGACCCATGGCCTACACAACTTTCAACCAGAACAACTTTGACGCCACCCTCGAGCCCATGTTTTTCGGGCAAAACGTCAACGTGGCCCGTTACGATGTGCAGAAATACGCCATCTTTGAACAACTCATTGAAAAACAACTGTCGTTTTTCTGGCGCCCTGAAGAAGTCGATCTATCCAACGACCGCAGTGACTTTGCCAGCCTGCCCGAACATGAGAAGCATATCTTTCTCAGTAACCTGAAATACCAGACATTACTGGACTCAGTACAGGGGCGATCACCCAATATGGCGCTGCTGCCGGTAGTCTCCCTGCCTGAGCTGGAAACCTGGATTGAAACCTGGTCCTTCAGCGAGACCATTCACTCCCGCTCCTATACCCATATCATGCGCAACGTGGTAACCGAACCTGCGGAAGTGTTTGATGATATCGTCACCAACGAAGCCATTGTCAGCCGTGCCACAGCCATCACCCATCACTATGACTCCCTGATCGAAGGCATAGAGCGATACAACATCCTCGGTGAAGGGGAACATACGATAAACGGCGAGACAGTCACCGTATCTCTTCGGGAACTGAAAAAGAAACTCTATCTGACCATGGTCTCGGTCAACGTACTGGAAGCTATCCGCTTCTATGTCAGCTTTGCCTGTAGCTTCGCATTTGCCGAACGTGCCACCATGGAAGGCAATGCCAAGATCATCAAACTGATTGCCCGGGATGAAGCCCTTCACCTCACCGGCACCCAGCACATCCTGCAACTTATGGCGAATGGCAAAGACGACCAGGAGATGGCCGAAATCGCTGCCGAACTGCACGACGAAGCCCGCCAGATTTTCCTGGATGCCGCCGAGCAGGAAAAAGAGTGGGCCGCCTACCTGTTCCGGGACGGCTCCATGATCGGCCTGAATAAGGAAATTCTCGGACAATATGTGGAATATATCACCAGACAGCGTATGACCGCGGTGGGTTTTGATTCCCCGTTCACCATCAAGCAGAACCCCCTGCCCTGGATGAACAGCTGGCTGAACAGTGACCATGTTCAGGTAGCCCCCCAGGAAGTGGAAGTCAGCTCCTATCTGGTAGGCCAGGTGGACAGTGATGTCGATACGGATGACTTTAACGATTTCTCACTGTAGAAATAGAAAAGCAGTAGATGTTGGCACCATAACGGATTAAGCCCGAGTGAGTGATGGTATTTCAAAGGCCAGGATGGCCTGTTAGCGACTTGATATAGGGACATATCACTGGAGCGGAAATACCATCACTCACTCTGGCGCGGGACCGGTACAGTTTGTATTCAACAGGAACCCCTATGGCACATATCGTAAAAATCCAGGATGGATACAGCTTTCTACCCCGGCCGGGGGAAACTCTGCTGGAGGCCCTGGAAGGGCAGGATATCGCCATGGAATACCAGTGCCGCCAAGGCTACTGCGGCAGTTGCCAGGTCAAACTGATTGACGGCAATATTGAGTACCAGGAACAGCCCCTGGCGTTTGTTCAGGAAGGCCATATACTGCCCTGCTGCTGCAAGGCCCGCTCCGATGTCACCCTGGCCCTGCCCCAGCCTCTAGAGGCCCTGCAGCGTAAAGCTTCAGCCTGACAGCACAGTTTTTATTTTGTCCCACAGCGGCACTATTGATGTCTTTTGCTGTCCATCATAAGCTGAGAGTAAATTCGCTTGACCAGACAAAAACCCGCCGTATAATGCCGCGCAATTTGTCTGGAGAATCAGGGTCAATACCTGACCTTCAGGCGAACAGCAAAAGCGATTTTCATACAGCATTCGGAGGTCAACGCATGAAGACACAGATCACCTGCTTCTGTAACCTGCTCCACCTGCCGGATGTCGTTTGTTTTTCTAAAAAACCCCTTATTCAGGGGTTTTTTTTTGCGCGCAAACAGCCAGCCCAAGCCCTGGCCTGCAATAAAGGCCACGGTGCCCGCCGGCACCTGACCCAAACGCTAATACCCACAAGGCTCATCAGCCTCAAGGACAGGTAATACCAGTATGGCTAATCCGCTTTATCAAAAGCACATTGTCTCCATCACCGATCTCACTCGGGAAGAACTGGAGCTGATCGTTTCCACCGCCGAGAGCCTGAAGCGTAATCCCCGTCCCGATCTCCTGAAAGGCAAAGTGGTAGCCAGTTGTTTTTTTGAGGCATCCACTCGCACCCGCCTCTCGTTTGAAACCGCCGTACAACGCCTGGGCGGCACGTTTATCGGTTTTGCCGATGGTGGCAACACTTCCCTGGCGAAAAAAGGCGAAACTCTGGCAGACTCAGTGCAGGTCATCTCCTCTTACACCGATGCATTGGTTATGCGCCACCCCCAGGAAGGCGCGGCCCGTCTTGCCTCCGAGTTCTCCACCGTGCCGGTAATAAATGGCGGCGACGGCTCCAACCAGCACCCGACCCAGACCCTGCTGGATCTGTTCAGCATCTATGAATCCCAAGGCTCTCTTGATGGTCTTAAAGTTGCCTTCTGCGGTGACCTGAAATACGGCCGTACTGTCCATTCCCTGGCCCAGGCCCTGTGTAACTTCGGTACAGAATTTACCTTCCTGGCCCCGGAGGCCCTGTCTATGCCGGACTACCTGCTGGCAGAATTTGAAGAGGCCGGCATCAAGTTCAAGCAGGCCGACGATTTTACCGAAATGACCATGGAAGCCGACATCATTTACATGACCAGGGTCCAGAAAGAGCGCTTTGACGAAACAGAGTACAAACATATCGCTTCTCGCTACATCCTGACCGCAGACCACCTGAAAGAAGCCAGGCCCAACCTCCGGGTACTGCACCCCCTGCCCCGGGTGGACGAAATCACCGTTGATGTGGACAAGACCCCCCACGCCTATTACTTCCAGCAGGCGGAAAACGGCGTTTACGCCCGGGAAGCATTGCTGGCACTGGTTCTGAACGAAAGCATTTAAGGAGGCTGACAATGGTTGAGAAGAAGAAACTTCAGGTTGAGGCGATCAACACCGGTACCGTGATCGACCACATCCCCGCCGGCCAGGGCGTAAAGATCCTGCGTCAGCTGCAGCTACTGGGTTCAGACCTGCGTATCACCGTGGGCTTTAACCTGCCCAGCAAAGAGTTCGGCCTGAAAGATATTATCAAGGTGGAAAACCGCCTGTTTAACGAAACAGAAGCCAGCGAACTGGGTCTGTTCGCCCCCCAGGCCACTATCAATGTTATTGAGGACTACACAGTCCGGGGCAAATTCAAGATGAGCGTCCCGGAGCGCCTGGAAGGTGCATTCGAGTGCCCCAATTCCAACTGCATTACCCATAACGAGCCGGTACAGAACTCCTTCACCTTGAAAGAACGCCATGATGATGTCCAGATGAAGTGCAAATACTGCGAAAAGAGTTTCAGCAAGGATATTGTGGCCGATATCTAATCCACCGACCTCAAAATCATCCCCTTCCCGGGAGCCTCTCTCCCGGGAACTTCTGCCCCTTTCCCCACTCTAACTCACTGAGAAATCCCGTTTTATCAGACTAACAGCAGCGTCACAACGGACAGGAGGCAGTATGAGCAATATACGCATCCCCGCCATGCCGCCAGCAGGGTTTAACCTTAATACAGCCATGGCGCATTTCGAGGAAGAAAAAACTTTCTTCGGGCCTATGTTTGTTGTTGTCACACCCTATACACGGCGTCGCCTGGGGAAACGCCGTACGCGGCGGGATCGTATGCGGGAGCTGTCCACTATGGGCCGGGTGATCCGCCGTTTCCATTCCAGTTACGCGGCCATGAACACCCGCAATAACCAGAGCACCGGTGACTCCATCTGATCATACGGGCTTCGACCTTTTGAAGCCCGCTGACACCCTTGTTATGACCGTAATATCCACAGCCCTGACAACACCCGCCTTTCCAACAACAGTTGCCCTTATCTTCCGGGTTTCCGATAATGCATCAGAAGACTTTAATTGCCAGCCCACAGGCTTTATATCGCTGATGCCTGGAATATCCAGGGGCTGCCACATCTCTACAGCGACGGAAACAACCAGACTTTGAGTGGTTTTCTGAATATATTCAGCCGTTCAGGCAAAAAAGGCCGGCCCACAGGGCGCAGGAAAAACGAACTGTCCGCTGGTCAGAACCAGGCTCCCGGCAATCAACCAAACAAGCAGGGAGAAGGTAAAGGCTCCCCACAGAGCGTCAAGGGCAAACGCCCTCAGCGCAACCAGCAACGCCGGCACCACCAGCCTCACCAGAAAAAAGCGCCGGCAGCCAACTGGGATATCAGCCAGTTTCAGGTACCGGAAGAGCCAGGCAAATCCCGCTTCCACGATTTCAACCTGCCTGATCCGCTGATGCACGCCATCGCCGACCTGGACTTTAAATACTGCACTCCCATCCAGGCTGAAGTGCTGGAAGCTACTCTCCAGGGCCGCGACGCTATCGGCAAGGCCCAGACCGGCACCGGCAAAACCGCCGCCTTCCTCATTGCCGCTATCAAGCAACTGATGGAAACTCCACCACCGGATGAACGCTTCCTGGGAGAACCCCGGGTTGTTGTCATTGCTCCTACCCGTGAGCTGGCTATGCAGATCCATAAAGATGCCGAAACCCTGATCAAATACACCGATCTGCACGCGGTGATGGTTGTGGGAGGTATGGATTACGAAAAACAGCGCCTGCAACTGCAAAAGAATTATGTGGACATCCTGGTGGCCACCCCCGGTCGTCTGCTGGACTACTGCGAGCGCCGGGATCTTTACCTTGATCTGACAGAAACTCTGGTGATCGATGAAGCCGACCGGATGCTGGATATGGGCTTTATTCCCCAGGTACGCCGGATTGTCCGTTCAACCCCCCGCCCCGGGGACCGACAGACATTGCTATTCTCCGCCACCTTCAGTGACGATGTTCTGCGCCTGGGGGAACAGTGGACCTGGCACCCGCTCAAGGTTGAAATAGAACCGGACAGCGTGGCCACAGATACTGTTGATCAGCAGGTGTGGACCGTCAGCACCAATGAAAAATACAAGATTCTCTACAATCTTATTACCCGTCAGAAGCTGGAACGGGTCATAGTGTTCACCAACCGCCGGGACCAGACCCGTCGCCTGACAGAAAAGCTGCGCAAAGATCGCCTGAAAGCCGACATGCTATCCGGGGATGTGCCACAGAAAAAGCGAATCAAAACCCTGGAAGACTTCCGGGAAGGGCGCCTGCAGATTTTGGTCGCAACCGATGTCGCCGGACGGGGTATCCATATTGATGGTATATCCCATGTTGTGAACTACAACCTGCCGGAAGACCCGGAAGATTATGTCCATCGTATCGGAAGAACTGGCCGGGCCGGTACCACCGGCACCTCCATCAGCTTTGCCTGCGAAGACGACGGTTTCCTGATTCCCACTCTGGAAGAACTGTTGGGAGAACGCCTCTCCTGCACAGCACCACCGGACGAGCTGTTCTAAACCGTTTCAAGAAATACAGATACGGGCAGTTGCAACTGCCCGTTTTATTGGTCAGCCCGGAATCTCAATCTCAATCCGCTTGTCCATCAGCAAATGATCTTCCCACTCAGCATCACACAGGGTGAACGCCTGTTTCGGCGTAAGCCTGTACATACGACAGGGGCTGTCCCCTTCATAATCTTCTCTCTTTCCGGAAACACCCAACCCGGTTCTTTCCAGGTACAGGGCCGCAGCCTCGCCCGCGACAGCCGGAGGCTCACAAACGACAACACTCGCCTGACTGTTCCTGCTCAGAAGACTGGAATGGTAGCTGCGCTCCCCCGATATCCAGTACAGCCGCCACTGTGGGTCATAGGCATAAAATAAAGGCGTGGACCAGGGTGCGCCATCCTCTGTGGCCGTCGACAATACACAATAGGAATTATTTTCCAGGAGTTCACCGGGAGAAAGTCTGGTAGTCATTCAAAAACCTGCCGTCCATCCAAAACCCATACAGAAACAAGCACCACATTTCATGATACCTGTTCAGGGTAGAAGGAATACTTCTGACAACCGCTCTTTTTACCGTTGTGTCGGTTTATCCGGCAGGTCATCGCGGAATAACCACTTCAGCCAGCCTCCCAGGGTGCCACAACCATCCCCCAGGAATTTGCGGATGTTGCCATTGCGGTAATCAATAGGCTTACGACAGGTCGGACAGGTCGGTATAGACGGGTTCTCCTTCTGAGCTTCTTCCGGGTCAAGCATGTAGTAATCAATATTAATCCGCTGCCAGTGGTACTGGTCACAGGCGGAACAGGGCTTCTGTTTTCCTCTCTTCAGAAGCTCGTACAGGCAGTCGTTACACACCAGGTGGGGGGCAGCGCCATCAGCGGAGCATCCCAGATTCACCATGGACTCAGGCTCGTAACAACCGCCACAGATACAGTGGGAAAACTGGCACTTACCCATGCCGCAGGCCGAACAGTCACCATGTTCATGGTGATCCAGTTCATTCTGGGCAGGCACAGCCTGGGGCAGAGCTTTCTTCTCCCTGAATATACCGTTCTTCCACCAGCTGTGGTGCAGGGAGACCACCGCCCGGTTCACCGCTACCTGGCCAACAGTGGAGAAAATACCCAGGGCCGCCCTGGTCAACAACTCCGGCACCCGTATCTGGTAAAAACTGCCGGTGGCCCATATCTGGGGTTCCTGTTCCAGCAGCACCCAGTTAATGCGTTCCCGGTAATTGGAGAAGCGGGAATAAAGTGTCATGGATGGCCAGGGGTAACTCCTGGAACTGTCCCCCAGTACCAGATAGTTCTCCCAGCACAATGGGTGGTTCTGGAAGTTACAGCCACTCAGGGGCAACACCCGTCCTTTGTCATAATTTCGCTCATCCCATACCAGCACCGGCACCACGGGTTCATCCGGCTGGTAAAGCAGACCATTATCAACAGCGGTCAGCTTTCCCCCCTGGCAGACAGCCGGATTGTCGCCGGGCACTTCAGGGTAGAGTTTGCGACAGGCCAGCATACGGCCAACCAGATCCAGAACGCTCTGGGACAACAGGCTGGCATAAAGACGAATATCTTCCCGGGGCGTTTTCTGACGAATCATATCCATCAGCCAGGGAATGGGCTGGTACTCACTGTCCAGGGTGGCGGTTATCACCTGCTCCCGCCACTGATTACTGCCATCCCGGTAACGCAGTTCCAGATTACCTTCCGCGTTGCCTGACAGGCGGATTTTCTGAATATCCATCGCCTGCATCTCATCCACCAGCCGATTCCAGGGATTCAGATGAGAATGCTGCCGAACCAGGGAAGGTAAAAAAGGCATAGAGGGAACGCGATCAATCTCAACAGCCACCGGCTCCGAAGACTGCTCGGGAAAATAGGCCTGAACAAAAATCTTGAAAGAGAGTTCCGCGTCATTTACGGGAATAGGGACAAAACCTTTCAGCCTGTGGCCTTGCCAGGCCTGCCGATAATTTTCTGCCAGTTTCAGCAAAGGAGAAACAGTCTGGGCCAGGGAACGGTACAGGGTTAACGCCAGCCAACCCTGGGAAACGCCCCCAAGTATCCGCTGCAGAGGTGGGGAAAGGTACGGATAAAGAGTGGTATGTAACAGTTCATGGAGCAGCAGGTAACCGGCTTTCCAGCCCGCGCCTACCAGAAGATCGGTGATACGCCCGACCAGCTCGGCGGGCATCTGGGTATTTTCCAGCAGAAAGACCCGATGACCGGAAACCACATAGGTGCCGCTGTCATTTACCGCATACCAGCGAGATACCCGCTCCCGGGCCGCAGCAAAGGCACCCACCTCCCCCGACAGAATTCCCGGCACGGTATCCGCCACCCCATGCACCGGGATCCAGGAGAGCCAGGCTATCAGCCCCAGTAATAATAACCGACCGTTCACAAACGTATGATTCCTGATTCTGTTTCTGTCTTATTTCTACTCCCGCCCAATCCTTGGCTACCTTCATCGCCCGGCAAATATAGCCTGTCTGAAAAAATTGGCACTCATGTTGTACTTCCGGGTAACAGATAAATCTCTCTGGGCCTTGCTCTGGCATGCCCTGAACCTGGCCGAACCTCAGGCTTAAACAACATCAATAAGCGAGATGCCATGAACTTCACTTCATAAAAATCATCTTTACAGCATCATGACCAGCGGAAGTGGTAATATGAACAAGTGATTGTCACACCATTTCAGCAAAGACTCTGTTCATGATGGATACAACCGGATTTAACCAGGACCTGCTCAGTTTTCTGCAGGCCTCCCCTACCCCTTTCCACGCCACAGCGGAAATGGCCCGCTGCCTGGAAAGCGCCGGCTTTGAAGCCCTGGATGAAAGGGACAGCTGGGCACTGGAAGCAGGACACAAGTACTATGTTACCCGTAATGACTCAGCCATTATCGCTTTTACCACGGGTAACACTCACTTTGCTGAACAGGGTTTCCGCATGGCCGGTGCCCACACCGACAGCCCCTGTCTGAAGGTCAAACCCAACCCGGAACTTAAACAGAAGGATTACTTCCAGCTGGGTGTAGAAGTGTACGGCGGCGCCCTGCTCAACCCATGGTTTGACCGTGACCTCTCCCTTGCCGGGCGAGTCACCTGGCAGGATGCCAGCGGCAAAATGCACAACACCCTGGTGGACTTTAAACGCGCCATTGCCACTATTCCCAGTCTCGCTATTCACCTGGACCGGGAAGCCAACAAGAATCGCAGCGTAAACCCTCAAAAAGATATTCCGCCGGTGCTATGCCGACTGCACCATAGTGACGACAAGCCGGATTTCCGCCAGCTGCTGACCCGGGAACTGCAGAAGCACGGTGTCAACCCTGACGAAGTGCTCGACTATGAAATGTTCTTCTACGATACCCAGCCACCCGCCATGATTGGCCTGGATGAAGAATTTATTGCCTCCGCCCGCCTGGACAACCTTCTCAGCTGTTATACCGGCCTGCAGGCTCTCGTACACGCCGGAGACAATGACCAGCCCGCTCTGCTGATCTGCAATGATCACGAAGAAGTAGGCAGTGCCAGCACCACCGGTGCCTGCGGCCCGTTTCTGCGCCAGACTCTGGAGCGTATCTGTGAAACTTCTGAAGAACTGACCCGGGCCATGATGAACTCGGTAATGATCTCCGCAGACAATGCCCACGGCATTCATCCCAATTATTCCGACCGTCACGACGGCAACCACGGCCCTCTGCTGAACAATGGTCCGGTGATCAAGATCAACGCCAATCAGCGTTACGCCACCTCCAGTGAAACCAGCGCCATGATCCGTATGCTGTGTCAGCAGGAGAACATTCCTGTGCAGGCTTTTGTAGCCCGTACCGATATGGGCTGTGGCAGCACAATCGGCCCCCTGACAGCCACGGAACTGGGTGTACGCACCGTTGATGTTGGTCTGCCTACCTTCGGTATGCACTCTGTCCGCGAACTGGCAGGCCGGGATGATGCCATAAACCTTGCCAGAGTACTGACCCGTTATTTCCGGAAGACTGATCTTCTTCCCTGATAACTATCGGCCTGTCATATTTCTGCAGCCGGCGGTTACGCGCCGGTTGCAACTCCTCACGACAGAATGCGTACAATAATGAATCAAGCCCTGTCATTTCGGGTGATAAGAGCGGGAAACCAGCCAGTTAATTGCCGATTTAACTCCTGGCACTGCCCATCCCCTGCCAATACACGACACAAAAACATTACTCGAACAGGATTCTGATCGGGAAAGTGGCTTTATCCTCAGCGAAAACCAGCGCGGACAAAGCCGGCCAGACTGATACAAACCGATGAAAATCAGCCGACAAAGTCATTCGGGATAATGCTATAGTGCAGGAAGCGCCATACGAATAATGTGCTGCCCATTAAAACAAGGATGTAATCGTCCCCCGCCGGGGTGATGGCGATAACGATAATGGACACCGATAATGAGAGTAACATCCCCGATGCGTTTCAGCTCCCAATTTATTTACCGATACCTGCTGACACTCAGCCTCTGCTTTCTGACCTCCGTCAGCCTGGCCGTCGAAGACCTTAACCAGCCAGTATCCGATCTTAAACCTACCCTGAACCAGGCTATTGCCAGCGTGAATGTGGTTCAGCTGCTGAAAAACAACTCTTACGAGAAACTCAGTCTGGACGCCTCCAGCTCCGACAGGATTTTCCAGAGCTACCTGGATACCCTTGATCGTAACCGCAGTTTCTTCTTAGCGTCAGACATCAAAGAATTCAGCAAATACACCGACACCCTCGACGACGCCCTGAGAGGCGGCAACCTGCGCCCGGCCTTTGAAATCTTTAACCGCTATCGCCAACGCAGCGAAGAGCGTATCCGCTATATGCTCAAAACCATTGATGCCGGTCTCGACAAAATCGACTTTAAAAAAGATGAAACCCTGGAGCTGGATCGGGAAAAAGCCCCCTGGCTGGCCAATACTGCTGAACAGCATGAACTCTGGCGCAAACAGCTGAAGGACAGCGTGCTGTCCATGAAGCTGAACGATAAAAAGCTGCCCGAAATCAGTGACCTTCTGAAAAAGCGTTTCACCAACCAGCTACGCCGTCTGCACCAGACCCGCAGCGAGGACGCCTTCCAGCTGTACCTCAACTCTTATACCCAGCTGTATGATCCCCACACCCAGTACTTTTCCCCTCAGCGAGCCGAGAACTTTGACATTAATATGAGTCTCTCCCTGGAGGGCATTGGCGCGGTCCTCCAATCGGAAGACGAGTACACCAAAGTTATCAGTGTTGTTCCCGCCGGTCCTGCCGACAAAGCCGGACAACTGAAACCCGGTGACAAGATCATTGGCGTGGCCCAGAACAAAGACGGCAAAATGGAAGATGTTGTCGGCATGCGCCTGGATGAAGTGGTCAAACTGATCCGCGGCACCAAGGGCACCCTGGTGCGTCTGGAAGTGATTCCTTCCGGAGTCACCGACGGTAAACCCCGTATCTACCCCATCAGCCGGGATAAGGTAAAGCTGGAAGAGCAGTCCGCCCAGAAAAGCATTATGAATATTGGCGAAGGCAAGGATAAAAAGCGCATCGGCGTAATTGAGATTCCCGCTTTCTATATCGACTTCAAGGCAGCCCAGGCTGGCGACCCGAATTACAAAAGCACCACCCGTGATGTTCGCAAGCTGATCAAGGAGCTGCAAAAAGAGAAGATTGATGGCCTGGTGATTGACCTCCGCAACAATGGCGGCGGCTCACTCCAGGAAGCCAACCAGCTGACCGGCCTGTTTATCTCCAAAGGTCCTACTGTTGTTGTGAAAGACAGCCGTGGCCGTACCGAAGCCCAGCAGGACCCTGATCCGAAAGAGGTTTACAGTGGCCCGATGGTTGTTCTGATCAACCGTCTCAGCGCATCGGCCTCTGAAATTTTTGCCGGTGCCATGCAGGATTATCAGAGAGCCCTGATTATTGGCGGCCAGAGTTTTGGTAAAGGCACGGTGCAGACTATCCAGCCCCTTAACCATGGCCAGCTGAAGCTGACGGTAGCGAAATTCTACCGGGTATCCGGTCAAAGCACCCAGAACCGGGGAGTAATTCCGGATATTAGTTATCCTTCCCTGTTTGACCCCAAGGAAATTGGCGAGAGTTCACTGCCCCATGCCCTGCCTTACACAGAGATCAAGCCGGTGACCTACACCGCGCTGAAGCCTTTGACACCTATTATTCCCGGTCTGCGGAAACGCCATGAACAGCGTACTGCCAAGAACCCGGATTTCCTCTATCTGGAAGAGCTGCGTAAATACCAGAAGCAGCATGAAGATCGCACTGTCGTACAGTTGAACGAGAAAAAGCGCAAGGCAGAAATCGACCAGATGCGGCAACAGCGTCTGGCTATTGAAAATACCCTGCGCAAAGCCAAGGGTGAAAAACCCTACAAAAACCTTGATGAGCTGGAAGCGGAACAGACAGAAAAACTCGCCAAAAACGAGAAAGATAAAAAGCCCGAAGAAGACGCCCTTCTAGTGGAAACCGGTCATATCCTTAGCGATATGATTCAGAATAAAACTTCCCCTCTCGTCACAGGAAAGTAAACAGCCACGAGAGTGACCTGGACTTTTCATAAAGCCACAAAAAACCTTCTGCCAGTTCAACTGACAGAAGGTTTTTTTATAAAGCAAAAAGTATTTAAAACTGCGAATCCAGATACTTCTCAGCATCCAGGGCAGCCATACAACCGGTACCGGCGGAAGTAATTGCCTGACGATAGATATGATCCATCACATCACCGGCGGCGAATATACCGGGAATAGATGTCTGGGTGGCATTGCCTTCAGAACCGTTCTGAACCTTTAGATAACCATCCTTCATATCCAGCTGGCCAGCAAACAGCTCTGTGTTCGGGGTGTGGCCAATGGCGATAAACACACCATCAACAGACAAGTCTTTGGTTGAGCCATCTTCAGAACTCTTGATACGCATACCGGTGACACCGGCATCATCACCAAGAACCTCGTCCAGCGTTGCATTCAGCTCCAGCTTAATATTGCCATTCTCAACTTTGTCGTACAATTTCTTCTGCAGGATTTTCTCTGCCCGGAACTCTTCACGACGGTGTACCAATGTTACGCTCTCAGCAATATTAGAAAGGTACAAAGCCTCTTCCACAGCGGTATTACCACCGCCCACAACGGCTACAGGCTTTTTGCGGTAAAAGAATCCGTCACAGGTGGCGCAGGCAGAAACCCCCTTACCTTTGAACGCTTCTTCGCTGTCCAGTCCCAGATAACGAGCGCTGGCACCGGTGCAGATAATCAGGGCGTCACAGGTATAAACACCACTGTCGCCTTCAAGACGGAACGGGCGCTGCTGCAGGTCAGCCTTATTAATATGATCAAAGATGATTTCAGTATTAAAGCGCTCAGCATGCTTCTGCATACGCATCATCAGATCAGGTCCCTGCAAACCTTCCACATCTCCGGGCCAGTTATCCACGTCGGTGGTAGTGGTCAGCTGGCCGCCCATCTGCATACCGGTAATCAGCACAGGTTCCAGATTGGCACGGGCTGCATAAACAGCGGCGGTATAACCGGCCGGGCCGGATCCGAGGATCAGCAGGCGAATGTGTCTGGTTTCACTCATTTTTTATTTTCCCTCAATCCCTTTACGACCGACTGTCCGATCATATGCATTCGGGCTGTTACGACTGAAAATTGTTCGACATAATAACCAGCAACTCCTTCACTCACCAGTCGAGAATAACTATCGTCTCTATTTAGACGATCAATCATACACAATGAAACAGCATATACAGTCCACCAGCCGGGGTTTGCACTACTTTCTGAACGGTCTGAAACGCTTACCGGAACCTGGCATTCGCTCTTTTATCATCGTGCCGCTGCTGATTAATAGTATTGTCTTCTCCCTGTTGATCTGGCTGGCTACGCAGCAGTTCTCTAATCTAGTCGATTATCTACTGAGCTGGCTGCCGGACGTTCTCAGTTTCCTAACGGTTATTCTCTGGCCACTGTTTGCCATCGCTGTCTTATTAATAATGTTTTTTACTTTCACCATTGTTGCCAATATCATCGCTGCGCCGTTTAACGGCTTTCTGGCGGAAAAGATACAACGTGAGCTTGACCCTGGCTGCATGCCCGATGGCGGCTGGAAATCCCTGGCTGCCCTAGTACCAAGAACTATTGTCCGAGAATTACAGAAACTTTTGTATTACCTCCCCAGAGCTCTGGGACTCATAATATTGACCGTTATCCCAGGTGTGCAGGTAATCGCCCCCTTCTTGTGGATTCTGTTCTCCGCATGGATGATGGGCATTCAATACTGCGACTACGCAGCGGATAACGAAGAGGTAAAGTTCCGCCCCATGCGTGAGGTCCTGGCCCGGCCAGCCCTGCAAACCATGGCCTTTGGCGGTACCGTCTCTCTGTTTACCCTGATCCCCCTGGTCAATCTTCTGGTGATGCCCGCCGCTGTGATAGGCGGCTCCTGTTTATGGGTTGAACGACGCCAGGGGCTTTCATCCGACATACCCTCGTAACATTTACATCAGGTGCGCCCGAAGCGCCACCTGATGTACTGGCATGTTCACCATAGGGAACTTTTTCATGGCCACAATTCGGATCATGTATCAAGGTTCTTATCAAGAAGGGCGTGTGGCGGCCTCAGCTACAGGGTCTGAATCAATGAAGCCTTTCTTGTTGGTTTTGATGTAAGACTTCAAAGGCCACAGTGCATTTTATTATGCTGATTCAAAAAGCTGAGAATTTTGGGACGGGTGAATTTTTTCGATCGACCTGTTTACCATGTTCATCATAGCTAACAACACGAAAACTGGATTTTCCCAGGATGATCTCAAAAAATTGAATAGACATGATGGTGCGCCAGTATTGCTGCAGGGCTTTTCATGTTTTGGAATAATAATGGCGGACCGGACGGGACTCGAACCCGCGACCTCCGGCGTGACAGGCCGGCATTCTAACCAACTGAACTACCGGTCCGCATTATTCTTTGGACAGGAACCTCATCAGGCAAGGTAACATCCAAATATGGTGGGTGATGACGGGATCGAACCGCCGACCCTCTGCTTGTAAGGCAGATGCTCTCCCAGCTGAGCTAATCACCCATTTTTAAGCCACTCAGAGCTGCTACTTTTTAAAAGCTGCTCAAAGCTGTTTTTGAAAGGAAATATAACCTTTGAAGAAATGGCGGACCGGACGGGACTCGAACCCGCGACCTCCGGCGTGACAGGCCGGCATTCTAACCAACTGAACTACCGGTCCACACAAAACCTTCAAAACACTTCAAAACACTTCAAACAGTCAAATCAGCGCCTGTCATACTGATTTTTTCTTTTTCGATATAAAATGGCGGACCGGACGGGACTCGAACCCGCGACCTCCGGCGTGACAGGCCGGCATTCTAACCAACTGAACTACCGGTCCGCATTATTCTTTGGACAAGAACCTCATCAGGCAAGGTAACATCCGAATATGGTGGGTGATGACGGGATCGAACCGCCGACCCTCTGCTTGTAAGGCAGATGCTCTCCCAGCTGAGCTAATCACCCAAAAAAAAACAACCCAAAACAAAAGATAAATCTTCTACCTACAGGGAAGCGCATTATACAAAAAAAACCGCGCTTTACCAGACCAAAATACTGGTTATCATCACTTCAACGTCATTAAATATGGCGGACCGGACGGGACTCGAACCCGCGACCTCCGGCGTGACAGGCCGGCATTCTAACCAACTGAACTACCGGTCCGCATTATTCTCTGGACAAGAACCTCATCAGGCAAGGTAACATCCGAATATGGTGGGTGATGACGGGATCGAACCGCCGACCCTCTGCTTGTAAGGCAGATGCTCTCCCAGCTGAGCTAATCACCCTGTTTCTTACTATTCGCCCCAAAACATTGGCATGAAGCGGCTGTCGTGACGACGGCGCGCATTATAAGCAGCTTAATGTGCCTCGTGCAATAGAAATATCCCTGTTATTTCCGAAACTTATATAAGGTGGAACAACACAAAGAACGTCGTATAGACTGGGAAAGATGACTGCGCACACTTTTCAGGAGCCTTGCCTTTATTATGTGGTTTAAAAATCTTGTGATTTACCAGTTTACCCAGGATATCAATATTACCACCGAACAGCTGGAAGAGAGTCTTGGCCAACAGGCTTTCCGCCCCTGCGGCAAAACCGAGCTCTCCACCTATGGCTGGGTTCCTCCTGTACCCGGCGGCGAAACCCTTGTGCACGTCAGCGGTAGTTTTTTTACTTTCTGCGCCCGTAAAGAGGAGAAGATTCTTCCTGCCAGCGTTATCCGTGACGCCGTTAACGAAAAAGTCAGCCAGATAGAAGCCGACCAGGGCCGCCAGGTATTTCGTAAGGAGAAGGATCAGATAAAGGATGAAGTTACCCTCGACCTTCTACCCAGAGCCTTTACCAAATCCAATGTCACCCGTGGCTATATAGACCTGCGCAACAACTGGCTGATTGTGGACGCTGGCAGCTTCCGCAAAGCGGAAGAGCTCACCACCACCCTGAGAAACTGCCTGGGCAGCCTGCCTGTTGTCCCACCTGCATTAAAACAGTCCCCGGCCAGCACCATGACCCTGTGGCTGGAACAGAATGCCAGCCCTCTGCCCGGCTCTATGACCCTTGGAGATGAGTGCGAATTAAAGGATATCGGGGAAGAGGGTGGCGTGGTCCGCTGCAAAGGCCAGGATCTGCTGGCGGAAGAGATGATCAACCACCTGGCAACCGGAATGCAGGTCAGCCGCCTTTCCCTGCACTGGAACGAAGCCCTGAGCTGCGTTGTGGGAGATGATTTCCTGATTCGTCGTATCAAGTATACAGATACCCTTCAGGAACAGTCCGAAGCCCTGAATGCCGAAGACGACGCCAGCCGCTTTGACGCGGACTTTACTCTTATGGCCGGTACTCTGGCTGAGTTTCTAAAAGAGCTGATTGAGACTATGGGCGGAGAAGAAGAATCAGAGCAAAGTACCTGGAAGACCAAAATGGTGATTTCCAATGAAGAAGAGGAAGAAGCGCCTTTCTAAGGGCCTGTCCGCCTCCTGGAAGCCCAGCGGCGAAATCAGAAGATTCAGGGCAGCGTTGGCAATTAAACATGCGTCCTGGTTTCCAGGACAACAAACGCCTGGGCGTATTCCTCCTCATCGGACAAACTGATATGGAGCCGGGAAATGCCTTTTTCTTTCTGCAGCACCAGTGCCGCACCGGAAAACGCCAACTCAGGGGCTCCTGAATCCTGGTTCAGCACTTCTATATCCTGGAAAGACACCTTGCCTATACCCGTTCCCAGGGCTTTGGAAGCAGCCTCCTTGGCCGCGAATCGAGAGGCAAGATAGGCGACAGAGCAGTTTCGCCCCTGAAACACAGCGAATTCCCGGTCCGTGAGAATACGTCGGGCAAAACGCTCACCACTGCGCTCCCAGACTTTTTTAAGCCTGGGAATGGCAGTGATATCTGTTCCTATACCGACAATCAAAATTCAATCTGCTGGTAGCGGGCCGCATCCATAATCAGCGTCCGCATGTCACGGATCGCTTCCGGCAGACCGGTAAACATAGCCCGGGCCATAATGGCATGGCCAATGTTCAACTCACAGATACCGGGAATAGACGCGATAGGTTCAACATTCTGGTAATTCAGGCCATGACCGGCATTTACGATCAGGCCAAGTTCATTACCAAGCTCAACACCGTCGTATAGACGCTGCAGCTCATCTTCCATCTGCTCATCGCTCTCCGTTTCAGCATAGACTCCGGTATGAAGCTCAATCACAGGAGCGCCACAACGGTTGGCAGCCTGAATCTGGACTTCATCAGCGTCAATAAACAGGGAAACGGCTATTCCGGCAGAGGCCATACGCTCACAGGCTTCTCGAATACGGCCTTCCTGACCATTCACATCCAGACCACCTTCCGTGGTCAGCTCTTCTCGCTTTTCAGGTACCAGGCATACATGGGTCGGGCACACATCTTCAGCAATGGCGAGCATTTCGTCAGTCACTGCCAGCTCCAGGTTCATACGAGTCTGGAGCAGGTCTTTCAAACGGTAGACATCATGGTCCTGAATATGACGACGGTCTTCCCGCAGGTGCAGGGTAATACCATCCGCGCCAGCTTGTTCCGCGTCCAGGGCGGCCTTCACCGGATCCGGGTAGGTGGTACCCCGGGCCTGACGCAGGGTGGCGATATGATCGATATTTACGCCGAGAAGAATGCGATTGATGGGCATCATGTCTGATTCACTTTTCCTTTGAACAACTCCCTGCTGCGCAATGGCTTTCCTCTCAACAGAGGCATCATCGCTATACGCATCAGGCGCTTCAGTTCCGGCAGGCCTTCGTCCGGAACCGCGTTCTCTGCAAAAGCCAGCAGCACACTTCCGGAAAAAAGATTCACAGCTTGCCCGTAGGGGCCTGGACTGCCAGGGGGCTTACTCTCAAAAACGTTACTCTTAAGAGCCCTGCTCTCAAAAGCCTTACTTTCAAAAGCCAGAGGCCAGAAGCCATTCTCAGGGTCATAGCGATAATGGCTGTCCGGTTCCATGGGCTGGCCTGTTTCTGCCTCAAAACCAAGGGGAAGGCCATAACCCAGACATTCAAGCAATTGTTTCTCAAACAGCCGCAACAGCGGCTCAAGGGGAGCATCGCCGGCGAGGTGTTCCAGCAGCCACAGGTAAAGCTCAGGAACCTTATCCACCGGTTGCCAGGGCTGCAACAGGCGCTGCAACAACTCATTGGCATAGAGACCACTAAACAGACGTTCACCACCCAGGGGCACTATGCGTTTCTGCTCCAGGGAGTTCAGGGTTTTCAGCTCAGTCTTACCCGTCCAGCCCACCAGCAATTCCGTAAAAGGCTGAAGAAGGGAACCCCTCCTTTGTCGCCCTTTTTTGGTTGCTGTTCCCCGCGCCCCATTTACTACAACGGAGACCTTGCCATGGTGGGCGGTGAGCAGATCTGCGATCAGGCTGCTTTCCCGGTACGGACGGGTGTGAAGCACCCATACCGGTTCGAGGTTAACTGTACGGGTCAGCAAAGATATTTCCTCAGTTTCAACCTCAGCAGCCGTGTTCACAAGTTATCAAGCCAGGTCGTTATAGCCCAGACTGGCCAGGGCACGCTCATCGTCGGACCAGCCGCTGCGCACTTTCACCCAAAGGTTCAACATAACTTTGCTGTCAAACAGCTTTTCCATATCCAGACGGGCGTCGCGACCAATGGTTTTCAGTCGTGAACCTTTGTCGCCAATGACGATTTTCTTCTGTCCGGGACGTTCCACCAACAGCAGAGCACCAATATGAAGAACACCTTCAATATCCTTGAACTCTTCAATCTCAACGGTGATCTGGTAAGGCAGTTCATCACCCAGCTGGCGCATAACCTTTTCTCGCACCAGCTCAGCGGCCAGGAAACGGGAACTGCGGTCAGTGATCTGGTCATCACCAAAGAAGTGCACACTTTCCGGCAGGAAACCGTGAACCAGGCGCTCCAGACGATCAACGTTATGACCATTCTTGGCGGCCATAGGCACGATGTGGGCGAAGTCCATCTTACGGGCCAGGTCATCCAGCCAGGGAATCAGGGCTCCTTTTTCGTCAAGACGGTCAACCTTGTTGACCGCAAGAATCACCGGAGCACGGCAGGTCTTGATCTTCTGCAGCACCATTTCATCTTCTTCGGTCCAGCGCAGACGATCCACCATAAAGACGACAACGTCCACATCTGCCAGAGAAGAAGACGCGGCCCGGTTCATATAACGGTTAATGGCTTTCTCAGCCCCCAAGTGCATACCCGGAGTATCCACGTAAATGGCCTGGATATCACCTTCGGTTTTAATGCCGTGAATCTGGTGACGGGTAGTCTGGGGCTTTCGGGAGGTAATGCTCAGCTTCTGCCCTAAAATTCTGTTGAGCAGCGTGGATTTACCAACGTTGGGACGACCAACAATAGCGACATAGCCGCACCGCCCCTGGGATACCGCCTGTTCGATCATTCTTCTACCTCTACACCCAGGACCACAAGAGCCTTACGGGCTGACTGCTGTTCAGCAACACGCCGGCTGCTGCCGGAGCCTTCTGTTCCTTCCTGCCCCTGCACATGGCAGCGAACCCGGAATGTCTGGGCATGGGCTTTACCTTCAATACTGAGCAATTCATATTCAGGCAGACTCTGTTGCAGGGATTGAAGATGCTCCTGCAAACGGGTTTTGGGATCTTTGTTGTGCTGGTCAGTCACCGACAGGGTTGACAGCCGGGAGGCATACCAGACCTTGATCCGCTCACGGCAGGCTTCCATACCGGAATCCAGGTAAATCGCGCCGAGAAGCGCTTCGACTACATCCGCAAGAATAGATTCACGACGAAAGCCGCCACTCTTGAGCTCACCTGAGCCCAGCAGCAGAAAGTCACCCAAGCCAAATTCCCGGGCCAGTTCCGCCAGGGTCTGCCCCCGGACCATACGTGCGCGCAGTCGGCTCAACTGCCCTTCACGGGCCTCTGGAAAGCGCTGATACAATTCCTCGGCCATAAGAAAGTTAACGATAGAATCCCCGAGGAACTCCAGTCGTTCATTATTGCGGCCACCATAACTGCGATGCGTGAGTGCCAGAACAGCAAGCTCAGAGTCTTTAAAGTTATACCCCAGCTTGCGTTCCAGCTTGTCTAGCGAAGATTTCACTGCTGTTTAATTTTCCAGCTGTTCTCGAAAGTAAGTACGACGTCTATGTTACCAAACAGGTCTACACGTCGTTCATAGTTTACATCGGCCACCAGGAAAGCTCCTTCCTGACGTACCTTGATTGTATCCGTGGACACATCCCGAATACCGTTAACCTGAAAGCCTTTGCTAACCCAGTTCTTAATCTGGTCTGCGCCAGCGGAGCGGATTGTCGGCCGTTCATCAAGGGAGTTAAGGACCGAACGAATGGAAAAGTTATCCATATAAACCGGTGCCACTTTGAATAACACTGTAACGGCAAACAGGCCTGCCAGTGTATAGCACAGCATCTGCAGCGCAGATGCCCCTCTCTGCTTTCCTCTTAGCGTCACGACAATCTCCTTGTTATTATTTTTGAATCAGCAGGCGCGGATAACGCCCACCGAGACAGGTCAGACTGAAGTAGCTTACTCCACAGGGCCATTATTACGGAAGTTCGGAATATCTTTCCAGCTTGGCCAGTGCATCCAGATGTATACCGCTTTACCAACAACATTATCATCGGGAATAAAGCCAATAAAGCGACTGTCGTTACTGCGGTCCCGGTTATCTCCCATAACGAAATAATGACCTTCCGGAACAACCCATTCACCTTCCGCACGGCGGTTGGGAATCATCAGATCCTTGCGAATCTCATGGGTCACACCGTTGATGGTTTCATCATAGATGCGGTAGATCGGACGAATGCCGATGCGCGGATCAAAATCATCCATCCGTTCACCCACAAAGCTTTCGGGAATTTTCTTGCCGTTTATAGTCAGGGTCTTGTTGGCATAGCGGATAACATCCCCCGGCACACCAATCACCCGTTTGATAAAGTTAATGCTGGTATTACCCGGCTCCTTGAACACCATTACGTCCCCCGGCTGGGGATCATTCACGGCCAGAACCTTGGTACCAGCCACCGGCAGGCGCAAACCATAGGTGTATTTGTTTACCAGAATAAAGTCGCCTACCTCCAGCGTCGGCAGCATGGAGCCGGAAGGAATCTGGAACGGCTCATAAAAAAATGAACGCAATACCAGAACCAGCAGCAGTACCGGGAAAATAGATTTGGAGGTTTCCACCACTACAGATTCCCGCTCCAGATCTTCCAGGGTCGCTGCGTCCGGAACATCCACACTCTTCTGGTAGCGGTCAACCGCCGCTTTCCGGCGGGGAGCCAGCACCAGTCGGTCCAGCAATGCCAGCAACCCGGTGGCAAAGACTGCGATTACGAGAATCAGAGGAAAATTCAAGTCCATCATGCTTTTTAATGCCCTTCTGTCAGAGCAACCCGCATCATGCTGGCTGCCGGTGACGGCTGTGTTTATTTATCCACTTTCAGAACGGCCAGGAACGCATCCTGGGGTATTTCCACCCGTCCTACCTGTTTCATACGCTTCTTACCCGCTTTCTGTTTCTCCAGCAGCTTACGCTTACGGGAAACGTCACCGCCATAACACTTGGCAGTTACATTCTTGCGCAGGGCCTTAACAGTGGTTCGGGCCACAACCTGCCCACCCAGCGCGGCCTGAATGGCCACATCAAACATCTGCCGGGGGATAATTTCCTTCATTTTCGCGGTCAGGTCACGACCACGGCCATGGGAATTATCCTTATGCAGAATCAGGGCCAGAGCGTCCACTTTCTCACCGTTAATCAGAATATCCATTCTGACCATGTTCGCAGTCTCGAAGCGATCAAAACTATAGTCCAACGAGGCAAATCCGCGACTGACCGACTTCAGACGGTCAAAGAAGTCCATCACCACTTCACTCATAGGCAGGTCGTAAGTCAGGGACACCTGGCTGCCGGTAAACTGCATATCTTTCTGGATACCGCGTTTATCCACACATAGGCTGATCACGTTACCCAGGTACTCCTGGGGCACCAGGATATTGGCCTGCACAATAGGTTCGCGGATTTCGTCGATACCCGCAGGGTCTGGCAGTTTTGACGGGTTATCAACCTCTACCAATTCACCATTTTTCATCAGCACCTGGTAAATAACCGTGGGGGCAGTGGTGATCAGGTCCAGATCATATTCCCGTTCCAGACGCTCCTGGATAATTTCCATATGGAGCATACCCAGGAAGCCACAACGGAAACCAAACCCCAGTGCGTCACTGGATTCCGGTTCATAGAACAGTGAAGCATCGTTCAGGCTGAGCTTTTCCAGGGCATCCCGGAAATTTTCAAAGTCATCTGAACTGACCGGGAACAGACCGGCGTAAACCTGGGGTTTAACAGTCTGAAAACCAGGCAGGGCTTCAACCTCTCTTGTCTTGGCTAAAGTCAGGGTATCACCCACGGGAGCACCGTGGATGTCCTTGATGCCGGCAACAACGTAGCCAACCTCGCCAGCCTGTAGAATGCCGGTGGATTCCCGCTTGGGAGTAAAAATACCAATGTCGTCCACCTGATGAACCTCTTTGGTGGACTTGACAAACATTTTGTCACCCTTGCGCAGGGTGCCGTTCATAACCCGCACCAGGGAGACAATGCCGAGATAGTTGTCGAACCAGGAATCGATAATCAGCGCCTGCAGGTCACCGTCACGGTCACCTTCCGGTGCGGGAATGAAAGAAATCAATTCTTCCAGCACATCCTCAACACCCAGGCCGCTTTTCGCGGAGCAGCGCACGGCTTCTATGGCGTCGATACCGATAATTTCTTCGATCTCCTGAGCCACACGTTCAGGCTCAGCCTGGGGCAAATCCATTTTGTTAAGCACGGGCATCACTTCCAGCCCCTGCTCAATGGCCGTATAACAGTTGGCGACTGACTGGGCTTCCACACCCTGAGCCGCATCTACCACCAGCAACGCACCTTCACAGGCCGCCAGGGAACGGGAAACTTCGTAGGAGAAGTCAACGTGCCCCGGTGTATCGATAAAGTTCAGCAGGTAGGTTTCACCATCTTTTGCCTTGTACTGGAGCGTTACACTCTGGGCCTTGATGGTAATGCCACGTTCCCGTTCGAGATCCATGGAATCAAGAACCTGGGCCTGCATCTCCCGGTCGCTCAGGCCTTCACAGGTCTGGATGAACCGATCAGCCAACGTGGATTTACCATGGTCGATATGGGCAATAATGGAAAAGTTACGAATATTTTTCAGGTTGCTCACCGTCAGTCACTCAGCGCTTTGAACAGTGCCTTTACCAGGGCTGCCGGGAGCCTTGCACAGAGCCGCCATTCACCAGGCACTATCTCCGGTTTATCTGCTTTAAACAAACCAACCCGCAGTCTCTGACTGCGGGTTGGTTCTCTGTTCGGTTATAAAGTTCCGAAGTTTACAGTATCTGCCGGATTGCCGCTATTCACCCGAACAACCATTCATGGGAGTGGTCGTCCGACCACTCCCATGAAATACTATTCGGACAGGCGGAATGTGATAAAGCCAGGCATGCCCCGACGGATAATGCGCATGGAGATGGTTTTATCAACCGGAAGCTTGCTGATGACCTTCTGGTAAGCCTTGGGCGATGTTACCTCCTCATGGTTGATATGAGTGATGACATCACCACTGCGCAGGCCATAGGCTCGGCCGACACCATTTCCAACCTCAGCCACGACCACTCCTTTCACGGCGCTATCCAGCCCCAGACGTGCACGGGAACTGTCGTCCAGATCCGTGACAGAGATACCCAGTCGGTTATCGCTGCGGATACCATCGTTTGGTTTACCACCCTGTTCCTCAGGCAGCTCACCAACAGCCACATCCACAGTCTTGGCTTTACCCCGTCGTACAATCTCAACTTCCACATCCTTACCAATGGGCGCACGGCCAACAGCGATAGGCAGGTCACTGGAGAACTTGATTTCACGGCCATTGAAGCGGGTGATAATATCCCCCGCCTGCAGGCCAGCCTTGTCGGCGGGACCATCCGGCAATACCTGGCTCAACAGGGCACCATGGGGACGCTTAAGACCAAAAGACTCTGCCAGGTTACGATCCACATCCTGGATAATCACACCCAGCCAGCCACGGCTGACATGACCGTTAGCCTTCAACTGGTCAGCCACATCCATGGCATCATCAATAGGAATGGCGAAAGACAGCCCCATGAAACCGCCGGAACGGGTATAAATCTGGGAATTAATACCAATCACCTGCCCCTGCATATTCAGCAGCGGCCCACCGGAGTTACCTGGATTGATGGGTACATCAGTCTGGATAAACGGCACATAGCTCTCAGTGGGCAGGCTACGATTGAGAGCGCTGATAATTCCTTTAGTGACCGAGTAATCAAATCCGAAAGGGGAACCGATGGCAAAGACCCACTGACCGGGCTTCAGAGTGTCGGAATCACCAATCTTTACTGTGGGCAGATTTTTACCGTCTACTTTCAACAATGCGAGATCGGAGCGCTTATCCGAGCCAATCAGCTTGGCCTTGTACTCACTGCGGTCGTTCAGACGGACAATAATTTCATCTGCGCCATCCACAACATGGTTATTAGTCAGTACATAACCGTCTTTGGAAATAATAAAGCCGGAACCCAGGGACTGGGGACGTGGCTGATCAATCTGCGGTGAAGGGCCTGTCCCCCCCTGCTCTTCAGGAATCTGGAAACCGAAATACCGACGCAGCAATTCCGGCAATTCATCCCCATAGGGACCGTAAGGCTGTCCCCGCTGGCGCTTTGGTCTGGAAAGGGTACTGATATTGACCACAGCCGGCGAAGCTTCTTCCGCCAGCCTGGAGAAATCCGGCAAGCTATCCGCCTGCAGTGTTCTCACCGTTGTCAGCGCAAATAAAAGACAGAGCGCTACCATGGCGCTGGCCAGTGACGTTTTCACTGCATTCACAGGAAAGTGGGATAAAGGTAGGTTCATAAATATCATTTCCAGTACTTAACAACCCATCAACTATAAACCGGTGCCCCCTGTTTCAGGAGTCCACCGAATAGGAAAGCGGTATATGTCTGCGCAGGACAATGGGCTCATAATGCCCTTCAACGCGGGAACCGCAGATCCGCCAGCGTACAAGTCCAAACCCGGACAACAGCCCGAACAGGCTGAAACATATCACCAGTGGCTCACCCAGACCAAGCAGAGAACCGGCTACAGCTCCGGTCATCAAAGCCAGTAAGGGTAAAAAATAAACAAGAAAAGAGGCCGAAACCACGGCACTCTCAGGAAGCGCGATCGTTACCTCATCCCCCTCACTGAGAGAGTAACTGCTGGACGCGCGTATATAGGCGTGACTGTGAGCTGAGCGAAGTCGCTCAAGCAGGCTGTGACCACACCCCTGGCGAACCTCACAGCTGCCACAGGTGCTTTTACGCATGGTTTCCACCCACACGAACGCCGAGTCGACTTTGACCACCCGGCCACGTTCTTCAATCATGATGTTCTTTTATCTATAGAAAAATGAAGGTTTCTGCTCCCATGGATCGCACTCCTTGGGAACAATGCGCCATTTTTTATCCTGACGGTTTACGGCCCTGACGACTTCTGTACCGGCTTCACAGAAACAGCTATACGTTCTGCTGTTCCCAAGGGCAATTCACCAACAACCGTCACATTATAATAGGCTTCGCCTTTACGAAAGACCCGGGAAACAGCAGAGGTTGCCCCGATCTGTTCAGAAGCCGGTCCTAAAACCGCTGAATCATCCTCTTCCACAAATATTGAGAAACTGCTCAGCCCGTCACTATATATCACACTGTCAACAGCCTTGTTGGAAACAGGGCTGGGGACACGGTTGTGTCCGCTGACAACAAACCCTGAAGGAACCCAACCAGCTTCCCAGCCAAGAGCACCTGTATCAACAGGACTTGCCTTCTCTGTTTGCCTGGGGTTCCAAGTGACATCCCTGGAAGGTTCAAGATTGCTGTTGGGCAGTTCTCCACCAACAGCTACGGCCACATACTGGAAGCGCTCCAGGATCGCGCCTTTCTCACCAATCATTTCTGAACGCAGTAACAGTGCGCTGTCTCGATCCAGCCACAAAGAGAACCCGTAGCGGTGATTATCTCTTGGCTGCACTTCAATGCGCAGCACATTCCGGTCGGCAACACGGTCGCTGCCACCAAACAATAAACGGTAGGAGTTGCGTAATTTATCCTGATAAGCAGCGAGGCGTTCAATCAGCTTCTCAACGCCTTCCGGCTGGAAACGGCTGACATAACCATCCGGACGGATAACGGTCACCTGGTCACCCTTGCGAATAATTTCCCGATAGGGGCCATCCTGGTAAACCAGGCGTTCCCTCACCTGCCCGTCAATCGGTTTATGGTAAACACGGAGAGCGGTAAGCCCGGAACTGTTTTCGTAGACAAAAAAGCCATGATAGGTTGAATGGGCAGGAGCAGCGACCATCCGCGTAAGCCAATCGGCAGGCGTCTCAACCGGATCGGCAAGAAGTGTCGGAGAAAGCCATGAAAGCCCTAACCCCAGAACGACTCCTGTCAGAAAACGTCTCACTGTTCCGGGCGCTTGACCAACCCTGAGTTTTCCTTTCCTCATACGTCTCTCTGTATACAAAACCGGCAAGCGCCAATGTATGATTTATTCAGCGTTTACCTGTGAAGGAATTCCGAAACTTGCGACCCTGACAAAAGGCATCACCCCCTCTCCGCCATAGGTGCTTGCCTGTTCGGCATGCTCCAGCATATAGGCACGGAAACGCTTCTGGGCAACCTGCTGGGCATAACCCCTGGCCTGGCTCATCTGTTCCGGTGTCAGCCCTGATTGACTGGTGCCAAACCCGGCCTGAACCCCACGAGCTCCAAACATATCGGCAGACGGGAGCATATTGGAAGGGTTTACTGTCGATATATGACTGGCCGGCACTGTGGCCTGGGCAACTTGATTGCCAACGCCTGCATCACTGCGGTTGGCAATATTCCAGCCCTGGACCCCGACAACCGTAGCAAAGGCTACGGAAGCGGCAATGGCCAGACGGCCGAAGTTGGCAAACCAGCTACTGCTGTTAGCGGCCCGCTTAGACGCGGCGTCCACCTCGGGGGCAGGTTCATCGGCTATAGCAGCACTGATAGAAGAAGACAGATCTATGCCTGAAAAGGCATTGCTCTCATTGCGGATAGTTTCACCTATTCGCTGGTAGCCAAGGGCAGCTTCCCGCAGTTCCTGATCTTGACCGAGCTGATCCAGCACACGGTGTATCTCAAATTCGTTGGCTTCGCCATCCATCAGCGCGGAAAGGGATTCGCGCAAATGCTCCTGGGTCTTTTTACTGGTATCACTCATAGGACACCTCAAAGGTAGTTGTCAGTTTCACTCATCCCCCCAACCCAACGGGCATTCAATATGTTCCGGGTCAACCCGTCCTGTTAAGTAAAGGCTTGATCACCCTGTCAATCGCTTCCCTGGCCCGGAAGATACGCGAACGCACAGTTCCCACCGGGCAATTCATGACCTGGGCTATTTCTTCATAACTCAGGCCATCAAATTCTCTCAGGGTCACTGCCGTTCTCAGTTCATCCGGCAGGGTTTTGATCACCCTGAATATAGTGTCTTCGATCTGATTCTTCTGAAGGTTGTTCTCAGGTGTTTCGAGATCCTTCAGGGTGAACGAACTGTCGTAAGATTCTGCGTCATATACATCCACATCCGTATCCGGTGGTCTGCGCCCCTTGGATACCAGATGGTTCTTCGCTGTGTTGATGGCAATCCGATAAAGCCAGGTGTAAAAGGCACTGTCACCACGAAACTGCCCCATGGCCCGATACGCCTTGATAAATGCTTCCTGGGTTACGTCCTGCACTTCCTGAAAATCATGGACATAACTTCCCACCAGACCGAGAATCTTATGTTGATACTTGATAACAAGAAGGTCGAATGCACGCTTATCCCCCTTGCGAACCCGGTCAACCAGCTGCTGATCGGTTTCAGGTGCATTTGCCATATGCTGCCCTCAACGTTTTTGGCCAGTCACAAAGCCTAGGCCAAAAAGCATTTGCCCCGATCTGACTACTAAGACAGCAGGGCTAACAAAAAGTTCCATATTTCTGTACATTTTTTTAAAAGAGTGGAGATCCTGCCCCGGAACGCATATTTTCAGGTATAAGAACATCTTATCGCGATCCGGTTCACATTAAACTTCCCAATCCGTAAAAACTTTGTGTATTCCCACAAATCAACGGCATTTCTTTGATCAGAGCATTTTAAAGGCACCGATCTCTGCCTTAAGATTCACTCTAGCAAAGACAGCGAACTAACCCATGCAAAGAGAATTTCAATACGATTTACTGGTCATCGGCAGCGGGGCTGCGGGCCTGACCCTCGCTCTGCATCTTGCCGACAAAGCCAGCGTAGCAGTACTCAGTAAACGTTCACTTGATGCCGGTGCCACCTGGAAAGCCCAGGGCGGGGTTGCCGCTGTCCTGACCAGTGATGACTCGGAAGACCAGCATGTCAGTGACACGTTGAATGCCGGTGCCGGTTTATGCCAAGAGTCCGCTGTCCGTTTTACCATTAATAATGGTCCTGCCGCTATACACTGGATGATCGAACAGGGTGTGCCTTTTACCCGCAACAGCCAGAATAACGATTTCCACCTGACCCGGGAAGGAGGCCACAGCCAGCGCCGGATTATCCATGCCGCCGACACCACCGGCATTGCCATTGGCAGCACCCTGCTGGCAAAGGCAATGGCCCATCCGGGAATCGACCTTCTGGACAACCATCTGGCTGTAGATCTGATCACTACCACCAAACTGGGCCTGCCTGATAACTGTTGCCTGGGAGCATATGTCCTGGATATTGGCCAGGATTGCGTCAACGTTATTCGCGCAGGCTCCGTGGTACTGGCCACCGGCGGTGCCAGCAAAGCCTACCTTTATACCAGCAATGAAGACAGTTCCTCCGGCGATGGTATCGCCATGGGCTGGCGGGCGGGCTGCCGGGTGGCCAATATGGAGTTCAACCAGTTCCACCCCACCTGCCTTTATCATCCCGATGCCCGATCATTCCTGATCTCTGAAGCTGTACGGGGAGAAGGTGGCCGCCTGCTGCTGCCAGACGGTTCCCGGTTTATGGACAGGTTCGACAGCCGCGCCGAACTGGCCCCCCGGGATATTGTGGCTCGTGCCATTGACCATGAGATGAAACGTCTGGGCACCGACTGCGTATTCCTGGATATAAGCCACAAACCCACCGAATTTATTCGGGATCACTTCCCCGGCATTTACAAACGCTGTAAAGAGCTGGGTATTGATATCACCAAAGAACCCATTCCCGTAGTGCCCGCCGCCCACTACACCTGTGGCGGCATTCTGGTGAACCATGAAGGGCGCACCGATGTAGACGGGCTCTATGCCATTGGCGAAACCAGTTACACAGGTTTACATGGTGCCAATCGCCTGGCCAGCAACTCCCTGCTGGAGTGCCTGGTCTATGCCCGCTCAGCCGCTGAACATATTGAAACCCATCTTCATGAAAATGGTCCGGATATAGAACTGCCCCACTGGGATGCCAGCCAGGTAACAGATTCCGACGAGGATGTAGTGATCAGCCATAACTGGGATGAATTACGCCGGTTTATGTGGGATTACGTGGGCATTGTCCGCACCACCAAACGACTGCAGCGGGCCAGAAACCGTATCTCCCTTTTGCAGCGTGAGATTCAGGAGTTCTACAGCAATCACCAGATTAGTAATGACTTTATTGAGCTGCGCAATCTGGCCCAAGTGGCGGAGCTGATTATTCATAGCGCACTGTCCCGACGGGAATCCCGGGGGCTTCATTACACCCTGGATTACCCGAACAAACTCCCGGCCACCTGTGATACCGTACTTGACCCGGTTACTCACTGGCAGGGATTTTACGGAGAATCGAGTCAACGGAATTAAGGCAGTTGATAATCGAAGGGGCTTCACTAATGCCCCGTGCCCCCAATTCTACCTTACGGGATGTAAGAACCTGACGAACCGCCTCGTACTGGTACGGACCGTAAGGTTGATTGCTGATAATCAAGGCATCTCCCGGCACCGGGAATGTCTTTTCCCATGCTTCAGCCGTATCAGCGGTGTTGGCTCTACGCATGACTCCATTTTCCATCACATCATCGGTATCAATAAACTCTACGGGAATATTTCTTATTTCCTCGGGAATCTTTGATACCCGGTAAACAATCCTGCCGCCATCAGCTTCATTATTCAACGTACAAACCTGCCCCAACGCCTGTATTCTTCCAATATACTGCTCAGAATTATCCACACTTTCTGTCAGCTCTCTTCTTCCCAGCAGAAATACCAGATTGTCAAACCGGTAACCCTGCCTCCAAAGCTCTCCCAAATACAAAAAACGTTTTTCTATTACGGGAAGCCTTGCTCCCAGCACCAGGGCATGACGGTAATGTTTTTGGCATGGACTGATTTCTGATATAACGCCAATCTCATCAAGAAGCCGTAAAGCCTCTGCTCTTTGCTCCTGATTCAACTCCAGTTCCTGCATCTGCCAACGCTCACATCCCATTTTCCTGCGCCAATGTTGCGCCGCTGCATCTTTCATACTTGTCAGGGTATTCTCATGGGGGATATTCAGAAGCGTCATCAGCTTGTTCAGAGGTGCAAGCTTCAATTCACGACAACCAAACCGAACTTTCGCACCTTCGACAGGCTCAGCCCTGCCTGCTGCAGAAGTGTTCTCCAATAATGGGTGTTGTAATCCCTGTTGTTGTAATCCCTGTGGCTGCATTTCCATAGCTTTCGAGCACCTGTTATATCCATATTCTGTTATTTTGACCCATCAGAAGTATGGGCTGTTGCCCAGGAAAACCTGAATGAAAGAATGGCTAACGGAGGTGCCAGAATCACTAACGGGGCGTTTTCAGTAACAGATAAATCCGAAGACGGCGAAAAGATTCCGGGTCTGTAGCATCCCGGAAAATTACTACTCGCCAACGCTGGCTTTCTTTATTTCGGAATGAGAGAACTGTCAGGAAGGGGGTAACCAATTGCTCACCAGACAGGTCAACAGGCAACCACTGTCCTGAAAAATCCTGCAGGTGCCACTCATCCTTGAAAACCCTCACCCCAAAAATGGAGGACGACGAACTTCGCCAATAATCACGACGAGCCAGCATGATAAAAGAGAAGCCGATAACAGGCCAGAATAACACACACCAGAATCGCCCAGCGGACAAAAAAGGCAACACAGCGGCAAGAAGATGGACAAGGAGAGCCAGCCGGAACCCTATAACCGACTGGCCCAGGGCAAGATCAATGGACGGGTGGCAGTTCCCGGACACGTTCAATTACCATTTTGACCATGGCTGCGATACGGGGATCTTCTGGTGTTTCTTTTTCCATAAACCAGACAAACAAGTCTGTATCCTCGCAGGCCAGAAGCTCATTATAGATAGCTTTCTCTTCATCAGTTAATGTGGAATAGATTTCCCGGGAAAACGGCACCAGAAGTATATCCAGCTCCAGCATGCCTCTGCGGCTATGCCAGAACAAACGGTTTAGCTCTTCCTGTGCTGCGCTTCGCTCTGTGGATTGCGCCAGGTCTTGAGTGTTTTTTTCTGTACTCACTGCGAGTCCCTTTGTCTTGAGGGGCCATTATAAGCAATTTTACGGCTCTGTCAGGGGCAGCCCCTGACACAGATACCCTGATTCAAGAAAATGCTTAGGCTGATTATAAACTTTTCAAAATTTCCTGTTGCTGCTGCAATCGCTGGTTCATCTGATCTCTGGCAATTTTTGCTTTCTCAACCATGTCCGCATAATTGCCAGGCAACTCATAAGGGTGCTGAAATCCTGTGGTTTCATTGGGTTCTGTCTTCCCTGTAACGTCATTCTGTATTTCAGGCTGTCTATCTGGCAAAGGGGAAAGTGACCGGATTTTACTGGAATCCAGCTTAACCACAGCGAAATCCGTGCTGTCTGAAGATGGAGCTGTGTCAGAGAAGTGCCAATTGCCTTTAGCGTCCTGCCAGCGAAATACAGAGATAACTGTAGCCTCTTGTCCGACGATATCCCTTTGCATTTTATCTGCCTGCGCCTCTACTGATTCAACCAAAAGACCGAACTTAGAGGTCATCTCAGAAACACGGGCTCTGAAGTCGGACACTTCAGGCAGTAATCCATCCCATATCGCGATACGTTTCCCATCAGGCCCGGGAAGAATAAATGGAATAGACAATACGGCACCCATAAATGCAGTAAATGCAAAGCGATTAGCCCAGCGTCTTCCTTGCGACATAACATCCTGATTTATCTGTTGTTCTGGTTATCAGTGGATAAGTCTGAAGCTATGCCTGCCGGAGAGCAAGCCTTATTAATGATTCACGACCACAGACCAGAAGATGGCATAAAGCGCACAGTAATACTGGGAAGCCAACCCCAGAATCCTCTATCATGGGCACCATCGCTCACCAGGGACATCCAACGCTTCAAATGACCAATTCCGAGTGGCTTTCCTGGCTTACCAGCCAGAACCTCACCATCACTGATGGTACTATTACCGCATCTGCCGACGATAAGACGGCCAATGCCAGCCTGACCCTTCTCGGCCATGAACGACTGCTAACGTTTACCGGCAAAGAAAACAGGAAGTTTCTTCAAGGTCAGTTGACCTGCGATGTTGAAAAACTGGAGCCAGGCCAGCACAACCCCGGCGCCTGCTGCACCCCCAAAGGCCGTATGCTGGCTAACTTTCGGGTCGTGGCCTGCCAGGATGACCTGGTTCTGTCCATGCCCGCCTGCCAGGCAGAGGTTTTGCAAACCCATCTCAGCAAATACGCGATGTTCTTCCGCACTGTGACCATCAGTGATTCCAGTGATAGCTGGGTACGCTTGGGGTTGAGCGGAAAAAATGCTTCAGAACTCGTTGCCGCTGTGACTGGCCAGGCCGCTCCCGAAGCGGCGGCTTATATCTCCTGGAAGAACGGGATTGTGATTCCAGTCTTCGACAATCGTTTTGAATGCTGGCTGCAACCGGAAACCGCGCAGATTGTATGGCAAGCGCTGGCAGAAAAGGCCCGCATTGTTCCAACACAACACTGGCAACTGGAGGATATCCAGTCTGGTATTGCCTGGGTTCAGGAACAGACCCGGGAAACCTATATTCCCCAGCACCTGAACTGGCAGGCTGTTGATGGGGTGTCATTTACCAAAGGGTGTTATACAGGCCAGGAAATCGTAGCCCGTATGAAGTATCTGGGCAAGCTGAAAAGCCGGTTGTATCGCTTTGAAATAAAGGGTCAAAGCATACCTGCCGTTGGCACTGTAATTTCCAATAACGGCAACAATGACAACACCAGCAGCAAGAGTGGTGAAGTTGTTACCGCCCTGTTCAATCCCGAGACCGAAAGAACAGAGTTGCTGGCAGTGGTCCGTAATAACGACCTGGAAACCGGTCTGACCCTTGCCACTGGCCAGGAGCTTATCGTCAAACCCCTACCCTACTCTGTGGAATAGCCCCATATACCTGTTGCTCCGATTCAACCGGAGCAACCTGTTTTCTTTGATCAGCGTTTTTCCTTTTCAGCGTACTCTTCTTGAGGCAAAGTCGTTTTTAATACCACCTGCAACTGCTTTAACTCTATTTGCGCAGATGAGTAATCAAACCCGTTAACGGCCGCCTCCAGCCTCTGCATCTGTTTCTGCCCGAATAAGGTTTTCATCAGTAAGGAACATGTGGTCAATGCCTCCGCATCCCCTTCCTGCAACTGACTTTCAAGCTTCTCCATCAAGACCGCAATATTATTTTCCGGGAAAACTTCATTCTCTGGCACCTGAGGTAAAATATGATCGCTCTTTTCCAGCAGCTTCAGGCTGGACATCACCTGGCGGAACTCAATAGAAAACTGTTCAATAGCCCGTTCAACCTCCCGGCCCTCTTCTTTTTCAGCCATCTGCTCCAGAAAACCCGCCGCTGTTTGCAGCTGTTCTGCCCCAAGGGTTCCCACAACGCCTTTCAGACTATGGGCAGCAAACCGCAGTTCCCCATAGTCTTTCCGCTTCGCATGACTTGTTAGCAGTTCCAGGCAGTCGCGCTTTTCATGGAGGAAACTTAATAACAGTCTTCTATAGAGCGCCTGGTTACCAAGCACCCGGGCAAGCCCCTGCTGCATATTAATGCCCGGCAGAGATTCTACGGAAATACTGGCAACATCAGACAGTATTTCGGTTTCTGGAGCAACCTTCTGCACTGGCAGATAACGGGCCAGAACGGTGCTCAGGCTTTTAACAGATAAAGGCTTGGAAATATGGTCATTCATACCTGCCGCCAGACAAAGATTACGATCTTCCGCCATGGCATGGGCCGTCATCGCAATCACAGGCAGATCCAGCCTGTCCGGAAGCTGGCGAATGGCCCGTGCGGCATTGTAACCATCCATTTCCGGCATCTGGATATCCATAAACACCAGATCAAATTCTTCTTCTTTTATACGCTCAACACCTAAACGACCATTATCTTCTACGGAGACATTCGCCCCCATTTTCTCCAGCAAGGCGATGGCGACCTGCTGGTTCACTTCATTATCTTCCACCAGAAGAATGCGATTTGCTCCCTGCTCCAGAATAATTGGCGACAGTTGCTCATCAACCTGTTCACACTCTCCGACACTGGAGATACCAAGGGGAACTTCAAAAGCGAAACAGCTGCCCTTGCCTTCCTCAGAAGACACTTTGATATCGCCGTCCATCAGCTCTATCAGCCTTTTGCAGATCGCCAACCCAAGGCCTGTTCCGCCAAAGCGCCGGGTTGTTGAGCTGTCCACCTGGGAAAACGATTCAAACAACATAGGCAGTTTCTCCTGCCCAATGCCTATGCCGGTATCCCGCACCTCAAACATCACCCGGGCAGTGTTTTCCTCGACAATTTCCTTTTCAGCAGTTTTCTTTTCAGCAGCAACTGGCCTGATATTGACCCGAACCTCGCCGGAGTGGGTAAACTTGATCGCATTATGCACCAGGTTAAGCAACACCTGCCCAAGCCGCAGGGAATCCCCGGACAGACACTCCGGCATATCTTCAGACATATCAATATGCAGCCCTATGCCTTTTTTCCGGGCCTGGATGGCAACCATACTGTACAGGTTGTTCAGCAGGTCAGAAGCTTTAAACGGCACAGCTTCCAGCTCCATTTTTCCGGCTTCAACCTTCGAGAAATCAAGAATATCGTTGATAATCCCCAACAGGGTATCTGCAGCGTTACAGACTTTGGATATATAATCTTTCTGGGTCGAGGTCAGCCCGGTTTCCAGAACCAGCTGGCTCATCCCGATAATGGCATTCATGGGAGTGCGGATTTCATGGCTCATATTCGCAAGGAATTCACTCTTGGCCTGGCTAGCCTTATCCGCCTCTTCCTTGGCACGACGCAGGGCTTCTTCCTGGTGTTTGCGTTCAGCAATATTCCGACAGGATGAAAACAGAAACCCCTCTCCTTCATGTTCCATATAACTGGCGGTAATCTCCACCGGGAATGTACGACCATCCTTAGCCATCCTCAGGGTCTCATAAGTGCAGATGCCCATGCGCCGCAACTGCTGCCAAAGCAGGTTCCAGCTTTTCTTATCCAGGTCCGGGTTGATATCCGACACCGTCAGGGCCATCAGCTCATCCCGGGTATAACCCAGACTCATGGCAGCGGATTCATTCACATATTTATGAGTACCATCTTTACGCAGCCAGTGAATCTGGTCACCACAGCTATCCAGAGAGAAACGGGCCATGGACAGCTCCCGCTCCCACTCCCGTTGCTCGGTAATATCTATGATGGTGCCTACCGTCCTGACGGCCTGCCCCCGGTGATCCCGACTGATCACCTTACCCTTGAGGTTGACCACCACATAGCCACCATTTTTGTGGCGTAGCCGGAAAATATGATCGAACGGTTTATCACTTAACAACGCTCGCTTAATAAATTCCGGCGTTGAGATTTTATCATGGGGATGCAGCATTCTTTTCCAGGCCCGCTCACTACCCTGCACATCGCCTGCCTGGTATCCCAGCACCCTCATATAACCAGGGCTGAAGTAGATCTGTTCATCCTTGATATTCCAGTCCCAAAGGCCATCGGTGGTCACTTCCATAGCCAACTGGTAACGCTCCTCACTGACCCTCAGGGCATCTTTTGCCTGCGCGCGTGAATAACTGATGGCCACCAGTTCACCAGCCCTGCGCATCAGCATGACATCATCAACACCCCAGACCTGATCATGACTGCAGACCTGGGCAAGACAGCCAATAACCTTTCCCGCCTGCAGCATGGGAACGTGGATGACTGATTGTCCCCCAATGTTACACAGTGCTTTGACAAAATCCGGTGAACGGCCATTCTCAATCTGGGACAAACGCACCTGACAGACGTCCCCCGCCAAGGGAAGATTCATCAAACCCTGATAGTCTGAACGGGTAATCGCAAGCAGTTCATCGGTCGAGAAATCAACACCCTGTTCACCACCGGGCCAGGGCACTGTCATACGGCCATGGTCACTAAAGAATACAACCCAGCTACATAAGGCGTTCTGGAATACCGTAATCATCTGCAGGGTTTCCCTGACAGCTTCATCCAGGGGGCAATCCATAAATTGCCGGGTTACGGCACTGAGAATACGGTCATTCTCCGCCCTGAAGCGCAGGACAGCTTCAACCTTCTGGCGTTCTTCCACCTCCCTGGCCAGGCGACGGTTCCAATATACAATAAACACCAGAGCCATCAGTACCAACAGCAAACCGATCATAACACCAGGCTGCAGACCCACCGGAGAGAAATTAATATGAATCCAGCGGTCCTGGATATCCTGCCGTTCCCTGTGCGAAACACTCTGCAGGGCTTTGTTTAACAGCCGGGACAGAAGCGTCTTGTTTTGGGAGGTAACAAACTTCAAACGGTATTTGTAACCCGTCTCGTCCATCACCCTTAAGTTGGTAATTTTCAGCTTATCAATCAGGTAGCTGGCAGAAGCCAGGTTCACCACAAAACCATCCACCATTCCCAGGGAGACCTGCTGCAGGGCATCAACAGGGTCTTTGACTTTCACCAGTACGATATTCGGGTATCGGGTCTGGAAATACTCCTGCAGATAAAAGTCCGGCAATATAGCGACACTGCGCTTTCTGGTACTCATCCATCGCTGCACCCTCTGCTCCGACTGGCGGGAGATAATCACAGCGGGTATCTCAATGGCAGAATTGGTGTAATCAAGGGATTCCTGGTATCTCAGCTCAGAAATATTCAGGGAAGACGCCATATCCGCATCCTTGTAAAGCAGACGACGCTTGCTGTCTTCCCAGTTATCACTGAACTCATAGGAGAAATGAATACCCAGTCGTCTTTCAATCAGCCTGAGATAGTCCATGGCAATGCCATCCAGATGACCATCATCATTGGCAAAGGTCACCGGCGGCAGCCCGGACTCCATTACGACCCGAATCACCGGATTATCTTTTAACCAGCGTTTTTCCTCGGGTGTCAGCTGGAGGGTTTTGTCGGGCGCCTGGTAATGACGTTTATCGACATCCTTGATCCAGCGTTGCTCAATCTCCATCAACTCTTCCGGGGTCATGGCACTGAAGCCATTTCTCAGGATTTCGGTTAACTGCTGCCGGCCAAAAAGGGTCGCTGGAGCAAGCTCTTCCTTTAACAGGCTGTTATCCCGACTGGCAATTTGCTGAATAAGCCCCGATTGTTTCAGCAGATAATCAACGGAAACCTCTTCACCGATAAACGCACGAATAGAGCCGTCCATAAGGGCATTAATCATCTCCTGAACCGAGTGAAAAGGAACAACAATCGCGTCAGGCAGCCATTGGCGCAAATACGCGGCCTGGCTCGATTCTTCAACAACACCTATGCGCTGGCGGGACAGCCCCCTCCGTCCGGAGACCGGGCCAATATCCTTACGATAAAACAGGGTGGAGGCCTGCATATAAACCGGATCAAGAAAGTCCAGCCCTGAGGAATAACTGCCGCTGCGCTCCGGTAAGGCTCCATGAACATCAACTTCCCCCTTCTTCAGGGCCAGAAGATTCTCTGCGATAGAACCCATCCTGAATTTAATGGGAATCCCTGTTTTTTCCGACCAAAGCGTCCATACATCTACCAGCATACCGCTGGGCTGCCCAAGGGAACCCACAAATGAAAAGGGTGCCATGTCACGATCCAGCGCGACATTAATACTCACTTTGCTTTCCGGAATGGGGGGCATCTGCCCCACCCAACTCTGAAGCTGGCCATTCAGGGTCTTATCTGTCAGTGATGTCCTGAGAATATCGAGATTCTCTTTCAAGTCCGGGCGCTGCTCTGATACCTGGGCACCAATGGAGAGCCTGCCCAGCACAACCGGCTGTTTCTGATAATCCCCCTGAAGACTCTGCCACTCCCTCAGCAGTATCTGGCGAAGCCCGTACAATGGTTCTTTTTCCATCTTGTACAGATCTACACCACCGGGCCCATGGGCCAGACGCAGGGGCGATGAATCTTGAGTAATGACCTCCTGAGCAATATTTTTCTGAGCAACAGGCTCTTGAGCGAAAAGAGAAAGGCTCAAAAAAGAACTGAACAGAAACATCAGGCACAAAAGAGAAGAAGCCTGATCGAAACCCCACCTGAAACGACTTGTCATCTATAAAAATAATCTGACTTGTTAATATGAGTCAGAGTTTATCGGAACAGACCCCTATTCATATATATGTAGAAATCAACAAAATACTGACTCTTGCTCCAGGTCAGTTAAGGGATGCTGATCTTCAGGCCAGCGGGACAGGAAATATTTCAATACGGTTTGCGCATTAACCTTCTGCAGGGAAGAAGGAGACCATACGGGAGAGGTGTCCGGTTCAATCAGTAACGTCCGTACGCCTTCGACAAAATTTCCGTCCTTAAGCACCTGAACAACCATATTCAGTTCCATTCTGAATACGTCTGCCAGGGACATCCCCTGTGACCGCCGCAACTGCTCAGCCACCAGCCAGGCAGAAGTCGGGCAGCCATGTTCCAGGATTTCTGCTGCTTTCTGCCACCAGCGCCCTTGCCGGGCCTTCAGCTCTTCAAGAATGCGCTCAGGGGTTCCTTGCTCTGTAACGGCCTGAATATCCGCAAAATTCTGCTCCAGAGGAGATTCAGGAATACTAGACTCTCTCTGCTCTTCTATTTCAGACAAGAGCTGGCTGAGTTGGCCCTTCCTTCTGGAAACCTCACCCCACGGCCGAGCCTGCATTGCTGCAATCACAGACTCCAGCATGCCATCATCCAGCATATAATCCGCAAGTCCTGTAAACAGTGCATCGCCGGCATTAATACGGGTGCCGGTCAGCCCCAGGAACAAGCCTGTCCGGCCAGGCATTCGCCCAAGAATCCAGCTGCCCCCCACATCGGGGAACAGGCCAATAGAAATTTCCGGCATGGCCAGTTTTGAAGAAGGTGTCACGATACGGTGGGAAGCACCGGCCATCAGACCGATTCCGCCCCCCATAACAATACCGCTGCCCCAGCAAAGAATTGGTTTCGGGAACACATGAATCAGGTAATCGAGGCGGTACTCCCGGGTAAAAAAGCTTTCCCCATGGATATTCTCGCCATCACGGCTATCAAGAATAGAGTCCCGAAGCTTTCGAATATCTCCCCCGGCACAGAAGGCCCTTTTTCCGGCACCATCCAGAATCACCACGACAATAGAAGAATCCTCAGCCCACAGCCGCAGCTGCTGGTAGAGCAGGTCGATCATATCCAGGGTCAGCGCATTTAATGAAGGCTCAGCATTCAGGGTGGCCCGGCCGATACGGCCTCCCGTGCCGCAGGAATATTCCTGAAATGTTACCTGACAGTTTTCTGTCATAAACCAATCCTCTCCATTCTGAAGTCACTGCAATGTCATTAGGCCAGCCAGACAGGCCCCTTTCAAACTCTCCGGTTAAAGAGCACTGCCCCGAACACGATAACCCCTTGAGAGCTTTAAACCCGGAGCGGCGAATATGCCCGTCTCAGTAGAAATCAGTCAACAGAAAACCAAGTCTTGCTCAGAGCTTCTTTGTGATCGTCTCGACGCGACCATAGCTCAATCCAGGAAAGAACTCGCAGCTTTCAGCCAGACCAAGCAGGATCTTGAGTTTGAGCCTGGCCTGCTGAAAAAGGCAATCGGCATGAGGCTTGGCTCAAAAGAAGATATCCAGCAGGTCATGGCGGAAATGAAAGAGTGGAAGGCTGAAGTCAAAAATGACGTAAAAGCCACCGTGATGAGCAAGAAACAGGAACTCAAGCTGGAACGCAAAACCCGACGCAAGAACCAGCAGGCTACTCTCCGGCAGGCAGGCGTACAGCCCGATGTGCAGGCACCGGCCAGAAAGAAGAAAAAACGCGGCGGATTTATCTGATCAGGAGGCAGGAATATGTCCCAGATTAACGGACCCGGTGTAAGCGGCGTCAATTCGGCGCAAAGTCTTAAAGGGGTCGATACAAAAGACAAAAACCTCAGCATCGCCGACCTGAATATGCTGGTGATGCTGGAGCGTTCAGAGATTCTCGACAAACAGATCCGGGACCAGATCGGCCTTGTTCATAAAAAGAACGAGCAGATGAGGAGCCTGAACCAGATTCAGTCCAAGCTGATCAACCATAAAAGCACTACAACTGCGGTAGACAAAAACACCTGGGCGGTTAACCACGATGCCACGCCAAAAGAGATCGCCCTGGATAACGGTTACAAAATCCAGATTCACGGTAGTGATGAGAAGTGGAGTATTGTCGACGCCAATGGCAATAAAACCGATATCTGGGGCGACCCCCACGTTACAGAGGGGGACAGAGGAGGCGGCAAACACTGGGATTTCCAGAAGGATGCAACGTTTACCCTTGATGATGGCACCAAAATCACCTGCAAATGCAAGGGGAAGAATGATGGTAATCCGGGTATCTACTCCAATGAACTGGTTATCACCAAGGGTAACCAGTCCATCAGCGTGACCGGTATCGCAGATAACGACCCCCAGATTGGTCAGCCAAAACTGGATGGTGCCAAGGTGGATGCCGATACCAACGACGGTTTTATCTTCAAAATGGGCGATCAGGTTGATGACTGGCTCTTCGAAGGCAGTGAAATCGAGGGTGAATTTAAAAATGTTACCGAAGGCAAGCAGGCTCTGAATCACGAAGAAGCCATGAAAGCCACAAACGACAGTATGCTCAACAGCGTATTGACCCAGGAAGAGCGCAACCTGCTGTCTGAGCTGGGTATTACCATCCACGACGCCAGTGGCGCTGGCATGCTCACACCGGAAGAAATCGGCAACCTGACTACACAGATCAAAAGCACCAAGGAAACCCTGACCAGCATGTCCCAGCTGGATATGGTGCAGCTGCAGTCCATGACCGGCAAATACGAGCAGACCAACTCCCTGGCCTCCCAGGTGATGAAGCAGCAGTACTCCCAGGCCAAGGAAATTATACGGAATATCTGATGAGCACCGACCACGGCAGACAGTCTTCATCCCCGACCAGCGATACCGACTTGCGCGATATTCTGGCTGACAGTGACAAACTGATCAAAGATGGCGATAAAAGCCTTGAGCGGCTGGAAAAAGCTCGCAAACTAATGGGGTTGAAAGCCGGAGCCTGCAAAGAGTTTCTGGAACATATCCCCGAATCCGGGGACAAGATGCAAAAGGCCAGAAAAGAATTGGACAGTTTTCTGAGCGACAAGACCCAGGAAGAGAACCTGAAAAGCACTGCTGAAGGCGATAAAAGCAAAGATAGGAAGCGCAGCAATCTGACCAAAGCCATGAACAAAAAGCTGCGCATCTGAATTAACACAATCCTTCTAACTTATTCCAAGCCTCTCACATCACCTCTGGCTGGAACCCTGCCTCTGCAACAACTTCATCAAGCTGCCAGTTCACCGGTTGATAGCCGTGTTGTTCCAGGTAGGCATTAGCCTGGGAAAAAGGACGGCTGCCAAAGAACCCCCGGTAAGCAGATAAAGGCGAAGGGTGAGGAGACTTAATCACAAAATGGCGGTTGGTATCAATAAAACTGCCCTTACGCTGCGCATAGCCGCCCCACAGGATAAACACGATATGATCCCGATGATCATTCAGCTCCCGAATAATCCGATCAGTAAATTCTTCCCAACCCCGTCCCTGATGGGAAGCGGCCTGTTTGTGTTGTACAGACAGAACACTGTTCAGCAACAGCACACCTTCCCGAGTCCACTGCTCCAGAAACCCATGGTGAACGGGAGGAATACCAAGATCACTTTCCAGCTCCTTATAAATATTCACCAGGGAAGGAGGAATCTGGATACCGGGGCGAACAGAAAAACTTAAACCATGGGCCTGACCCGGGCCGTGATAAGGATCCTGGCCAAGAATCACCACCTTTACCTCTTTAAAAGGTGTCAGATCCATAGCCCGGAAATATTCCGCCCCCTCGGGATAAATGGTTTTGCCGGCCTGTTTTTCACTGACAAGAAAAGCCCTGAGCCGCTGCATATAGTCCCTGGCAAACTCATCACCGATACGTCTCTTCCAGCTCTCCGCCAATCTTATCTCCGGCATAACACCACTCCCGAAACATGGATATGAAAACAATGACTCCCAGAAAGTTAACTTATTCCGAGAAAGATGAACATCGAACCGGGCGATGCTTGTTATCAACCAGAAGACCGGTTACAGAACCAGAATTCCTGTGGCTGACACCGGCAAAAACGAGATACCCCTGCTCACAATAAGCAGTAAACCCTGACGGCTTTGAAGACACCACCTGGGATTGCCCCTCACTGTTAGCGATCAGGGAGAATTCAGCAACATAAAGCGCATCCTGCTCAGAGGAATAACGCAGATACCCATAATGACTCAGGGCTGTGACTGTACCGGTTATGCAAACCAGTGCGACAAGGATTAACCGGGCTGGCTGGTTAAATTTCATAAGACCCCGCTGCTCACTCAAAAACCTTAAAAGGCTCTCTTAAAAAACCTCCGAAAGATCCTTCCAAAAGAGCGCGGGACCATTTTATCGGGGAATCAGAACGGCGTCAGTTGTTCTCTGGAAACCGCCTGAAGAATATGTTGCAGGCTGCGCATAAGAATCCCGCGCATCTGTGATTCATTAAACTGCCCGGGGGGTAATAAAAGACCTTCATACTCAGCTGTTCCCAGAATGGACATCATAATTTCCGCGTCCTGTTCCGGCTTTACCGAACCTGCTCTGGTAAACAGGGTGACCAGGTCTGTCAGCAGCAGCTCTGCATGTTTGCTGACAATATTTTTCAACTGCTCATTACGCAGACACTCCAGACGAAACGCCTGTTCCGCCAACAGGTGCTCTCGATGATTCAGCAACTGATCCCGAAGATAATCCAGCAGCATACCCATAATCTGATCAGGATTATCAGCAAGGAGGTCAGGCTCGCCGGAGAAAGCAGGGCCAGCGCTGGAATGCTCACTATAGCCGGGGGGCAAAAAAGAACGGTACTTCTTCGCGCCCATTTCTACAAAAAGAGTGAAAGTGTCGGTAATAAGGTCTGAAATATCTTTGAAATAGTAGGTTGTTGCGGACAGGGGAACATCCGCTTCTCTGGCAACAGCCCTGTGCCGGACCCCCCGGACACCTTCGCGAACAACAATACGAAGAGCAGCTTCAAGAATGGCTTTACGTCTCTGCTCACTTCCGACCCGGCTGGTCTTGCGCCCCTGGTACTTCAGTGGGGGGATTTTGGGAACGTCGGAATGTAATGTTTCGCTGATAATAACTTCCACCGGAAACGCCTTATTTTACCTGAGGAATCACCCAGTCCCTGGCGACTGTTCTCCTGAATGGCTGGCTCCTTTACAGAGGAACCAGCCCGGGTCTTGCAAATATTCCGTTCGACTTATGCTTCAGGGCGCATATGCGGGAACAGAATCACATCACGAATGGACGGTGAGTCGGTAAACAGCATAGCCAGACGATCAATACCAATACCTTCACCGGCAGTCGGCGGCAGGCCGTATTCCAGTGCCCGCACATAGTCCGCATCGTAATGCATGGCCTCATCATCACCGGCGTCCTTCTCCTGAACCTGCTGCATGAAACGCTCATGCTGATCTTCAGGATCATTCAGCTCGGAGAAGCCGTTAGCCAGCTCACGACCACCCACAAAGAATTCAAAGCGGTCGGTGATATGAGGGTTGTCGTCGTTACGACGGGCCAGGGGCGAGACTTCAGCCGGATATTCGGTAATGAAAGTGGGCTGCATCAGGCGATGCTCAGCCACTTCCTCGAAGATCTCGGTCTGCAGCTTACCCAGCCCCCAGGTGCTCTTAACCTCAATGCCGAGGTCCCTGGCAACCAGCTTGGCGGCCTCAAAATCGGTGACCTGCTCAACAGTCAGAGCGGAATTATAGTGCAAAATAGCCTCAACCAGGGTCATCCGTACAAACGGCTTGCCAAAATCGTACTCATGGGTTTCAGCAACCTCGCCATCGCTGTTACGCACGGTGTTCACCAGGGTAGTGGTGCCGAGGATATCCCGGGCCAGGGTGCGCAGCATATCTTCCGTCAGGTCCATCAGGTCCCTGTAGTCTGCGTAGGACTGGTAGAACTCCAGCATGGTGAATTCAGGGTTGTGACGAACGGACAGGCCTTCGTTACGGAAGTTTCGGTTAATTTCAAACACCCGTTCGAAACCACCCACAACCAGACGCTTCAGGTACAGCTCGGGAGCAATCCGCATATACATCTGGATATCCAGACTGTTGTGGTGGGTGATAAACGGACGGGCAGAAGCACCGCCGGGAATCACCTGCAGCATGGGAGTTTCCACTTCCATAAAGTCGCGGTCAGCCAGGTAACGACGGATACCGTCGATCAGCTTGGAGCGAATCAGGAACACTTCCCGGGACTTTTCGCTGGTGATCAGGTCCACATAGCGCTGACGGTAGCGCATTTCGATATCGGCCAGACCCTTGTGCTTATCCGGCAGGGGACGCAGGGCCTTGGTGAGCAGCTCAAAATTCTCGATTTCAACAAACAGCTCGCCCTTGCCGGAGCGCTGCAGGTTACCGGAAATACCGATGATATCACCCAGGTCGAGGGTCTTGATCTCGGCCAGCACCTTCTCATCCAGGGTCTTACGGTTGACGTAAGCCTGGACACGGCCAGTCATATCCTGCAGCACCATGAACGCGCCACGGTTACGGATAACCCGGCCAGCTACGCTGGCACGGTGGCCTGCGGCTTCCAGGGAGGCTTTGTCCTGGTCCTGGTATTTTTCCTGCAGGCGTGCCGCATAGCTGTCCCGGCGGAAGCTGTTGGGATAAGCGTTACGCTCAGCACGAATAGCGCCGAGCTTTTCACGACGCTGGGCAATCAGCCTGTTCTCTTCCTGCTGCTGTTCGCCGGTGGTGTCTGCTATATTTTTGTTCGACTGTTCAGTGGACATTAGACTCAAACCTGAAAATCACGGAACGGGGCTGCTGCCTTTTGGGCATGCAGCCCCGCTCCAGAGTGAGGGTTTACAACATATTAAAACGACCTGGGCAGGGTCGCCATACCAGGGTGCTCTGTCCGTTGGGTCAGAGGCCCTGTTTCAGACTGGCTTCAATAAAACGATCAAGATTTCCATCAAGCACCGCCTGGGTATTCCTTGTTTCCACACCGGTACGCAAGTCCTTGATACGGGAGTCATCCAGAACATAGGAACGAATCTGGCTGCCCCAGCCAATATCGGCCTTGCTGTCTTCCAGGGCCTGGGCTTCCGCAGTGCGCTTCTGCATCTCGTGCTCATACAGCTTGGCTTTCAGCTGCTGCATGGCCTTGTCCTTGTTCTGGTGCTGGGAACGCTGGTTCTGGCACGCGCACACAATACCCGTGGGTACGTGGGTAATCCGTACCGCCGAATCGGTGGTATTTACGTGCTGACCACCGGCACCACTGGAGCGGTAGGTGTCGATACGCAGGTCGGCGGGATTGATTTCAATTTCGATATTGTCATCAATCTCCGGAGACACAAACACGGAAGAAAACGACGTATGCCGACGACCACCAGAGTCAAAGGGAGACTTCCGCACCAGGCGATGAACCCCGGTTTCGGTTCTCAACCAGCCAAAGGCGTATTCACCGGTAAACTGGACAGTGGCTGATTTCAGCCCCGCCACTTCACCAGCAGATGCTTCAATAATCTCGCATTTGAAGCCTTTGTCCTCCCCCCAGCGCAGATACATACGCAGCAGCATATTGGCCCAGTCCTGGGCTTCTGTACCACCGGAACCGGCCTGAATATCGAGGTAGGCGTTGTTAGCGTCCATCTCACCGGAGAACATCCGGCGGAACTCAAGTTTTTCCAGCTGTTCTTTCAGGCTGGCCAGTTCACTGACAACTTCTTCAACGCCGTCTTCATCACCCTCTTCCACCGCCATATCCAGTAGTTCACCGGCGTCAGCCAGCCCCTGGTCCATGTTGTCGATGGTTTTTACGATCCCTTCCAGCTGAGAACGCTCACGGCCCAGAGCCTGGGCATTGTCCGGATCATTCCAGACAGCGGGATCTTCGAGCTCACGCTCAACTTCTACCAGCCGATCTTTTCTGCCGGCATAGTCAAAGATACCCCCTAAGAACGTCAGTGCGCTCTCTCATATCCCTGATATCATTCAGGATTGGATTAACTTCCATCTCGGATTCCAGTAATAGCTGCTGCGGGTAAAAATCAAGGGCGTAAATCTACCAGAACATGACCTGCGACAAAATAGCTGTTTTCTGCGTACAGTCCTTCATCCATCCATAAGAGCAGGCCAGAACAAACCGCCCTGTCACAGCGGTGGCACTGCCTGCTCCAGCCCTTCATGCGCTACGGTGACACCGGAGCCTCAGCAGTTATTCACAACGGATTGATTATTTACCGGCACCGGACCAGACATGGGGAAGAAGTTTCACACGACCGACCAAAGCATCCCCATGCCCCCGTTCATAAAGCCTGAGCCTGGTATTGGCCGTTTCTACATACACCATTTCTTCTGCTGACATAGGGGTAGCCTTAACAACATTCTTAAAAGCCTGCCTGGATCTTTCATGCTTTCCAACCTTACGCAGGGCATCTCCGCAGGCAAAATGCAGGGAAAGAGGGATCACTTTATATTGGGGCATCAACTCATCAATAGTTGCCAAGATATCTTCTTCTTTAAAATTGTACGTCGCCCCGGTTATACCCCCCACTCTCTTTACCGTATTCATTGTCATCCTCACTGCCGCATCTGTGAATGAACTCAAACTCCAGCCTCCTTGACTGGAGCTGGAACCAGTCTGAGCAGGCGCTCTATGAAATGCCTCCAGATAACCAGCCTCCATTCCCGTTAGCATAACCCTGTATGCGGGATCTCCCTGAGGGTGATCTGTGGTTTTACTTTTTTTGCACCACTTTCCACAAAGTTCATAGACTCTGGTAAAAGCCTGGGAAACATCCACTACTCCCAGGGAACTCTTTTTTATATCCAGGTCTTTAATACGTGCGTATACCATCCACTTAACCAAATCCGGGAACGGTTGCAGCGCTTCAAACCCCTCATCGGATATCAGTTCTGCCCCTTCTTTCGCCCATTTTTTACGCCGCTTTTCACCACTGGGGTCTTCTGAAGTCTCCGGCAGCGGTAAAAAACCGGAAATAGACAGCGCCCGAACAGCAATGGGAATCCCTGCATATTCAGCAGCTTTTCCCAGCAGACGGGCATTTTCAAAATGTCCGTTATAAAGTTCGAGGTGTCCCTTGATCAGGGTGTCGGAGAGAATCGCGCTGAGCTTCCTTTTTTCTCTGATCTGGGTGTCAATCCCAAACTTCTGGAAGGTTCGATAAGTTCGCGTATTTGACTCAAACCGGGCTTTGAAACCCTGTAGTTTATCCAGCAACTCTTGGGCATATGCCTCATCAGGAAAGGGGGCATCAAATAACCCACCCAGGACCTTCCAGTTTTGCTGCATTGTTTCCACAGTTACTTCATCTACCTGAAAGCCTGCAGGCATGTCTGGCAAAGTGTCCGCGGCTCGCCCCGGAAGGGTTACCCCCCAAAGCACCAGAAAGAAAAACCACCCAAAGAAAACTCTATGACCAGACATATCTGAACCCGCCTCGGAAAAGGAACAGACATCATAGACAAAGCCAGATATTACGCTGGTTCAAAATAGTAAGTCGTCATATAAACAATCCGGCGCTTCCACCAGATAACTATCCTGCGGCAATTGGAGAAATTCCCGGTTCATTATTTACCGGCACGCGTCCAGACATAGGGAATCAATTTCTCGCGCCCAGCAAAAGCCTTACTATCACCCTTATGGTAGAGCCTGATCCGAGCATTGGCCGTTTGGTAATACACCATTTCTTCTGCCGACACGGGGCTAGCTTCAACAACTTCTTTGAAAGACTTTCTGGCTTCCTCGAACTTTCCTGCTTTGCGCAAAGCGTCACCATAAACAAAGTACAGAGAAAGAGGCATGGGTTCAAAGCAGGGCTTCAGCTTATCCACAGTTTCCATGATCTCTTCTTCTCTGAAGTTATACGTCAACTTCGTCATATCCCCGACACTTTTTACCACTCCTTTCATTTTCCCCAGAAACCAGCCGAAGTGAGTCTTATCACCGGCTCTTCTTCGGAATGCCGATAAATAACCGATCTGCATCCCTGCCTTCATAATTCTGTATACAGGATCTCCGTCAGGCATTAAATCTGTTGCACTCTCCCTGCAGCAATGCTCGCAAAGCTCATACACTCTGGTAAAAGTCGAAGCAATATCCACTATTCCAAGAGAGTTCTTCTGAATATCCAGGTCTCTGATGCGCGCACAGACCATCCACTTAACCAGATCCGGTATCGGTTTCAGCTGATAAAATTCTTCCTCAGATATGAGTTCTGCCGCCTCTTTTGTCCACGCTTTACGTCGCTTCTCACCTGAGGGGTCTTCTTCAGTGGCCGCAAGGGGTAGAAAACCGGAAATCATCAGAGCCCGCACAACAAGGGGAACTCCTGCATAGCCCGCTGCTTTCCCCAGCTGACGGGCATTTTCAAAATGTCCGTTATAGAATTCAAGATGCCCTTTGATCAGGGTCTGAGAAAGAATCGCGCTAAGTTCCTGGGTCTCATCCGTATCAATTTTAAATTTCCGAAACGTATCGCAATCACGAATATTTTGCTCAAGCTGGCCTTTCAAGCTCCGCAGTTTACCCAGCAAGTCTTCGGCATAGCACTGATCAGGAAAAGGAGCGCCAAACAGCCCTCCCAGCGAAGCCCAGTGTTGACGCATTTTTGCCTCGTCCACTTCCGGAACCCGATAATCATCAGGCAAATCTGGCAACATTGCCAGGGAACGTCCCAGCAGCATAAACCATAATACGAGGAGGAAACACAAACGCAAAAACACGTAATTATTCACTGTCACTGAAATCTGCCTCTCAAAATGAAGCAGACAGAATAGACAAAGCCTGAGTCTGTTAACGTTTACTGATGCAGCACAGGCTCTTCCAACCCTGCACGTACTATGGACTCCGGGAACTTCAAACTCACGCTCAACTTCTTATTTGTAAGGCTGTAGACACTCTGGAAAGATACGGATAGGATTGATAACATTCATAAAAAATGAATGTTTAAAAAATCCCCCTCATAAGCACAAAAATGGAAACGCTGCACGATGTCCCTGAGTGAGCAGACAGTTCGTATTGTAAAATCCACGGCACCGGTTCTGGCTGAACATGGTGAAACAATCACCCGGCACTTTTACCAGACCATGTTCAGCCAACACCCCGAACTGCTGAATATATTTAACGCCACTAATCAGAAAACAGGACGCCAGCAAACCGCCCTGGCCGCGGCCGTTTACGGTTATGCTGCCAATATTGATAACCTTGAAGTCCTGACCGCTGTTGTACAGCGTATTGCCCACAAACACGCCAGCTTTAACATACTGCCGGAACACTATCCGATTGTGGGTGAGAACCTGCTGGGCGCTGTTGCCCATGTCCTTGGTGATGCTGCCACCGATGACATTTTGAATGCCTGGGCAGAGGCCTATCAGCTTCTCGCCAATATCTTTATTGAAGCGGAAGAAGGTATATACCAGAGCAATGCATCTACCCCGGGTGGCTGGAGAGGCACCCGTACATTCAAGGTGACAGCCAAAACCAAAGAGAGTGATCTGATCACTTCCTTCTATCTGGAACCGGAAGACGGTGAGCCTGTTGCTGATTTTATTCCCGGCCAGTACATAGGCATCTATCTGCAGCCGGAAAATTCAGAGAATCGCTGCATTCGCCAATACAGTCTCTCAGATGCGCCTAATGGGAAAGGTTACCGAATCTCAGTGAAACGTGAAGGTACCGGAGACACCAAAGGTTTGATTTCCAATTACCTGCACGACGAAATTCACACAGGTGATACTGTCGAACTCAGTCCTCCCACCGGGGACTTTTTTCTGGACACCAAAGCCGGCACACCTGTTGTGCTGTTAAGCGGTGGCGTTGGCCAGACACCGATGCTCAGCATGCTTAATACCCTGACTCAATCCGGTCCTGAACGCCAAATTGTCTACGTTCACGGCGCACTGAACAGCAGGGTTCACGGATTCAAGGAACATGTAAAAGCACTGGCTGACAAACATGAAAATGTTGAACAGATTCTGTTTTATGACCAGCCCACCGAAAAATGCACAGGTTATGACTTTGCCACTCGAACAGATTTAAAAACGATCCGCAGGCAGATTGAACTGCCAGGAGCCCACTATTACTTCTGTGGTCCCCTGGGTTACATGACCATGGTCAAGGAAGCGCTAAAAGACTGGGGTATTGAGGACGGTCATATTCACTTTGAAGTATTTGGCCCCCATAAAGAGATATAAACGACCGTAACGCCAGCCAACAAAGTTTGAACCTGAGGGGCTTTGAATCTGAAGGACTTTGAATCTGAAGGACAAAAACTGCTGGCGTTACATTCTCAAACAGCTTCAATATGTTCCACCATTAGCTGTACACTACGCCGTCCGCGGAACTCATTAACATCCAGCCGGTAAACCAAGCGTACTTTACTGGCCGAAGGGTTTGGCCAGAGTGCGGTATCCACGTTAAAACAGATGCCGTCAATCCATTCATTACTATCCTCAGACACCACAACCATTTTCAGATGTTTTGCGCCGACAATACGCTGATCCTGCAGTGTAAACACACCATCAAACAGGGGTTCCGGAAAGTTCTGCCCCCAGGGACCGGCTTCCCGCAGCAGTTCCGCTGTTTGCAGATTTAATTCCGAAGAATTCAAAGCGCCATCACTGAGCAATGCCGCTTCCAGCTGGTCAATAGTGAGCAACCGCCGGGCCTCTTGGTCAAAGGCTTCAGAAAACTGTTGATAGTCCTCTTCTTTCAGGGAGAGGCCAGCCGCCATGGCATGGCCACCAAACTTGATAATCAACCCAGGGTGCTTAGTAGACACAGCCTCCAGTGCATCCCGGATATGAAAACCGGGAATAGAACGGGCAGACCCCTTGATCTCACCTTCATTCCCAGGGGCAAAGGCAATCACCGGCCGATGCAGTTGTTCCTTTACCCGTGAAGCCAGAATACCGATCACCCCCTGGTGCCAGTCATCCTGATACAGGCAAACGCCCCAGGGCAGATCTTTCTTATCGTCCAGCTCCAGCCTGGCCAGATCACGCATGGCCTCATTTCTCATACTGTCTTCAATTTCCCGGCGCTCACGATTGAGACCATCCAGCTCACTGGCCAGATGACGGGCATGGGCCGGATCATCGGTAATCAGCAGTTCAATACCGAGGGACATATCGTCCAGACGTCCCGCGGCATTCAAACGGGGCGCAAGGGCAAAGCCCAGATCAGAAGCCACCAGCCGGGCGGGATCACGACGTGCGACTTCAGCTAAAGCCAGAATTCCCGGCCGGGCACGACCAGCACGAATACGACCAATGCCCTGATGCACCAGAATACGGTTATTACTACCCAGTCCAACCACATCCGCAACAGTACCTAAAGCCACGAGATCCAGGAATCCGGCCATATTCGGTTTACTGCCTACGGGACACTGCGCAGACTCAAACCATCCTCTCTGATCGAGTTCTGTGCGCAAACGGCATAATAAGTAAAAGATAACCCCGACTCCGGCGGTATTTTTCCAGGGAAATTCACACCCCGGCTGGTTAGGATTCACAATGGCATCAGCTTCGGGAAGCGTATCACCCGCCAGGTGATGGTCGGTGACGATTACGGTCATACCGGCTTCCTTTGCCGCCCGCACGCCATCAAGACTGGAGATACCATTATCCACCGTCACCAGTACATCCGGCTGACGCTCTTGGGCAACCTTCACGATATCCGGTGACAGGCCGTAGCCATACTCAAAACGGTTAGGTACCAGGAAATCCACAAAGGCGGTGCCCATGGCCCGCAGTGCCAGCACACCGAGCGCAGAGCTGGTAGCACCATCAGCATCAAAGTCGCCGACAATCAGAATTCTCTTGCGCTGTTCGATAGCATTGGCCAGCAAAGATGCCGCCTGCGCCAGGCCTTTCATACTCTGGCCGCTTTCAAGGAACTTCAGGGTGCGTTCAAGCTGTTGTCCACGATGGATGCCACGGGCCTGATAAATACGACGAAGGACGGATGGAAGAGTGTCTGGCAGGTCGGCAGCAGGCGCATTCACCGCGACCTCCCGGCGAATGATGGTAATCGCCATAAGCTGTTTAATAATTCCGGGACTTTAATTTCACCATCTTACATGGTTGGGCCGTCAGACTGATACCCGGGACAGCTCCAGAAGGGTTTCTTCTTGTCCGTGAGCTTCCTCTAATGCCATCAGGGAATCCCGCACGGAGATAATGTGGCTTTCCGCAGCTGCCCGGGCCCTGTCCGGTTGCCTCTGCAGGATCGCCTCAATAATTTGCCGGTGTTGCTGTAGCAGTTTTTCACCCACCTCATGGCTGCTGGGCAACCCAGAGATATTGCTGCTGATACTCTGTCGGAACAGGCTCAGCATGGTGTTCATGGCATAAAGCAGCACCAGGTTGTGGGCGGCTTCAGCAATAGCCACATGCAGGGCCAAATCTGCTTTGCTCTCCTGCTCCCGGTTACCGGAGCGTACACCTTCTTCCAGATCCGCAAAAATACTCTGAAGCCTGGCGCGATCAATATCCGTGGCACGTTCCGCTGCGTAATAGGCGCAGGCACCCTCCAGCAATACGCGAAATTCCAGCACATCCCCCTGGGCATTAGGGTGCTTGCCCAGCATTTCCAGTAATGGATCAACCTGAGAGCGGGTAAGAATATCCGTCACATAGTGTCCACCACCCTGACGAGAGCGAATAATACCCTTGGCTGTGAGCACCTTAAGCCCACCACGCAATGACGGCCGGGAGACATTCATCTGCAAAGCCAGCTGACGTTCCGGCGGCAGGCGATCTCCGGGTTTGTATACCCCCTCAATAATCAGGGCTTCCAGTTCCGAAGTGATCTTTTCAGACAGGGTCCGGTGTTCCAACGATGTGTCTCCACTCAATAGCAACCGGGCTTATTGAAGCGCCCCACCAGCCGACATGCAACCCATAAACATCATCAAACACAAGCAAACAAAAATCATTGACATGTATCGGTTCGGATGTTTACTCTTGCCGAAAATTGGTCTTACCAATTTTTTATACCATATTGATTATTAACTGAAAATAAAAAGATTCGGGGGTTTTCTAATGAGTCCAGGTCTTCAGGCCCTGCTGGCCTTCACTCCCATACTGGTCACGGCCATCCTTCTGGTTGGCATTCGCCTTCCTGCCCGCACCGCCATGCCTGCCGTGTTCCTGCTCACAGCCGGTATTGCGTTTTTTGCATGGGAAGTATCTTTTAATCGTATTCTCGCTTCGTCATTACAGGGGTTAGTTATCACCATCGCAGTTTTATGGATCATCTTCGGAGCCATACTGCTGCTCAACACGCTTAAACACTCCGGAGCAATCACCGCCATCAAGGCGGGCTTTACCGGGATTACTCCAGACCAGCGCATCCAGGCCATCATTATTGCCTGGCTGTTTGGTTCCTTTATCGAAGGCGCCTCCGGTTTTGGTACTCCGGCGGCAATTGTTGCCCCACTGCTGGTTGCTATCGGCTTCCCGGCCATGGCGGCGGTGATGGCAGGAATGATGATCCAGAGCACACCGGTTTCTTTCGGTGCGGTCGGCACTCCTATCATCATCGGTGTGACCAAAGGGCTGGATTCCGACGCTCTCGCAGAGCAACTGGCCACCAACGGCTCCAGCTGGAATACCTTCCTGCAGCTGGTCACCAGTGAAGTCGCCATCATCCATGCGATTGTGGGTATCGCGATTCCGCTGTTCATGGTGATGATGATGACGCGCTTTTTTGGTCGTAACCGCTCCTGGAAAGAGGGCCTGGCGGTCGCGCCTTTCGCGATCTTTGCCGGACTGGCCTTCACCATTCCCTACGCCCTGACCGGCGTCTTCCTTGGACCCGAGTTCCCCTCCCTGCTGGGCGGCCTGACCAGCCTGACCATCGTCACCCTGGCGGCCCGGAAAGGCTTCCTGCTGCCGAAAGAGACCTGGACCTTCGCTCCCCCTGAGCAATGGCCCAGCGAGTGGGTTGGCAAGCTGGAAATCAAACTGGATACCCTGTCCAACCAGAAAGGCATGTCCCTGGTGCGGGCGTGGAGCCCCTATATACTGGTCGCTGTACTGCTGGTGATGACCAGAACCCTGCCGTTTGCCAAGGAGATCTCCAAGGTTATCTCCCTGAATCTCAGCAACATCCTCGGGGAAGTAGGTATCAGCGCCGGTATTCAGCCTCTCTACCTGCCTGGCGGCATTATGGTGCTGGTGGTTCTGGCGACCATCTTCCTGCACCGTATCCCTCTGCGCAGTATGTCGACGGCTCTGAAGGAATCTTCCCGTACCCTGCTGGGTGCTGGCTTTGTGTTGATGTTTACCATCCCCATGGTGCGTATCCTGATCAACTCCGGCGTTAACGACTCCGGTTTTGCCAGCATGCCGGTTTCCATGGCCCGGTTTGTGGCCAGCAGCTTCGGGGAACTCTACACCCTGTTCGCTCCGGCTGTCGGAGCACTGGGGGCCTTTATCGCTGGCTCCAACACCGTCAGTAACATGATGCTGTCCCAGTTCCAGTTCGGTGTCGCGGAAGCCCTGGGACTCTCCACCGCCCTTATGGTCGCCATGCAGGCGGTGGGCGCAGCTGCTGGTAACATGATTGCTATCCATAATGTGGTGGCCGCATCGGCAACGGTTGGTCTGCTGGGACGTGAAGGCGCGACCCTGAGGATGACCATTATTCCGACACTGTACTACGTACTTGCTACCGGCATTCTGGGAACGATTGCCCTGACCATGTTTGGTATTACTGACCCACTGATGGGTTGAACAGAGACTTCACCGGGCTGTCTTTGCAGCCCGGTGTGGCAAGGTAAGAGCCTATGTCTGATGAACTTTTTTACGATGCCATGGGTGGCACCCCACAAGAGCAAAGCCCCACTCATCGCAGCTCCGTCGGTGACCGCAATAACAGACCCTACCCTGCCAAACCCGAACGGGTTTATCTGTACGGCACCTGCCTTCTTGATCTGTTACAGCCCCAGGCCGGACTGGATGCCCTGAAACTGCTGGAACGCGAAGGCATTCAGGTCGAGTTTGCCGAACAGCAGACCTGCTGCGGCCAGCCCGCCTACACCTCAGGCTACGATGATGAAGCCCGCAATGTTGCCAGACTGCAGATGCAGGCCATGCCCGAAGACTGGCCCATTGTGATTCTGTCCGGCTCCTGCGGCGGCATGATGCACCACCATTACCCCAAACTGTTTGCGGGCCAGCCGGAAGAACAACAGGCACAACAGTTTGCTGAAAGGGTGTTTGAATTCACCGAATTTCTGGTTCACATCCTTAACTATCATCCAGAAGACCTTGGCGAGCCAGAGACTGTCACGGTTCACACCTCCTGCACTGCCCGCCGTGAAATGGGCACCCATAAAACCGGCTGGGTGCTGGTCGACGGCCTTCAGCATGTCACCCGGGTGGTCCATGACCATGAAGCCGAGTGCTGCGGCTTTGGTGGCTCCTTCTGCGTGCGCTATCCAGAAATCTCCGGTGCCATGGTGAACGACAAGGTCGCCAATATCACTGCCACCAACAGTACCCGTCTGATCAGCGCCGACTTTGGCTGCCTGATGAATATCAACGGAGCCCTTGAATACCAGAAACAACCACTGCGAGGCACTCACCTGGCCAGTTACCTCTGGGAGCGCACCACCCCTGCCAGTACGGAGGACAGTCATGTCTGATCGTATTCCCCTGCATCAACACCCGTCTGATAATCTCAATTTTGATCAGCGGGTCCATCGGGACCTGAACAATCCCCAGCTGCGCAGTAATTTCCGGGAAGCCATGAACTTCCTGATGGACAAGCGCAGCAGCCGCTTCACCAATGATGACCAGCTCCAGTTGCTGCGGGACAAGGGTGCCAGTATTCGTCGTCGAGCACTTAGTAAATTGCCCGACCTGCTGGAACAGCTGGAAGCCAGACTCCAGCAAAACGGTATTCATGTGCACTGGGCAGAGACCCCGGAACAGGCCAACCAGACTGTTCTTGAGATTGCCCAGAGCCACAATGCCCGCACAATGATCAAGGGCAAGTCCATGGTCAGCGAAGAGACCGAGCTCAACCACTTTCTTGAGCAGGAAGGCATCTCCGCAGTCGAATCCGATATGGGTGAATTCATTCTGCAGCTGGCGGGCGATAAACCTTCCCATATCGTTATGCCGGCCATTCACAAGTCCAGGGAAGAGATTGCTGAACTGTTTGCCAACTCTCTGAAAAACTGTGAATACACTGAAGATGTCGATGCCCTGATTCAGGCAGCCCGAAAAGATCTGCGCAAACAGTTCCGCAATGCCGATATTGGTCTGACCGGCGTGAACTTTATGGTGGCCGAGACCGGTACTCTGGTGCTGGTGGAAAACGAAGGCAATGGTCGTATGGCTACCACAGTGCCAAAAGTCCATATTGCGGTCACAGGCATTGAGAAAGTGATTGAGAACCTCAATGACCTGCCCGCCCTGCTACAGCTGCTAACCAACTCTGCCACCGGTCAGCCGATCACCACCTATGTGAATATGATCTCTTCCCCCCGCAAGGATGGAGAAGATGGTCCGGAAGAGGTGCATCTGGTTCTGCTGGATAACGGTCGTACCATTCCTTTTGCCGATGAAGAGCTGCGCCAGACCCTTCAGTGTATCCGCTGTGCTGCCTGCATGAACCACTGCCCGGTGTATACACGACTGGGGGGTCATGCTTACGGCACCACCTACCCAGGCCCCATTGGCGCTATTCTTTCTCCACACCTTTTGGGAATGGAAACCACCAAAGACCTGCCCAGTGCCTCCACCCTGTGTGGCGCCTGTGGCGACGTCTGCCCGGTGCGTATTCCCATACCGGATATTCTGCGTCGTTTGCGCTATGAAGGGGTCCGTAAGCTTAAGAAAGGCGAAAAAGCGGTTATCAAGGGCCACGGCAGCAAGTTCACCCTGAAAGAGAAAACCGCCTGGCTGGGCTGGAGCCAGCTGTACAAGTCACCATCCCTGTACCGGACCTTTGCCCTGTCCGCCACCCTGATGCGCGGGCTGACACCATCGAAAATGAAAGGCTGGACCGACTACCGCACCACACCCAAGCCGGCCTCAAAAAGCCTGCGCAGCATGATCGCCTCCCATCGCCGTGAGCAACAGAAACAGACGGGGGACAAGTAATGAACCCAAACAGCCGTAACAATATTCTGGATCGCCTGCGGACTGGCCTTGGCCAGACCCAGACCCAGCCCCTGACCAGGGAAGAGGATACCGGCCAGATACCGCCCTTCTCGCTGCCGCCGGAACAGCGTATCGAGCACTTTATCGCAGCCATGTCCGCAGTAAAGACCGAGATTCACAAAACCACTGGGCAACAATGGCCTGTCGTCCTGAACCAGATACTTCAGGAGAAAGGTATTGAACGCCTGCTGATTCCGGCAGAAACTGAAGCTGGACAGACCCTGCAAAACAATCCAGGTCAGCTGGATCTGGTGACTGTTCCAGACGTCCAGAACGCTGCAGATAAAAACGACAGCGACTGGCTGTTTGATGTTCCTGCCGCTTTCACCGGTTGCCGTGGTGCCATCGCCGAGACCGGCAGCCTGGTGCTCTGGCCCAACCCTAAGGAACCCAGAGCTATGTCCCTGGTTCCACCAGTGCACTTCGTCCTGCTGAGAACCAGCCAGATTCATAACACTCTGGCAGAAGTACTGGAGACCGAAGGCTGGGCCAACGGCATGCCAACCAATGCGCTGTTGATTTCCGGCCCCTCAAAAACCGCCGATATTGCCCGTATTCTTGCTTACGGGGCCCACGGCCCAAGGGAACTGATCGTTCTGCTGGTCAATGATACCGAATAACAATTAAATTGCTGCCATGAATAAAGATGTATTCGCTCTCTATGACACCCTGACGCAGATACTGCCAAAGCAGCGTCTGCTGACCGATCCTGCCCGCCTGCTGGCATTTGGTACCGATGCCTCCTTTTACCGGCTGATACCACAACTGGTTGTCTTGGCTGAAGCGGAAGCGGAAGTTCAACAGATTATTCAACTGGCAGACCAGCGACAGATACCTCTGACCTTTCGCGCCGCAGGCACCAGCCTCTCAGGTCAGGCTGTTACCGACTCCGTGCTGGTGATTGCCGCCAGCGGCTGGGGTGAACATACAATTCACGAGAATGGCCATAAGATCACCCTGCAGCCCGGAGTGATCGGCGCACAGGCTAATAATTTTCTGAAGCCCTATGGCCGCAGGATTGGCCCCGATCCGGCATCTATTAACACCTGTCGGATTGGTGGCATTGCCGCCAACAATGCCAGCGGCATGTGTTGCGGTGTATCCCAGAACAGCTATCACACCCTGGCCAGCATTCGCCTGATACTTGCCGATGGCACATTGCTGGATACCGGTGACCCGGACAGTGTTGCCAGCTTTCGGCAGTCCCACAGGTCATTACTGGCCGAGCTGGAGACTTTGGCCTGTGAGGTTAAGGACAACCCCGAGCTGCACGACAAGATTCGCCACAAATACCGACTCAAGAACACCACCGGCCTGAGCATTAATGCCCTGGTGGATTTTACCGACCCGATTGATATTCTGGCTCACCTGTTGGTCGGCTCAGAAGGCACTCTGGGCTTTATCTCCTCGGTTACCTATAACACGGTACCGGACCATGCTCACAAGGCTTCGGCCCTGGTGGTATTTCCAGATATCGACAGCTGTTGCCGGGCAACCACCGCCCTCAAATCCTGTCCAGTTGCTGCGGTTGAGCTGATGGATCGCAGGGCTTTGGCTTCCGTTGAGGGTCAGCCCGGCCTGCCGGCCTTTATTAACAGTAACCTGAGCCAGACAGCCTGTGCCCTGCTGATTGAAACCCGGGCGGAAGACCATGCTGCGCTGGAACAGAAGATAAACGACATCAGCAATCCCTTGGCCGGATTCCCTGTTCTTGAACAGGTGCCGTTTACTAAAGTCGAATCGGAATACGCTGCCCTGTGGGCGATTCGCAAAGGCCTGTTCCCAGCCGTGGGAGCAGTTCGCCAGACTGGCACCACAGTGATTATTGAAGATGTGGCCTTTCCCATCGAACAGCTGGCAGAGGGAGTGGAAAAACTCCAGCAGCTGTTTGATAAGTACGAATACAGCGAAGCCATTATTTTTGGCCACGCCCTGGAAGGCAATCTGCACTTTGTCTTTACACAAGGGTTTGAAAGCCCTGAGGAAGTAGAGCGCTACCAGGGTTTTATGGACGATGTTTCCCATTTGGTAGCCGTAGAGTATCAAGGTTCCCTCAAAGCCGAGCATGGAACCGGCCGCAATATGGCCCCCTATGTTGAGTTGGAGTGGGGAAAAGACGCCTACCGGCTGATGAAGTGCATCAAAACTCTGCTGGACCCGGCATGTATCCTTAATCCCGGGGTGATTCTTAACAACGACCAACAGGCTCATATCAAGAATCTCAAACCCATGCCCGCCGCCGATGAACTGGTAGACAAATGCATTGAGTGTGGTTTCTGCGAACCGGCCTGCCCCTCTCGAGAGCTGACCCTTACACCACGCAAGCGCATTGTGCTCTGGCGGGAGATCAGCCGGTTACGAAGAGAAGCTGCCAGCCCTGAACAGAAACAGAGGCTGGAAGAGCTGGAAAGCGCCTACACCTGGCAGGGTATAGATACCTGTGCAGCCTGCGGACTCTGTTCCCTGCACTGCCCTGTCGGTATTAACACCGGCAACCTGACTTTAAAGCTGCGGGCACAAAACAACAGGAGCCATCAGCCACAGGCGGCATTTATTGGCAGACATTTCGCTGGTACTGCCATAGCTCTCAGAAGCTCACTGAAGGTCGCTGATACCGCTCACGCCCTGCTGGGTACAGATGCCATGGCCGCAGTCACAAATAGCGTAAGAAAACTTTCTGGAAACCGGATTCCCCTATGGAATTCCGGCATGCCCAAAGCCGCTGGCCAGTTCGCCCTGAAAAGCCCCCCTCTTCCAGAAGTTGATGGTGATCAGGCGGTGGTCTATTTTCCCAGTTGTACCAGCCGTAATATGGCTCCCGCCCGTCTGGATTTTGAGCAGGAACCCTTGTTCGATGTGGTGATGCGACTACTGGCCAAGGCCGGTTACCGGGTTATCCTGCCCAAGAACCTTTCCGCACTCTGCTGTGGCCAGCCTTTTAAGTCAAAAGGCATACCGCAGACAGCCGAACAGAAAGCCGATCAGTTACGCGACCAGCTCTGGGAAACCAGTGAACAGGGCCGATGGCCGATCATCTCTGACACCAGCAGCTGTAGCTGGCAGCAACGGGAAGACGACCAGGACAGCCCGATGGTATTTGACCTGGTGGAGTTTATTCATGACTACCTGCTGGATCAGCTGACCATTACTCCCCAGGAAGAGCCAGTGATGGTACATATTCCCTGCAGCCTGCAGAAACTGGGTAGCAGTGAGCAATTGAAAACCATTGTCAGTCGCTGTACCAGGGAGATGGTCATTCCTGAGGACATCACCTGCTGTGGCTTTGCCGGAGACAAAGGCTTCAATGTTCCGGAACTCAACGCCAGCGCCCTGTCACCGCTGAAGAAACAGATTCCAGATAACTGCAGGGAAGGGGTTTCAAGCAACAGAACCTGCGAAATCGGACTCAGCCACCATAGCGGTGTTGCCTACCACTCAGTCGCCTATCTGCTGGATCGATGCACTAACCAGGAGCCTGGCGATTAATATTAGTCGGGGGTTGCGACACTTTCCCTTGTTAGACGGACAATTTTAGGGGATTTCCGGATTTGACCGGAAGCGGGAAGAGGACATTCCCCTCCACTGACTACCCGGTCGGCATCCAGTTAATGAAAATAACCATTTCCCCACTGTTCAGGAACCTGCCGCCAAACAGTACAATAGCCAAACAGTGCAATAGACTGAACCCTGTGCCTCCCAATCACCGAGAAAGGCTGCCTCTGTCGTATGGACTCCGACACCAGTTCCTATACGGATACACATTCCGCAACCCAGACCAGGGCCGTCTGGAAAGTCCGTTCAGATTCACCCCGGCAGTGGTCGGAAGATGTCCTTGCCAGGGAAGTGCCCGTGGCCCTGGTATACAACGGTATATCTCACACTGTTATGATGTGCAGCCCGCAGGATCTGGAAGATTTCGCCACCGGCTTCTCCCTGGCGGAAGGGATTATTCAGTCATCGGATGAACTCTACGGCATGGATATCGTTGACGCCGGCAATGGCCTGGAAATCCAGATGGAACTGAGCAGCCGCAGAGCCAGCGAACTCCAGCAGCATCGGCGCACTCTGGCCGGGCGCACAGGCTGCGGTATCTGTGGCACTGAGCAGCTGGATCAGGTGGTCAGGCCGGTTAAGCCCCTTATCCAGGAGCAACGGTTTCCCCTCCCGGCCCTGGATCCGGTCCTTAACGGGCTGCTGCGCCAGAACCAGAATATGGGCACGCTGACCGGTGCCACCCATGCGGCCCTCTGGCTGGATTCAAAAGGCAATATTCTGGGGATTCGGGAAGATGTTGGCCGCCATGTGGCCCTGGATAAACTGATTGGCCTGCGCAGCCGCAACAAATGGACGGATGGCGCGGCTATGGTCACCAGCAGGGCCAGTTTTGAAATGGTGCAGAAAGCCGCGACTGTGGGCATCGAGATTCTGATGGCGGTTTCTGCGGCAACCACAATGGCCGTTGATCTGGCGAAACAGTATAACCTTTCACTGGCCGGATTCTGCCGTTCGGGCCGGGCGACAGTGTATACTGGGGAACAACGGTTTCTGCCGGATTCAACAAAATAGTCCGGCATATTCTGCAGCCGAGACGTTTATTCCTGCTCCCCAAAGAACAGAGCCAAGTCCAGGTAACCAGGTAACTGGATACCTGTTCCTTGTTCTGCCAAAACAGGAATAAACAGACTGGAAAACTTAACTCCAGATTTTATTCACCGGATTCCAGTTCCCGTACTTCACGGGTCATACGCATAGGGCAGAAGTCAGGGCCGCACATGGAACAGAACTCCGCTTCCTTGGCACCGTCCTGGGGCAGGGTTTCATCGTGGTAGGCTTTGGCGGTTTCCGGATCCAGGGCCAGATTAAACTGGTCTTTCCAGCGGAACTCATAACGGGCTTTGGAAAGGGCATTATCACGGATAGTCGCGCCAGGATGCCCTTTGGCCACATCCGCTGCATGGGCAGCAATTTTGTAGGTAATCAGTCCTTCTTTCACATCATCACGGTTAGGCAGGCCCAGATGTTCTTTCGGAGTCACATAGCAGAGCATGGCGCAGCCATACCAGCCGATCATCGCCGCGCCGATACCGGAAGTGATATGGTCATAACCAGGGGCGACATCTGTCGTTAAAGGCCCAAGGGTATAAAACGGCGCTTCATGGCAGTGCTCCAGCTGCTTATCCATATTTTCTTTAATAAGGTGCATGGGAATATGGCCGGGGCCTTCAATCATCACCTGAACATCGTATTCCCAGGCGATTTTGGTCAGTTCCCCCAAAGTCTCCAACTCGCCGAACTGGGCTTCATCATTGGCATCGGCAATAGAGCCGGGGCGCAGACCATCACCCAGTGAAAGACTCACGTCGTAAGCCTGACACAGTTCACAGATTTCCCGGAAATGGGTATAGAGGAAATTCTCGGCATTATGGAGCTCACACCACTGGGCCATAATACCGCCACCACGGGACACAATGCCTGTTACCCGATTGGCAGTTTTGGCCGCGTGGGCACGGAGGGTTCCGGCATGGATGGTGAAATAATCCACGCCCTGCTCCGCCTGTTCAATCAGGGTATCCCGCACCACATCCCAGCTCAGTTCTTTCACCTTGCCTTTTACCTTCTCCAAGGCCTGATACATAGGCACGGTACCGATAGGTACGGGAGAATTGCGGATAATCCACTCCCGGGTTTCGTGGATATTCTTGCCGGTGGACAAATCCATAACCGTATCCCCACCCCAGCGGGTGGACCACAGCAGCTTTTCCACCTCTTCTTCAATAGAAGACGTCACCGGCGAGTTACCGATATTGGCGTTGATCTTTACCAGAAAGTTGCGACCGATAATCATCGGTTCCGATTCAGGGTGGTTAATATTGGCGGGAATAATCGCCCGGCCTTCCGCCACTTCTTTGCGTACAAATTCCGGGGTAATGGCACTCAGTCCATGGTCTTTACGGCCCATGCTCTCCCGGATGGCGATATATTCCATCTCCGGGGTCACAATGCCTTTGCGGGCGTAGTGAAGCTGGGACACATTCTTCCCTTCCAGCGCCCTCCGGGGTGTCTTCAGGTTATCAAAACGAATCCCTTCCAGGCGCAGATCACTCTCCCGGGAACGGGCAAAACCAGAGGAACGGCCTTCCAGCAGCCCGGTATCTTCCCGTTCTTCAATCCAGGCTTTTCGCAGGGGAGCAAGGCCCACTTTCAGATCATGGCTGTAACCGGGCTGGGTGTAGAGGCCGGAAGTATCGTAAACCCTCACTGGCTCATTGGGCTGGCCCCCGAAGCGTTCATGGCTGTGAGTCAGGGAGATTTCCCGCATGCCTACACGGATATCCGACCGGCTGCCACTCACGTAAATTTTCTCGGAGGATGGAAACGGACGACAGGCATCCTTAATAAGGTGTTTGGAATCGCAAGCCACGGAACAGGTCCTGTTTATCGGTTATTTAGTCTGGCTTGCCGAAGATCATTTGAGAGGCAGGGGGCAACATAGCCCCGGGCCTATCCTTGTTCCCTTCGCAGGTATTAGCCCGAACAGGTTCAACGGATTTTCCATAACCATGGAATCTCAGCCGGAACACACCTGTGTTCACAGCACTCCGACAAGTAAAGGGCAAGTATAATGACCCGCCCTCCCTTTCAGCAAGGCACTCAACATCAATACCCAGAAATGTACTGCAGCGGGCATCTCAGGTTGCATGCTGAATTGTCAACGCTGCCTAATTTTTATAGTCAGGCGCTATTTTCTCTACCAGACGCAACAGCGCTGGCCAGCCAAACTCCTTGCCAAGACCACCGGCCAAAGACTTGGACTGCCCGTTAATAGCATCCAGAATCTTATCCGCTATTGTAATAACCGGGCCTCCTCCTGTCTGAGCCATAAGCTGAATCTCACAGGAACGCTGCAGAAGGTACATACGCTGGAAGGCTTCACCCACTGTCTCTCCACATACCAGCAGGCCATGATTGCGAAGAATCATGCAGTTGTTATTCCCGAGGTCACTCTGTAACCGTTTTTTTTCATCTGGATTCAGGGCAACCCCTTCGTAATCATGGTAACTGAGTGAATTGATAACAAAGGCTGACTGCTGGGAAATGGGTAGCAGCCCTTCTTTCTGGGCCGATATGGCCACCCCGGCATTGGTATGCAGGTGCATTATACAATGGCTGTCTTTACGAATCTCATGAACCGCACTGTGAATGGTAAACCCGGCAGGGTTTACGAGGTGATGATTGTCGTCCATTTTTTTTCCGGTGATGTCTATACGTACCAGACTTGATGCCGTCACTTCATCAAACATCATGCCGTAGGGGTTGATCAGAAACTGGTCATCGGTTCCCGGAATACGTGCAGAAATATGGGTATAAATAAGATCATCCCAGCCATAATAAGCTACAAGCCGGTAACAGGCGGCCAGCTCTGTTCGCATTTGCTGTTCTGTCATGATGCGTACCTCTGTACTCTATTATGCAGTAGAGATTACGCAGTAGAGTTTAGAAGAAAACTGCCTTCAGGCAGTTGCAGAAGTCCCTGGATTATCCGACATCAGGCAGACACTTATACGGATATCAGGAGGAGGTCACCAGACGCCCCTTGTAACGAAAGAAGGGTTTACCAACTGTCTGTATCCTTACAAACAGTTCGGCCGGTGAGATTTGCGCATGGTCAGTGCCAAGGGTGATCGAATCAGTATCCTCCTGATGGCGGCGAACGAATTCACGGGCCTTATCATCGCCAATGGTCAGGGTTGACCACAGGATCACAAAGGTCACAAACTCGGAACAGAAAAACTTAATTTCCAGCGGCGTGCTCCCCCTCGCCCCACTGACATTATCCGTATTGTCTCCAGTTGCCCTGTTCGCCGCCTTTTGCAGACGACCACTGATGGTTTTTTCAAAATCTTCCAGCGCCAGCATCTTCTCCCCGCGTTCGAGCAAGATGCCCGAGCGGATCACCTTTTCAACACCATAACTTGCGACAAGGTGTCTACAGCAATGGACGATGGACCATATCTCCGACGCTTTCTCCACCATAACGCTGCGCAGTTCGGGGTAGATACACTCATACACCTCATACTGGCCAGCTTTACGGCTAGGCAGGGACATAGGACCACGTACACAGCCGTAGCCTTTTCCAAACAGAAGATGTTTTTTCTTTGCTCCCCCTTCATCGAACTCCATCACATCATCGGTTCCCAGGGCCAGAGCCGCATGGCTGATATCATGGGCCTGACTGACGGTTTCAGCCACTTCAACACTGCGTAAGTGAAGCAGCTGCCCCCACTTGATAGCTTTGCTGATGGGATCAGGGCTGCTGTGCCGAAAGAGGACATCGCCACCATGGAGCTGTCCGGGGCTTACGGTTCTCCCATCCAGTGCGGGAACAGAAGACAGAGAGCTGCGCCGCTCGCGGCGTAGCCCACTCCGACGTAACACCGGTGGTGTGAAAGGCTGGCAGTTCGCTGGCAACATAATAACTATCCTCCCAGCCATTACCGCTGGACATGAAACCTCAACAGCCCCTAAGACAGCGATTAGCCCCCTCTGTTTCCGGCTTTCTTTATTTTGTTAAGGTTGCTGTACACGGGGTTAAGCCCTGAAGACAGGGCATCCGAAGCTGAGCTGACAGATGGAGTAAACCGGCTAATCTAAATCCAAATCCCAGGAGCAAGCCCCATGAGTGAGAGCGAGTACAATCTGCCAGCCTTTATCGACGACCTGCGCCGACTGACCCGTGAAATTTCCGATGAAGGCACCTTGCTGGCCCAGCTCTCACCACTGGCCAGAAAAGTCGCTATGAACCGTGACTGGCTGACCAACGAGTTTTACAGCACCTCTCCTGAAGACGGATTTGCCCCTAATACTCTCCACATGGAAGAGGACAACACTCTTTATGTAGCCGCAGTTGCCTGGCTGCCTGGTTATGCCTCTCCTGTCCATAACCACAACACCTGGGCGATTATGGTTGGTGTGGATGGCAATGAAACCAATACCTTATGGAAGCCTTTGGGTGAACTGGTTACTGAAGGTCCGGTGAAACTGGAAAAAGACCGCGTTATCACCCTTGGTCCGGGAGATGTTCTGGCAATTCCTTCCGAAGGCATTCACTCAGTCGTCAACCATACAGACCGCACTACACTGTCATTTCATGTATATGGGATGAACCTTCTACATACCAACCGTTCCCGATTTCTAGTCGAGAAGGGTTGGGCGCAGCCTTATTATTGAATCCAATGAAGGGCGCTAAAATTTTTACAGAAACAAAAGCCGGGGATTTATCAATATATTCATATTGAGAAGGGAAGATGGGACAGCTCTCTGGATGAGGCTGTCCTGTTATCTTATGAATTGTTTTTGTTTTGTTGCTGTTTCCGCCGTTCAGTTTTCAGTTCCCGCCTTTTTTCAATGGTTTGAGCCACATCACCACCCAGATGATGTTCACCACGGGAACGAGCCAGCTGCATTTGCCGCTCCCGTTCAGAGAAGCGATATCTCTGTTTGTCGGTTAACCGGCCATAGCATTGGGGGCAGCTGACACCCTGCTGATATTTCTCGCTGACCTTGTCTTCTTCCGTAACAGGCAGACGACAGGCGTTGCACTGGTCGTAGCTGCCTTTTTGTAACTGGTGGTTCACAGTTACCCTATCATCAAAGACAAAGCACTCCCCCTGCCACAGGGAGTCTTCTTCCGGCACTTCTTCAAGATATTTCAGGATACCACCCTTCAGATGGTAGACCTCCTCAAAACCCTGTTCCTTCATATAAGCGGTAGATTTCTCGCAACGAATTCCCCCAGTGCAGAACATGGCGACTTTTTTATGGGTTTTATTATCAAGATTTTCTTTTACATAGGCGGGAAATTCGCGGAACGTTTCTGTTTCCGGGTTTTCCGCACCTTTAAAAGTGCCTACCTGTATTTCATAGTTATTACGGGTATCTACAAGCAGCACATCCGGATCACTGATCAGCTCGTTCCACTCCTGGGGGGCGATATAGGTGCCAACGGTCTTTCTCGGGTCTATACCTTCAACCCCCATGGTGACAATCTCCTTCTTCAGCTTTACCCGGGTGCGTTTAAAAGGAAGACTATTGACGTAAGATTCTTTGGTTTCCAGGGGCGCAAGCCTTTTATCCTGTTCCAGCCAGGCTAGCAGGGCATCAATACTTTTGCGGGAACCTGCGACAGTTCCGTTTATGCCTTCACTGGCCAGTAGCAGAGTTCCACGCACATGATTGTCCGCCATAACGTTCAGCAGCGGAGCCTGGATATCCTGGTAATTTTCAAGGGAAACAAATTTATAGAGAGCGCAGACAACTACATCCGCCTGGGGAGAAAAAGGCTGTTTTGCAGATAACACTGTTATTATCCTTAGCGGCTGACCGGAACGTAAATCCGGCGCGGGTTTTATAATACGCGGGGATTTTAGCAGATAATGGCCCCCGGTTCCGAGGGGGCTTCTGAAAAAGAGTGGGGAAAAAACCGCCGTCAGTCGAACAGACCAAAGCCCGTATCATCATCGCTTTCTTCTTTCTCTGCTTGTTTCTCTCCATGGGGTTGAGGGGGAGTCACAGGTGCAGGTGCCTCTGGAGCAGGAGGCATTGGTGGAGAGGTGTGCACAGACGCCCTGGGGGCTTCTTCATTCTCATCTTCACTCTCCTCTTTGTCAGAAAGCTCTTTGTCACTTTCTTCAAGAGCTTTTCTTTCAAAGGTTTTTCTTTCAGGAACCTTTCTTTCAGGAGCCTTTGAAGGAGGCGTAGAAAACAGGGGTCTGCGAGTTGGAGGCACTGGCGTATGGCTATCTTCTGAGAGAGAGGGTGCCAGATTCTGAGCTGCCTGTCTGTCCACCCCGACCATACGAACCTCTATAGCATTACCAGCCCAGTTGAACAGGCGGGGCTTACTCATAACTTTTTTGTACAGCGCATCCCCGGCAGCCTGGTCTGCAGCGCCACGCTTATCGGCTATCACATTTAGAAGATTCACGATCTCCTGCTGGTAATTCCTGCCCGTACCCTGCACTTCCTTTTTCATTTCCCCAATAGCCTGGGCAGCTATAGCCTGGTATTTCTTTAAACGCTCAACACCCAGCCCTGCTTCAGGAGGCGCAATAGAGATTTCCTTATCACTCCCCTCTTCACAAACGACGATACGGAAACTGTACCTGGTCGCTACCGACGGATTCTTTAGAGCCTCCAGAGCCATATCCGCCAGATCACTGGCCCAGCGCTCGTTCACTACCTTCTCAAGCTGGTCTTCAAGGGATTTCACATGACCGGGTTGAGTGTTTCCGGGGGTGGGCCGACCAGGGTCAACAGCGGAAGCAGGCATCCTTTTCTGATCCCCCCTCTTTGATACAGTACGCCGAAAAACTTCCCCAGCCGCGGAGTCAGAATGATAACCGGAACCCGGCGGAGAAGTGGGGGAATGGGTGGCTGATGATAATGGTGCGGCCATAACGGAGGACTTCCCTGTAATCTGCGAAGAACTTCTCTATTAGTCCGCAGATTGCCGGAAAAGTTCCCTGCTCAGGCCCCCTGGGCCGACACCCCGCAGAATCACAATGTATTCCTCACCCGGTTCAGAAGAGATACAGGCCCTGATCGCCGGATATAACCTTCAACAACCTTACCCGGGGCGGATAAACCAGGGCTTGAACTGTTGCCCTCTATCAGTTGACCATCATAAATAACGGCTGTTACCGTGCCAGATACAGCAACATATGGCGGGAGGCCAATATATGAATCCTGTCGTCAGGATGATCCTCAAGATAAACCTGCAGATGCTGCGCCTGAGCTGGGCTCTGCTGGCTTTAATGTTGTTCCTGCACTTTCTTGCATCCTGGACACTGCTGTACCTGTTTGGTGAAACAGCCCTCACAGCACCGGATGTCTTTTATTATTTCTATATCGTCACTGCGTCCACCGTCGGCTACGGGGATTTATCTCCGGTAGACCTGCCCGGGCAGATGATTGTCAGCCTGTTTGTGATTCCCGGCGGTATCATCCTGTTTGCGGCAGTGATCGGTAAAATAACCACAGTTCTGCTTAATGCCTGGAGGCAAAACATGAAAGGACAGCTGGACTTCAGTGGCCAGTTACACAATCATCTGGTGATTATGGGCTGGCATGGAGACAGCACCAGCCGCATGATTGACCTGATCTTCGGGGATCTGAAACGGCAGAAACGGGACGTTGTTCTTGTCTCCACTAAAGAGATGGAGAACCCGGACCCGAAACGGATTCATTTCGTCCAGACCGATGTTCTTGCTTCTGAAGATGCCTGGCACAGAGCAGGCATAGCTCACGCCGATCGTATTATTATTTCCGGTCACAGCGACGACAATACCCTGACTACCGCCCTGAGCCTGATCGTCTGCGGCACCAATGCCCATGTAGTCTGCCATTTTGAAGATCAGGACATGGCGAAGCTGCTGCGGGCCCATGCCCCTCAGGTGGAGTGTCATGTCAGCAACACCACAGAAATGTTGGTGCGCTCAGCCCAGGACCCGGGTTCCTCCCGGGTACAGAACCAGTTGCTGGATACCCTGGCCGGCCCCACCCAGTTCAGCCTGCAGGTTCCCGACAGCTTTACCGGCTGTGAATTCAGCGCCCTGATTACCTATATGAAGAAGAATCACGATGCTCTTGTGTTGGGCCTCGCAGACAGCATTCATGGCAATGACCTGACCCTGAACCCACCGGGACATCTTCATGTTCGAGCAGGACAACTTGTCTATTTTATGTCCCAACACCGCCTGCTGGCTGACGAAATCAACTGGCATTCGTTGCAAAATAGTGGCATTTAGAAATCAGCTTATATCAGTAACCACGGGGTATCGGGGTCATGCACGTTTTTTATATCACTCCCACCAGCTATGGCGCAGGTCTGACATCTGTCGCCCTGGGTCTGGTTCGCGCCCTGGAAAAAGTCGGGCTGAATGTCCGCTTCTGTAAGCCAGTCAGCCAGCAGAAAGTCAACGCCTCCGGACAGGTGCAGTCCACTTCCACCCTGTTCGCCCGCCAGACCCTGCACCAGAATCCTCCCAAGCCCCTGAGCTTTGAGCATGTGGAAGATATGCTGGGCCAGAACCGTCGGAATGATCTGCTGGAAGAAATTATTGGCCTGCTCAATGAAGCCGCCGGAGACGACACCGATGTCATGGTTGTTGAGGGCCTGACCCCCACCCGCAACACCCCCTGGGCCACCCATTTTAATGGTGATGTAGCCAGAACCCTGAGCGCCAAAGTGATTATCGTGGCCCGTGCCGATGAAGGCACTCCCCGGGAACTGTCCGACCAGCTGCGTATCAGCGCCGACAACCATGGCGGCGTAAGAAACCCCAATGTACTGGGTTATATTCTTAACAAGATGCCGGAAAAAATGACCGAGCGTTTTGGTGAAGAACCTGCAACTTTCAATGCCCTGCCCCGTATGCCGGCCAAGAGCTTCCAGCCTATCGGCCATATTCCCTGGAACCAGGAGCTTGCCGCCCCCAGAACCCGTGATGTCTGCGACTTCCTTGATGCCCGCATCCTGAATAAAGGCATGATCAACAACCGTCGTGTGATCAAGCGCACCCTCTGTGCCCGTTCTTCATCCCATATCACCCAGCAGCTGGTGGCCGGTACTCTGGTGATTGCCCCCGGTGACCGGGACGATATTGTTATGGCCGCCTGTATGGCCGCCAGCAACGGTGTTCCCCTGGCGGGCCTGCTGCTGACCAGCGGTGAAGAGCCCCCCGAAGGCATTATGCGACTGTGCCAGCCTGCTATCACAGCCTCTGAGCTGCCGGTGATGCTGGTCAATACCAACTCCTATGAAACGGCTACCCGTCTGGATCGTATGAATCCGGAAGTGCCTCCAGACGACGTTGAACGTATGCAGAAGGTTATGGATACCGTTGCTGAACATATCGACAGTGACACCCTGCAACAGCTCTGCGGCACCACCCATAAGCAGTTTCTGACGCCTCCGGCCTTCCGCCACAACCTGATGCGCCGTGCCCAGGCTGCGGCCAAACGCATTGTTCTGCCGGAAGGTAATGAACCCCGTACCGTACAAGCCGCCATCATCTGCCAGAACAAGGGCATCGCCAACTGCGTACTGCTGGCCAAGCCCGAACGTGTACAGGAGATTGCCCAGGGTCTGGACCTGGAACTGCCGGAAGGGCTGAGCATTATTGATCCGGACACCATCCGTGATAAATATGTGGCTCCCATGGTAGAACTGCGCCAGCACAAGGGCCTGAACATTCCCATGGCGGAAGCCCAACTGGAAGACTCAGTTGTACTTGGCACCATGATGCTGGCAGAAGGTGATGTGGACGGTCTGGTTTCCGGTGCCGTACACACGACAGCTAATACTATTCGCCCCGCTTTCCAGCTGGTGAAAACCAACCCCGCCGCCGGTGGACTTGTGTCGTCCGTATTCTTTATGCTGCTGCCTGACCAGGTTGTGGTATACGGTGACTGTGCCGTTAACCCCGACCCCACAGCAGAAGAACTGGCCGGTATCGCCGTACAGAGCGCCCGTTCTGCCCAGGCTTTCGGTATTGAGCCCCGTGTCGCCATGATCAGCTACAGTACCGGTCAGTCCGGCCAAGGCACCGATGTGGAGAAGGTTCGGGAAGCGACCCGTATCGCCAAGGAGCTGGTACCGGACATCCTGATAGACGGCCCTCTGCAGTACGATGCCGCCGCTATAGCTTCCGTAGCTGCCAGCAAGGCACCGGACAGCCCTGTTGCCGGTCAGGCCACAGTTTTCGTGTTCCCGGACCTCAACACAGGTAACACCACCTACAAGGCGGTACAGCGTAGCGCCAATGTGGTGAGTGTTGGCCCGATGCTCCAGGGCCTGAATAAACCGGTCAATGACCTGTCCCGGGGTGCATTGGTTGACGATATCGTGTATACCATCGCTTTAACGGGAATCCAGGCGACCCAGTAAAAACAATACCGGTTGCCATATTAAGGATTTTCCGCAACAAGAAGATCATATATGGCAACCGGACAATTATGGCGGAGCCTGAGTCATCCTTACGGGGGAATATATGCTAAGTTTTCTGCCACCTGTTCTACGGGGAATACTGGCCAGCCTTTTACTGATTCTTAATACTCTCTTCCACGCTGTATTTCTGTTTCTTTTCGCCCTGATAAAAGTCCTTGCACCTGTCAAAGCCTTACGCCTGTTCTGCGGAAAGGTTCTGAATGGCATTGTCTCTTTCTGGATTTGTGTGAATGCCGGGATTATGGCCCTGTGCAGCCCGATGACACTGAAGCACTCGGGCTTTGAAAACCTGAGCCTTGATAATTCCTATCTGGTCACCAGCAACCACCAGACCTGGGCCGATATTGTCCTGGTTCAGGTGCTGCTGAACGGCAAGGTGCCTCAACTGAAGTTTTTCCTGAAACAACAGCTGATCTGGGTGCCGGTTTTGGGATTATGCTGGTGGGCCCTGGATTTTCCGTTTATGAAACGCTACAGCCGCCAGTTTCTGGAAAAGTACCCTGAGAAAAAAGGGGAAGACCTGAGAACCACCCGTAAAGCCTGCGAGAAGTTCCAGGAAACCCCCGTATCCATCTATAATTTTATGGAAGGTACCCGCTTTACTAAAAAGAAGCATGCCCATCAGAAGTCACCCTTCAAACATTTGCTGAAACCAAGGGCCGGCGGTACAGGCTTTGTACTGGGATCAATGGGCAGCCAAATGGACACACTGCTGAATATCACCATCAGCTATCAGGGCAAGGCACCTGACTTCTGGGAATTCCTCTGCGGACGCTGCCCGGCAGCTGACGTTCAGCTTGAGCAGTTGACTATTCCCGAACACTTCCTTGACCGAAATTACATGTCTGATGACGTATTTCGGGGAGAACTGCAGAACTGGGTAAATACTCTGTGGCAGGAAAAAGACACTCTCCTCGAAAACCTGCATGAACAGAAACAAGTACCTGGTCAGTCGCTTTCGCAATGTTCTAACGAGTGAATTTTTTCATCCTTCAAGGCGCAACTTCAGTTGCGTAGCCTTAGTTTAGCTACGTAACTGAAGCTGCAACGCAGAAGTAAGTTTTTAACCAGCGGGTGGTTTCAGCTCTATCTCCACCCGGCGGTTCTGCGCCCGCCCTTCCGGCGTTTTATTACTGGCAATCGGATCACTTGAACCTACGCCATAAGCGGTAATTCGGCTGCGGGGAATACCCTGGCCTACCAGATAACTGGCTACGCTCTCTGCCCGGGCTTTGGACAGGGGCAGATTGGTTTTCCGCTCATTCCCGGTAGAGTCCGTGTATCCAACCACAACCACCGGGTTGCGATCATACTCTTTGAGTACAGCAGCCACAGAGCCAAGTACCCGATAAAAACCAGAGCGGATACTTGCGTCATTGGAAGCGAAGGTGATATTGCCCGGCATAATCAGTTTCAGGTCATTCCCGATGCGCTGAATCTGTACACCAGTCCCCTGCAGATTGGCCCGCAGCGCAGCTTCCTGCCTGTCGGTGTAAGCACCATAACCGACTCCCGCCAGGCCACCAATAGCAGCACCGGCCAAAGCACCCTCTTTACCATTGGCCGCCGCTCCCACCAGCGCCCCTGCCAGAGCGCCAATACCACCGTATTTAGCAGATTTAACAGTTTCCTGCTCACCGGTATAAGGGTTAGTTGTCTGACATCCCGCCAGCACAACCCCCGATAAACCAATTGCAATCAGTTTCTTTAACATTCAACACAACTCCAGCTGAAAAATATCAGCCCCTGATGACCATATTCCCGCGGATTTCCGCGCCAATACTTGTATCCGGCCCATGACCAGTCACCACCTGTGTCTCTTCGTCCAGAGTGTAGAGACGGGTGCGAATAGACTTTTCAATAGCCTTGAAATCACCACCGAGAAAATCCGTACGCCCAATGGAACCACGGAACAGGGTATCCCCCGCCAGCAGCAGTTTCAGGTCTTCAAACCAGAAACTCATGGAGCCCGGCGTATGGCCCGGCGTATGCATAGCCACACCGTTACAGCAAGGCAGGGCTTCATCGTCTTTCAGCCAGAAATCAGGATCAGGGATAGGATTGTAAGGCACGCCAAACATAGCGCACTGGCTTTCCAGGGTATCCCACAGGAACTTGTCTTCTTTATGAAGATGGATAGGCGCGCCGGTCTTTTCCTTAATCTCGCCACTGGCCAGGAAATGATCCAGATGGGCATGGGTATGGATCAGGGCCACAATGGTCAGTCCCAGCTCCTGAACCCGGGCCAGGATTTTGTCCGCGTCACCACCCGGGTCCACGATAATGCCCCGTCTGGTCACCGGGTCGCCCATAATCGTACAATTACACCCGAGAGGGCCGACGGGGAAAGTCTCGCGGATAGGCTCCAGTGTCGTCTGCTGTTCACTCATACTTTGTCTTTTACTCCCTGATATTCATAACCAGGCTTTTACACCCCTGGTCTCCAGCCATTGGTAATCGGATAGCGGCGGTCTTTGCCGAAGCCCCGTGAGGTAATGCGAACGCCTACCGGTGCCTGTCTGCGTTTGTATTCATTAATATCCACCAGCCGCAGGATGCGGTATACCGTATCCCGCTCAAAACCCTGGGCGATAATATCTTCTGCGCTCTTGTCCTGCTCGATATAGAGTTCAAGAATGGTGTCGAGAATATCGTAGGGAGGCAGGCTGTCTTCATCCACCTGGTCTGGTGCCAGCTCTGCGGAGGGCGGACGGTCAATCACCCGCTGGGGAATCACCGGAGAAAGGGTATTGCGATATTCAGAGAGACGGAAGACCAGTGTCTTGGGCACGTCTTTCAGAACATCAAAGCCGCCGGCCATATCTCCGTATAATGTCGCATAACCTACGGCCATTTCACTCTTGTTACCAGTGGTCAGAACCAGATAGCCTTTTTTATTGGAGATAGCCATCAGCATTACGCCCCGGCAACGGGACTGCAGGTTCTCTTCCGTAGTATCCCGGGAAGTGCCGGCAAATTCATCGGACAGGGTTTCCATAAAGGCGTCGTACATTCCTTTAATGGGCAACTCTTTGTAAGTCACACCCAGGGCACAGGCCTCGGCTTCCGCATCTTCCTTACTGATTTCTGCCGTGTACTGGAACGGCATCATAACCGCTTCTACCCGATCAGATCCGAGGGCATCAACGGCCACGGCCAGGGTCAGGGCAGAATCAATACCGCCGGACAAACCTAGAACAACGCCTTTAAAACCATTTTTATTAACATAGTCCCGCACACCCAGCACCAGGCTGGCATAAACCCTGGCTTCAAGACTCTTTAAAGACGCTTTCTGGTCGGAAAGAAACTGACCGGAAACAGGATCAAACTCCGCCATTAACAGAGTTTCTTCATGGGTAAAAGCGGAAACAGCCACTTCACCATTACCATTCATCACGAAAGAGCCGCCATCAAACACCAGCTCATCCTGACCACCCACCTGGTTAACATAAACGACAGGCACACCAGTTTCCCTGCAGCGTTCACCCACCACCTTGTAACGTTCGTCCAGCTTATCCATATGGAAGGGGGAAGCATTCAGATTAAAAATAATCTGAGCTCCCTGCTTTTTCAGGACAGCGGCGGGGTCAGCAAACCAGATATCTTCACAAACTGTCAGACCAACGGTGATGCCCTTGCAGCTAAAGGTCACAGCCTCGGTGCCTGGGTGGAAATAACGCTTCTCGTCGAACACCCGATAGTTGGGCAGATGCCACTTAGCATGGCTGGCAATGATTTTGCCATCACGAATCACCACCGCCTGGTTTTCCAGCTGGCCATTTACCCTGGCCGGCAAACCCACAACAAGGTCAATATCCTCAACAGCAAACAGCTGTTCCATGGCCTTTTCCATACGGATATCCAGGCTCGGACGCAGCAGCAGGTCTTCCGGCGGATAACCACACAGGGTCAGTTCCGGGAAGACAACCACATCCGCACCATGCTGGACGCGGGCCTCCCGGGCGGTATCGGCGATTTTACGGGCATTTCCCTCAATATCCCCCACCAGCAGATTCAGCTGGGCAAGGGCAACCTTCACGCTTGCGCCCTTTGCATGAGTGGCCTGGTATGTTGCGGCCATGAACACCTCGAAACAGATAAAGTGCAATTGCCGGGTATTCTATAAGGTATTGTCCCGTATTACAGCTCGGAGCCACTCCCAATACTGGATTGTCATTATTGAACCATTTCTCATAGCCGGGAAACCGAAGTTTCCGCCGAACCTGTGGAAGTGTAGAATCCCGTCTACGAATGAGATAAAAATAATGAAGGTCGTGGAGTTGCCTGCATATCCCCTTTCCATTGATGATGAACAGAACCTGTTCCATCGTATTTACCGGTTTTATAACTGTTATCGATGCCTGCTGGCGGTTGTCCTGATTTCCATGGCATTTATACCCGATTCATTTATGTTTCGGGCAACCAGTACCGATGAGGTGAAACTGTTCTGCCTGGCCTACCTGGTCCATGCCCTGGGTGGCATAACATTTCTGCGCCAGCTGCCGGCAACAGCCATTATTTTCACCCTGACATTCCTCGATATTGTTCTACTCAGCATTCTGCTGACTATGGGAGGCGGCGGTCAGGACAACGGTCTCACCAACCTGATGTTTGCCCCAATAGCCGTGGGGAATATCCTGATCCATGGTCGGATTGGTGTTCTATTGGCGGCCATGGCTTCCATTTTCCTGCTGACCATCGACTACTACACAGCCTCAGGCCAGATGCTGGATGCTGGCCTGAAAGGTATTCTGTTTTTTGCCATAGCCATGATGGTCCAGGGCTATAACCTGCGTCTGACCAATACTGCCAAAAGCGCCCGGATCAATAAAAACCGGGCCGTCGACCTGCAAAAACTCAGCCTCAGTATTATGCAGCATATGCGCACCGGCATACTGGTGTTTCGGGAACCTGACGAAGTTGTCATGATGAATGAAGCCGCTACCCATATGCTGGCCAGGCCCCATTCATCAACAGGGATACAAGTAGCAAACCTGTCGTCTGTTTCCAACCAGTTGCAATCGGCCTACTGGCAGTGGCGCAACAACCCCCTGCTACGTCTGGAAAGCTTCCGCGCGACACCAGACACTCCGGAAATCCAGCCAAGTTTTACCCGGCTAGCCTATGAATCCGACGTTTATGTATTGATCTTTCTGGACGACAAAGCGCTTATGTCCCAGCAGGCTCAGCAGCTGAAGCTGGCGGCCCTTGGACAGCTCACTGCAAGCATTGCCCATGAAATCCGCAACCCCCTGGGTGCTATCAGTCACTCAGCCCAGCTGCTGTCTGAATCCGGGAACCTGGATAAACCCGACCGCAAGCTGCTGGATATCATCCACAAGCACGGTCACCGGATGAACGATATTATCGAAACCATCCTCCAGCTCTCCCGCAGGGAGAACTGGCACCCGGAACAACTGGATCTGAATGAATGGCTGCAACGCTTTGTGAATGATGAACATTTCTCCGGCTTTGAATCCCCCAAGATTCATTTCCACCCCCAACCCGGTGAATTGAAAGTCCGTTTCGATATCAAACAATTGCATCAGGTTGTAATGAATCTCAGCCTGAACGGCCTGCGCTACAGCATGCAGGAGACTGGCAGAGCCAGCCTGGTCATCCGTTCCGGTTCAAGTCCTTCCGGCCATTCCTGGCTGGAAATAGAAGACAGGGGACCGGGTATTCCCAAAGAACAGCGCAGTCAGATTTTTGAACCCTTTTTCACTACAGATAAAAAAGGAACAGGACTCGGCCTCTACATCAGCCGGGAACTTTGCGAGGCCAACCAGTCCAGCCTTGAGTTAATTCCCTCGGAAGACGGCTCCGGATGTATATTCAGGATTTCCTTCGCTCATCCGGACAAAAGAATTGGATAAACGACAAACTTACAGTCTTTTTTTAAAGCCGTCTTTTTTAAAGCAAGCTGAACTGGGCAACCGGATAATAATAACCTGAAGGATAGAACAGATGAGCAGTCCACGTGTTCTTATTATTGATGATGAGCCCGATATCCGGGAACTGCTGGAGATTACCCTTGGCAGAATGAAACTGGATACTGTGGCGTTACCCAATATCAGGGATGCCGAGATCGCCCTTGAGCGCACCACTTTTGATCTCTGCCTGACGGATATGAATCTGCCCGATGGCAATGGCATCGATCTGGTACGTCATATACAGCAGCATTACCCCGATATTCCAGTAGCCGTAATCACCGCCTACGGCAGCATGGATACCGCCATATCAGCCCTGAAGGCCGGCGCTTTTGACTTTGTCTCCAAACCGGTGGAACTCCCCCGTCTGCGGGAGCTGGTGAATCAGGCCCTGAAGCTGAAGCGGGTGGAATCCGCACAACAGAAAATCAAGCTTCTTGGTGAATCCGAACCAGTCCAGAAGCTGGTAACAAAAATCGCCCGTATCGCCCGCAGCCAGGCACCTGTTTATATCAACGGGGAATCGGGTACGGGTAAGGAAGTTGTCGCCCGCATGATCCACGAACAGGGTTCCCGGGGAGACAAGCCATTTATCGCGGTGAACTGTGGCGCCATCCCTTCCGAGCTGATGGAGAGCGAATTCTTCGGTCACCGCAAAGGCAGTTTTACCGGTGCGGTGAATGATAAAACCGGACTGTTCCAGGCCGCCAGCGGCGGCACACTGTTCCTGGACGAAGTGGCGGACCTGCCCCTGCATATGCAGGTGAAACTGCTGCGGGCTATTCAGGAGAAAAAAATCCGTCCGGTGGGGAGCCAGCAGGAAGAATCTGTGGATATCCGTATTCTCAGCGCCACCCACAGGGATCTGGCCAAAGAGGTACAGGAAGAACGCTTCCGCCAGGATCTGTTCTACCGCATTAATGTTATCGAGCTGCCAGTGCCTTCCCTGCGGGAGCGGGGTCGTGATATTCAACTGCTGGCTGACCATTTCCTCAGAAAACTGTCCGAGGAATGTGCCGTCAAGCCACCGCAAATATCCCCGGAAGCCTATCAGGCCCTGGCCGCCTACCCCTTTCCGGGCAATGTGCGGGAACTGGAAAATATTATCGAGCGGGCTTTCACCCTGAGTGAAAGCGATATTATTCAGACTGATGATCTCTATCTTTCTACGCCCGGTAACACAGCCACAGAAACCGGTGCATCGCAGTCATCCCTCCAGCCGGCCCATTTCGACAGCCTGGAAGACTATCTGGAAAATATTGAAAAACAAGCCATTATTCAGGCGTTGGAAGCCACCCGCTGGAACCGCACCGCCGCGGCCCGACAGCTGGGGATTACTTTCCGCGCCCTCAGATACCGTCTGAAAAAGCTGGATCTGGACGGCCCCGAGGATACTACCGTTGAATAAAAGCTAACCTCCTCTCACCGGAAGCCGGCAGGTTTCCGGTTTATGGCATATCCTTCCTGCGAATTTCCGCCCATAGCAGTCGTAATACAGGTAACAGTCTGGTTATTGTTTCCAACCGTCCATCGGTGCTTACTGGAGCCTGTCATGACCAGAAGGGCTCAATTTCCGGGGAGGTTGTATGGTTTGGTTTTTATTATGCGCAGTTTTGCTGATTGCCGGTTATTTCCTGTACGGAGCCCTTGTTGAGCGGATCTTCAAGATCAACCACAGTCGAGAAACACCCGCCTATACCAGCCAGGATGGCGTCGATTACGTTCCCATCTCCAGAAAAAAAGCTTACCTGATCCAACTCCTGAATATTGCCGGTGTCGGCCCGATCTTCGGACCTATTCTCGGTGCACTGTACGGTCCGGCCGCCATGCTCTGGATTGTGGTGGGCTGTATCTTCGCTGGCGGTGTCCATGATTACTTCTCCGGCATGCTTTCGGTTCGCAATAACGGGAAATCCATTCCCACCCTGGCCGGACGCTACCTGGGTAACTGGGCCAAACAGTTTGTCAATATTTTCGCTCTGGTACTGCTTCTGCTGGTTGGGGTCGTATTCATTTCAGCGCCCGCCGGCCTTCTGAGCCGGCTGACCGGCCATAATGAACTGCTGTTTGTCGGGCTGATCTTCACTTACTACTTTATTGCCACCATCGTTCCCATCGACAAAGTGATTGGGCGTATTTATCCACTGTTCGGTGCCCTGCTGCTGTTTATGTCCGTGGGCCTGACCCTGGCCCTGCTGTTCTCCGGGGAATATACAGCCCTGCCCGGTTTCTCCCTGGCGGACTTTGGCAAAAACCTGAACCCCAATGATATGCCCCTGTGGCCGGCCCTGTTTATCACCATTGCCTGTGGGGCGGTATCCGGCTTCCATGCCACCCAGTCACCACTGATTGCCCGCTGTATTGAAAACGAAAAAAACGGACGTTTTGTCTTTTACGGTGCCATGGTAGGTGAGGGGCTGATCGCCCTGATCTGGTGCGCTATCGCCCTCTCTTTCTTTGGCGGCGTTGAAGGATTGAATGCCGGCATGGGTGGTAATCCTGCCAATGTTGTCTATCAGGCATCCACCGGACTGCTGGGCATGGTGGGCGGGTTCCTGGCGGTTCTTGGGGTGATTGTTCTTCCCATTACCTCGGGAGATACAGCGTTTCGAGCTGCTCGACTGATTCTTGCGGAATTCTTTCATATCAAGCAGTCAAGACTCATCCGCAGGCTAATGCTGGCCATTCCCGTGTTCTGTGCCGGTGCTGTTCTTACCCAGGTGGACTTCGGCATTATCTGGCGTTACTTCGGTGTGGCTAACCAGGCGACAGCTGTGATTATGCTGTGGACAGCATCAGCCTACCTTATCCGCCGTCGTCAGATGCACTGGGTAGCTACAATTCCTGCCATGTTTATGACCACGGTTGTTATTACTTTTCTGCTGAATTCATCCGCATTGGGGCTGGGCCAGCCAATACTGCTTTCAACAGGCATTGCTGCGGTTATCTCCCTGCTTATGACCCTGACTTTAATGAGAAATATTCAAGGGGAGGATACTGAAAAGGTTCCCGACCCGGACCCCGATCCCAGCTAAATCTTTCAAAGTGCTGTTTCCACATTCTGGTAGCGGGGCCTGCAGCCATACTCAGGCCGTTGTTACGCTGCCCTTCAACTTTTGTCTTTCAATAATTGCCTTTCAATAACTGGAAATAACCTCTTCATCATACTGACAAAGTGGTTAATCATCTCCTCCAGATACGTTTATTCCGGGTCTAACCCTGACAGTCTGATATTTTATAACTGGCAGGATTCCTGATATGGATACAGTAAAAACACCTCTCAATACCACCTATGCCTGTCCTTCTTTAATTACCACTACCGAAGATGAGAGCACTCCTGACAGATATATTCCCGATGGGAACAGTGGACACTACCGGGCCAGTTCCTCAGAACCGTTCGTTATTACTGATCCGGCAAGATGTGAGAAACTGGATGCAGCCACAGGTTTAGTCTTACTAAACCCTCCAGCCGAGGAAGACAGCTCTTTGTTAGTCGCATCTTCAGAGCCGAAGCCGGATTCAGACTCTAAACCAGAGTCCGAAGGTGAAGGTAAAGATGAAGAGTCCCCCTCCAGTACAAATTTTCCCTGGCTGCCCTGCGCCGACAGATTTTCCGAAACTTGTACCCCTGGGCTAGCGCAGCATAAAATGCTGATTCTCAGTAAAGTGGCTCATCAGGTATTGGGTACGGAACTTCAATCTACTCAGCGAGAACAACCAGTAACAACGCTTTCCTCAATAAAAGTGCCGCCGATAAAAATTCCATCGGAAAGTGATATATGCCCCCTCTGTGAAACATACAAGCCAATAAATGGGAACAAGAAAAAATCTATTTCATCCCATTTAAAGAGCTGCCGTTTAAAACACCCGGATAAATTGCGTAAGCTGGTGGAATCCCAGAAGCGGCGAACACCTCATCCCGTAAAAAGAGTCAGAAAAAGAGAGAGAAGACTCGCTCCACCGCAACTACCTGCACAACTGGCACCTGCACAACTGGCACCGGCAGTCGGTCAGGTAATCCAAATGCCATCGACATGCCCTGTTTTCAATGGCACTCACTGGGTCTGCCCCCTCAGCAGTTGTGGAGCCATAATCCCCTTCCGCCCGGAAACAACAAACTGGAACCCTTTGTCTTACGCAGGGCATATGGGTTCACATGGGGGAACCGGCGCTCTGTTTGCCCAGCTTATGACCGAACAGATACAGACTATTTCCCTCAGCACGTTGATCAATATGGCCAGACAAAGCCGGTAAAACAGCGGACTTTCCGGCCTGGCAGGAAAACCTATATAGGCATGCATTCAACATCCACAGCATTACCTCTACACACGTCACAATTCAACAGCTCATATTCATGACTGAATTCCTTATACTGATCGCAGCACCAGGCATAACTGTTCCGATATGTTCCGCAAAAACCTCCCGCAATCCAGCAGGGAGGCAGATAGAAGCCCCAAGAGCAAGCTGTTATCACAGAGGAACAAGCCAGATACTGCTCCTTTTTTAACCAAAGGCAGCGGTTTAATTTGTCACGTTCCTTATCAGCTTTAGACGGCTTCTTACCATCTTCAGACAGTTTCCTATCAAATTCAGACGACAATAGCCCCATCATTCCCTCCCAGGCATCGACAGGAAATAAAGGGTCATCTATGGGCGCAAGGTTCCTGATAAGACTCAGTTTCTCCCATGTATCGCCAGAAAACGAAGGGGCATTCATGTCCTCAAACATCCTGGACCAGGCATCAGGGTCAGGGTTGCCATACTGCTGCCCCAGGCAGGGAAAAGTAAGCACACACAAAACCATTGCAGCAAACCTGATTCTCAGGTTACAGATTATCCTGTACATAGAGACATCCTCGCTACGACGCGACATTAAGACGACATGATGAGAGTGGTGAAGAATGATGAAGAGTGCAGTAGTTTAGACAGCATTTCAGATAACAGGAGCCAATTTCGTCACTGGAAAAAACAGGAATAGAGAAAAAGGGCAGGGCTTACGCGCTATCAGAGGGCTAAGGAGAAATTACCGGGGCTGGATAAATTGGGACTTAATAAATGATGGGTAGTGTGTCAAATAATGAAATCTATGCACGCCTGTTGTCGTGCATGGGGTGACGTTTATTTGACTATCTGGATTTTTCTATCCGGGCTGCACAATGTCATTCCACATTATTGAGGTCTGCAGTCAGGAGCCACGGCATTGCCTCTGCACAGATCACACTTCAACAGCTCATATTCCTTACTGCCTTTATTATACTCGTCACAGCAGAAGCCATAATCGTTTCGGTATAATCCGCAAACAATTCCCGCAGCCCAGCAGGGTGGCAGATAGAAGCCCCAAACGCAGGTTGCTATCGCAGAGGCACAAGCCTGATACTGCACCGTTCTTAACCAAAGGCAATGGTTTAATCTGTCATCCGTATGAGGTTCAGACAACAGCAGCCCCTTCAATCCCTCCCGGGCATACAGGAAATAAAAGGTCATCCATGGGCGCAAGGCTCCTGAGAAAACTCAGTTTCTCCCATGTATCAGCAGGAAACGAAGGGGCATTCATGTCATCAAACATCCTGGGCCAGGCATCAGGGTCAGGATTGCCATACTACCCCAGGCAGGGAAAAGCAAGCACACACAAAGCCATTGCAGCAAACCTGATTCTCAGGTTACAGATTATCCTGCACATAGAGATATCCTCGCTACGACGCGACATTAAGACGACATGGTGAAGAATGATGAAGAATGATGAAGAATGATGAAGAGTGCAGTAGTTTAGACAGCATTTCAGATAACAGGAGGCCAATGTCGACACAGACCTGAAAATAGTGAAGATTATTATTCTTAACTACTGTCGTATAAAAGGCCGCTTGACCACAGATTCCGCCGTGACCGCCAGGGCCAGACTGTAAACAAGGGGCTGCAGACAATCTGGCGGCAAAGCTTATTTTCTACCCGGGACAGCCCCACGGTCATACTTCAACAGGGTAACCACAGCGGTTTTATTATCCGTTTTCATTCTGCCAACACGACCACGGGCATGGTGCTCCGTACGGGCAGCTGCTTTTTCAGCCGTATCCACCAGGTATGAGGCAATTTTACGGGCAGGATTACTGCGAAGGCGCAGGCTGTGGGCCAGCTTGCCGACCTGCGTCGGGCTTGCCAGTTCAAACAATCCATCACTGCCCAGTACCAGGGTAAAGATGTCAGAATCAGAAGATGGCAGAAGGTAACGAACAATCTTCGGCCGGGGAGAAATACCGGTCACCCCTTCCCCATCACCAAAAACCCGCCCCATATTAATGTCGAAGCGCCCTCCTTCAGCCAGCACCCTTGAGTATCCACACACTTTGACTATCTTAAGCCCGCGCTTTTTAACCGATGCAATATATTCGGGATTATCAAGGGATGCATCCTCAGTTAAAGGAATCACCTCCCCTCTTTGAGAAACAAGAACTGCGGGACTGTCTCCGGTACAGGCTGCCCAGAGCTGATTACCAACCCGCAGAACAATTGTCCCTGTCGAACCGGAATCGACCCCAATGCCTTCACGGACAAGGTCAAAATGGACATCAACAGCGGCAATTTTCAGGGCATTAAACAGCGCAAGCGTCCAGTCTCCCTCAAAACGCTCAAGGTAGGACTGCAAACGTTCCTGTATGCGTTCAGACATGATTTCTGTCAGTTTCCGGGAACAGTCACTGCCACCATGCCCATCAAAAATGCCATAAAAGGAAACGGGAATCTCTTTCCCTTTGACTGAACAGTAAAAAACAGAGGAAGAACACCGGTCTTCCTGATAATCCCGCATTCCACAGTGGGAAGCGTACCCAACCCCCGGCTGAAGTATTCCTGACATCCTTACTTTTGGATCACTCCGCTCCAGTTTGACTTTTCCGTCAAGAATCTGGGAAGCCTGCTGCATAAATGCGAGATTATTGGAACCTACCCCGCTTTTTGCACGATAACAGCGACTTACGGATGCCCAGCGCTTTTTCAGTTTCTCCTCAACCTGCTCCCGGCTGGTGACCAGCCGATACTCCTGCTGCACATATTGCGCTCTGGACTTTTGCTCATACCAGGACGGCAGTGGGTGTCTTACCGGCTCATAATCCCGGAAATACTCCCTGGACGAGGGTTCCGCAGCCTTCACCTTTCGAGGAGAGCTGCCCAGAGTACTATAGAGTCCTGCACCCACACCTCCACCGGCGTGTGCTCCTCTGACGTATGCTGTTAAAGGTCTTATCTGCATCGTATTTTTCCCATAATCAGTCACATGCAATGACGGTATTGCTCCATAACAAGTACATATGACTTCTTACAGGCCCAACAGGTTGCCCCGGCAGATGATATGTCAGCCATACTGCTGCATACTGTTGGCTGTAGTGACCATCACTCCGAACGCTACAAGCAATAGCCACTTACCAATAACAACATCAATAACAGCACCAATAACAATAATTCATTAACAATTTCGGAACTGGCTTATGAACAGCAGCGCAAAGACCCCCTCTGTCTATCCCGTGGACCCTGCCCAGGCAAAAAACGCCTGGGCTGACGATGACACCTATCGTCGCATGTACCAGCAATCCATCATCAACCCGGAAGGTTTCTGGCGGGAGCACGGACAGCGTATCGACTGGTTCATCCCCTACACCCGGGTAAAAAACGTCTCCTTTGATGACCACCATGTGGATATCAAATGGTTTGAAGACGGCACCACCAATGTGTCCCACAACTGTCTGGATCGTCACCTGGAAACAAAGGGCGACCAGATCGCCATTTACTGGGAAGGGGACGAGCCTGGAGAAGAGCGTCAGGTGACCTACCGGGAACTCCATGAGCAGGTGTGCCGCTTTGCCAATGCCCTCAAATCACAGGGAGTACGTCAGGGAGATGTGGTGGCTATTTATATGCCCATGGTCGTTGAAGCCGCTGTCGCCATGCTGGCCTGTACCCGTATCGGCGCAATTCATTCCATTGTCTTTGCCGGCTTCTCTCCGGAGGCTCTGGCAGGGCGGATTATCGACAGCAACGCCAAGGTTGTTATTACTGCCGATGAGAGTGTGCGGGGTGGTCGGGTAACCGCCCTGAAAGCCAATGTAGATGAAGCCCTGACCCATCCGGAAATCCGTTCCATTGAAAAAGTCATTGTCTACCGTCGTACAGGTGTGGATATTCCCTGGTACTCCCACCGGGATGTCTGGTGGAGCGATCTGGTCAATATCTCCTCCCCCCACTGCCAGCCCCGGGAGATGAACGCCGAAGACCCGATGTTTATCCTTTACACCTCCGGGTCTACCGGTAAACCCAAAGGTGTTCTGCACACCACCGGCGGCTACCAGGTGTACGCATCCATGACCCATCAATACCTGTTTGATTACAAGGATGGCGAAGTCTTCTGGTGCAACGCCGATGTGGGTTGGATTACCGGCCACACCTATGTGGTTTACGGCCCGCTGATTAACGGTGCCACCATTGTTATGCATGAAGGAGTGCCCAACTACCCGGAAGTGAACCGTCTCAGTCAGATTGTGGATAAATACCAGGTTAATATTCTCTATATTGCCCCCACCGCTATTCGAGCACTGATGGCCCATGGTACAGAAGCCATAGAAGACACCAGTCGTACCAGTCTGCGTCTGCTGGGCAGTGTCGGGGAACCCATTAACCCGGAAGCCTGGCACTGGTATCGGGATACTATCGGCCGTGGGGAGTGCCCCATTGTGGATACCTGGTGGCAGACAGAAACAGGCGCTGCCATGATTACCCCCCTGCCCGGCGCAACTGCCCTGAAACCCGGTTCAGCCACTCGCCCCTTCTTCGGTGTACTGCCGGCGATTGTGGATAATATGGGCAATATTATGGATGGCCCCTGCGAAGGTAATCTGGTGATTCTGGACAGCTGGCCCGGACAGGCCCGTACTGTATACGGCGACCATGAACGTTTTGTACAAACCTACTTCACCACCTTTAAGGGCATGTACACCACAGGTGACGGCGCCCGCCGGGATGAAGACGGCTACTACTGGATTACCGGGCGAGTGGACGACGTTATTAATGTCTCCGGCCATCGGATGGGAACGGCGGAAATTGAGAGTGCCATGGTCGCCCACCGGGATGTGGCGGAAGCGGCAGTTGTCGGTTACCCCCACGAAATTAAAGGCCAGGGCATCTATGTTTATATCACTCTGAACAAAAGTGTGGATTATTCCTTTGAGCTGGCCAGCAATCTGAGAAAATGGGTACGTCAGGAAATCGGGCCTATCGCTACACCGGATATTATCCAGAATGCCCCCGGCCTTCCCAAAACCCGTTCCGGCAAGATTATGCGCCGTATTCTGCGTAAGATTGCCTCCGGTGAATATGACAGCCTGGGGGATACTTCTACACTGGCGGACCCTTCCGTAGTCAACCAGCTGATTCAGGACAGAATGAACCTGGAAGAAGCCTGACTCTTTCCTTACAACAGTAAGTTTCAGGGGCTGTTAATGTCACAGCCCCTGACTTTATAGTTATACCCCTCCCTTCTGAACATTTATAAACTATTTCTTCCAGCCTCTCTCAATATACAGCTGTATCAACAGATACGGTATCAACTAAAAGAATAAGCTGGCAATCAAAGAAGGGAACAGCATGCACCCGAAAATAAAAATTCTTTTAGTAACTCTTTCGGTTTTATATCTGTCAATACAAGGGCATGCTGTTGAGCCTTCAGCACACAGAAAAACAGAGTGTATTGATATCAACATTAAAGATTATATCAGTCGTATTGATATCAGCGGTGATGAGCTTCTCTCGCTGGATGAACTTGAATATGCCATCCATACAGCGCAACTCAACAGAATCGAGTCTTTATTCACCTGGACAGCCATTATTAATTACGAAGAACTCAAAACCTTTTCAATAGCAGGATGGAGAGCACAAGCGGGCATATCACGGGATGATTTATCGCTTTTCAAAGCAGTTTTTAATAGAGATGTACATTTTTATGAATGCGATAGAATCTATAACTACATATATAACAGCCAATACAATCAGAACAAGGTTGACTGGAGGGAAGAAGTCAAACAGGGGGGGGCTGGCGATTGCGCACTGTTGGCAACTCTTGCAGCTATAGTTCACTATCCAACAAGAAGAAAAGAACTTTTCAAGCGAATAACAAGAAACAATGACGGAACCCATACTGTTACATTCCCCGGGAAGCGCTATGGTCATAGCTCCATCAAACCTGTCCTCGTCAGACCGGACATACTGGAAATCATGGTTGGTGCCTCAGCCAGAAGCACCGGAAAGTGGCTATTTATTATAGAAAAAGCCGTCTCTGAAATTTTTTATAAAGAAAAGGAAAAAACAAACCTCTTATATACTGCGGACTTATTATTTCCTGTCCCCGATTACATAATTTACAGCGCAAGGCGTGCGTATAAGAGCAGAATTGAAAGTATAAGCCCAGAGGCATCTATTAAAATCCTGACAAATCATTATCCTGTTAAAAAAACTATTCGGGATTTGTGTCTCAACTGCCTTCAAAATCTTCTGGAAGAATACTTAAACAATGAAAAAATAATACTAGCTACGACATTTCGTAATGTTGACGTGAACCATAGCCGTGTCCCGCTTATTCGTAATCACTCATACAGCGTTATGAAATATCAAAGCGACGAGAACTTGGTTACCATCTATAACCCTTGGGGAAATGACTCTTATCCAGGATCGCCATCAGATGGCCCTCAGGATGGATTAATACATATATCTCTTGAGGATTTCAAAAAATACTTTAACCTGCTTATTCTGGAATCAGAGGATGTTCAAGATCAATAATGAACAGCCTCTGTTCACTGACGATTTATATAGCTGGAAATATCAACCAGTCAGCCTTATTTCTTCTTTTCATTTTCTTGAACAGCTTTTGATGAAACATCCTTACGCAGTTTCAATGTCAGCCCCTGCAGAAAATTACGCAGAAACTGGTTGCCGCACTCTTTGTAGTTGCGATGGCCTTTCTTGCGGAAAATAGCAGACAGCTCCCCTTTTGAGGCAGAGAAATCCGCCAGGGCCATAATATCGATAATATCGGTATCTTTCAGTTCCAGGGCAATCTTGATCTTGCGCAGAATTTCATTATTGGAAAGCTTTGCGCCCTTGGGCAGGCGTACCGGCTCACGACCTTCCTGGCGACCACGGCGGTCAATAATCAGACCGTCCAGAAACATACACAGCACATCGTCGTGGCAGAGAACAAATTCTTTTTCCTCCTCTTTACGCATCAGGTTGAACAGGTGATACATCGGTATCTCATGACCCACCAGCTTGAACATGGCGATCATCTGCTTATCGCTCAGGTGCAGGGCAAAACGCAGGCGACGCAAAATATCATTAGCAATCATAAAACACCGGGGAACAGGGGAGGGAAAATTTAATCGGGGGAGTATACCCGATCACCCGTCCTTATCGTAGAAAAGGACGAATTGCCTGGCCCCACTTTTAAATTCCTCATTCACATGTTGCCGTTGAAACGGTATCGTCCATACCTATGATTTTTATAGGGCCTTCTTTTTTAAGAGACTCCCAGCGTGCACGTTCTTCTTCTCTTCTCTCTCGGATAACATCGGCAGTTTCCGCAGGATTACCGATTTCCAGTACATTCAGATCCAGATCGGTACATACACGAAAGCCTGCCTTTTGCGCCCCTCTGGCTGTCGCCCAGACACAAACGTCTGACATACACCCTACTGACAGGACATCCGTCACGCCTTTTTCTTTGAGGGCATTCCCCAAGAACCCTTCAATCGTACCTTTTAAGCCACCAACGTCAGTGACCGCAACATCATCAAAAGCACCAAAAGAGTCTTTAATAAAGTGGTCATATAAACTATTTTTTCTAGCCTCCTCAAAGAGTACTGTCATTTCAGGAACAATTTCCCTACGCCTTTTCATGGTTACATTGACAAAAGAGACTCGCTTGTTACCAGATAAACTCTGGATGAGTGCTACCTGTTCACCAATTATCCTTTCCAACTCTCCAGGCGGGATACTTTCTTTTAAATAATATGTTTGCATATCAATCACGAGAACAGCAAACATTCTGTTCGAGTCCTGCGCCAGGACAGACTTAATATAATCAACAGTCTGTCTCCATCCACCATAAACCTGAGCAGAAAAAAGCAAAACACAGGAATAAACAGTAAAACGTTTCATGATCTGCATACACAATAGCCCATTATACGATATAAACGACATAAGTACCCAGGCATAAGTAATCGAATATCGTTCCTTCTAGCACCCACCATTAGTCGGTAATCAGTGTATGAAAACGGGTGTCAGGATACTTATGCCGCAAGACAAGCATAAAACAATACTTTCTGGACAGCGCTCCAAATACGACATTCAGGTTCTGCTAAGTCCAAAATGCTTCATGCCATCACGTTTATAAGCCAGAGGCAGTGTACGCAGCCCGATCAGGCTCACCAGAAAAGTCAGCCTGACGGCAAGCAGGAAATCATAGAAACAACAAAGCCGGGAACCCCGGCTTTGTTTATAAAAAAGGAAGAATCGCTTACAGCAGCTTCCGCCCTTTCTGGGCCGCCAGTCTCAGACGCAGGGCATTGAGCTTGATAAAGCCAGCCGCATCGGCTTGGTTGTAGGCACCGGCATCATCTTCAAAAGTGGCGATACTTTCGTCGAACAGGGTCTGGTCAGACTCACGGCCCACAACAGTGACATTGCCTTTATATAACTTCAGGCGTACACGGCCATTTACGTAGAGCTGGGACTGGTCGATCATGGTCTGCAGCATTTCACGCTCGGGGGACCACCAGTAACCGTTGTAAATCAACTTGGCGTAGCGGGGCATCAGCTCATCTTTCAGGTGAGCGGCTTCACGGTCCAGAGTGATGGACTCAATAGCACGATGACCCTTCAGCATAATGGTGCCTCCGGGCGTCTCATAGCAGCCCCGTGCTTTCATGCCGACATAACGGTTCTCAACAATATCCACACGGCCAATGCCATTCTCACCTCCCACTTTATTCAGGTGAGCAAGCACAGTAGCTGGCGTCATTTCCACACCGTCAATGGCAACAATATCACCGGCCTTATAGTTCAGCTCAATATAAGTGGGCTCATCGGAGGCGTTTTCCGGGGAAACACTCCACAGCCACATATCCTCTTCCGGTTCGTTCCAGGGATCTTCCAGAATGTCACCTTCATAGGAAATATGAAGCAGGTTGGCATCCATAGAGTAAGGGGACTTACCCTTCTTCTTCTGGATTTCAATGCCGTGTTTGTCGCAGTAGGCCAACAGTTTGGCCCGTGAGTTCAGATCCCACTCACGCCAGGGAGCAATTACCTGGATACCGGGCTTAAGGGCATAGGCACCCAGCTCAAAACGCACCTGGTCATTACCTTTACCGGTGGCGCCGTGGGAGATGGCATCCGCGCCGGTCTCACTGGCGATTTCCACCAGGCGCTTGGCAATCAGCGGGCGGGCGATAGACGTTCCCAGCAGATACTCACCTTCATAGATGGTGTTTGCACGGAACATGGGGAATACAAAATCCCGGACAAACTCTTCTCGCAGGTCTTCGATATAAATCTCTTTAATACCGAGGGCCTGGGCTTTGGCGCGGGCAGGTTCAACCTCTTCGCCCTGACCCAGATCAGCGGTAAAGGTAACAACCTCACACAGGTAGGTATCTTCAAGCCATCTGGCGATCACAGAGGTATCCAGTCCACCGGAGTAGGCCAGGACAACCTTGTTGATTTCTTTCATGGGAAGAGCGACTCCATTTTCTTACCGACCTCTTTTTTCGATGGTTTTTATCCCTTTTTCAGGGGAATAGTCGGGTTAATATGTATTTATCGATTATTGTAACTGCAAAGATGATTAGCACCACTTAATATTTTTTAATACTCATAAGTAATGCTACTAACTTCCTTCCCATAGAAATGCCCTGTTTCAGTTCCCTTTTCAGCAATTGCGCCAGAAACCATCCCATTTACAGTGCAGAGGAAAGTACACCCAACCGGCACTAGATTAAAGCAGTACACTTCACTGTTTTCCTAATTCTCCTGTATTCACCGAATTTCCGCACCACAACAATGCCAATAGCTGTTTCCGGCACAGATTCCCTCAAAAAGCTGCACCATCTTCTTACACCGGAGACTTTTTTCACCCGAAAAATTGATCTGGCACAAGCGTTGCTGAAGCGGGAGTGTGACCGACTCAAACGTACTCGGGATGGAGTACAGATAATAAATAAATGGTGCCAACACCCATGAGAAAAACAGCAAGACGACAGTTTCTGAAAACTTCCGCTCTGATCTGCGCCATGGCTTCTGCTCTAGCACTGCCCACCTTCTCACCCCTGGCCACTGCAGCACAGGCGGAACAAAAGCTGGGCTGGCCGGAAAAAGAAGAGTTGAAGTTCGGCTTTATCAAACTCACCGATATGGCCCCTATCGCCATCGCCTATGAGAAAGGCTTTTTTGAAGATGAAGGGCTTTACGTCACAATCGAAGCCCAGGCCAACTGGAAGGTGCTGCTGGACGGAGTCATCGACGGTCGCCTGGACGGTGCCCATATGCTGGCAGGGCAACCTATCGCCGCCACCATGGGCTACGGCACCAAAGCCAATATTATTACCCCTTTCTCCATGGACCTGAACGGTAATGGCATTACCGTTTCTAACAAGGTCTGGGAACAGATGAAGGTTAATATCCCCAAGCAAAAGGATGGCAAACCGGTTCATCCCATCAAGGCTGATGCTCTGAAGCCGGTTGTGGATAAATACAATGCCGAGGGCAAACCCTTTAATATGGGCATGGTGTTCCCGGTCTCCACCCATAACTATGAGCTGCGCTACTGGCTGGCGGCCGGTGGTATTCACCCCGGTTACTACGCCCCCCATAAAGGCGACACCTCCGGCCAGATTGATGCGGATGCTTTTCTCTCTGTAACCCCACCACCGCAGATGCCTGTCACTCTGGAAGCCGGCACCATTTATGGTTACTGCGTGGGTGAACCCTGGAACCAGCAAGCCGTATTTAAAGGCATCGGTGTGCCGGTGGTAACCGACTATGAGATCTGGCAGAACAACCCGGAGAAGGTATTTGGTATTACCGAAGAGTTTGCTGAGAAGTATCCGAATACAACCATTCGCCTGACCCGCGCCTTGATTCGAGCCGCCCAGTGGCTGGATGAGAATAACAACGCTAACCGTCCGGAGGCGGTGAAGATTTTATCCCAGTCCAACTACGTGGGCGCGGATTACGATGTGATCGCCAACAGTATGACCGGTACCTTTGAGTACGAGAAAGGCGACAAGCGCCCGGTGCCGGACTTCAACGTATTTTTCCGCTACAACGCCACCTACCCCTATTATTCTGACGCCGTCTGGTATATGACCCAGATGCGCCGCTGGGGCCAGGTTGCTGAAGACAAGCCTGATACCTGGTACTTCGAGACTGCCAAGAAGGTTTATCGCCCTGATATCTACGAGAAAGCCGCCAAATCCCTGATTGCTGAAGGCTTGGCAAAAACGGAAGAGTTCCCGGACTTCGCCACTGAAGATGGCTTCCGTAATCCCCAGAAGCATTTTATCGACAATATCGTTTATGACGGTAAACAGCCGAATGCGTATATCAACAGCTTCTCTATTGGTTTGAAAAAGGGTGATGTTCTGTAAGGAACTGTTCTCCACAGCCAATAAGGTTTGGGGTGGAGAGTTTGATTTTTCAAGGGCCATGGATGGCCCGGTAGCGCAGCAGGCAGGGACTGCCCATCTGCGCGGATAAAATCAGACTCTCCACCCCGGACCGGTAACTCTGAAGTTTGAACAAAAAGAGAAAACCATGAGCACATCATCCACAACCGATATCAGTTCAGACAGTAACCCATCAGCTATTGATGCTCTGACCGCCTGGTTCAGCCATTCAGGGGAATGGCTGAAAACTGCCGTGGTATCCCTTGTGGGTATCCTGGTGTTTCTGCTGATCTGGTCCGTGTCGGCCAGAAACATTGAAACTTCCCTGGGAGCCTTCCCCGGCCCCGGAGCGGTAGCAACCCAGTTCAGTGCTTTGTATAGCGAGCATGTGGCTGAACGAGAGAAGGCAGATGCCTTCTATAAGCGTCAGGAAGAACGTAATGCCAAGCGGGTCGCTGTAGACCCTGACTACCAGCCCAAGATTCGCAAATACACCGGTAAAGAGACCTTTATCGACCAGATTCTTACCAGTCTGAAAACCGTAGCCAGTGGCTTTCTGCTGGCGGCACTGGTAGCTATTCCCCTGGGTATCGCTATTGGCCTGAACAAGACCTTAAATACCGCGATCAATCCCATTATCCAGACCTTTAAACCGGTTTCCCCCCTGGCCTGGCTGCCATTGGTAACCATGGTCGTAAGTGCGGTATACACCAGTGATGACCCAATGTTTGCCAAGTCGTTTATTAACTCCCTGATCACAGTCACCCTGTGTTGCCTGTGGCCCATGCTGATTAACACCTCTGTGGGCGTTGCCGGTATTGATAAAGACCTGGTGAATGTCAGCAAGGTTCTGCGCCTCTCTGCCCTGAACCATGTAAGGAAAATTGTTCTGCCAGCGTCCATTCCAATGATCTTCACCGGTATGCGACTGTCACTGGGTATTGCCTGGATGGTGCTGATCGCCGCCGAGATGCTGGCCCAGAACCCCGGCCTTGGAAAGTTTGTCTGGGATGAGTTCCAGAATGGCAGTTCTGTCTCCCTGAGCCGGATTATGGCAACCGTACTGGTGATCGGTTTTATCGGCTTTCTGCTGGACCGGGGCATGCTGCAGGTGCAGAAGTTTGTATCCTGGGATAAATCAAGCGCCGTACGTTAAAAGAAAGCGTTAAGAGGAGACAATCATGAGCATTATTCTTGATATTGATCATGTGGATATGGAATTTCCCACACCCAACGGCCCTTTTACTGCGCTGAAAGATGTCAGCCTGAAAATCGCCGAAGGGGAATTTATCTCGCTGATCGGCCATTCCGGCTGCGGTAAATCCACAGTTCTGAATATTGTCGCTGGCCTGCATCAGGCCACTCGTGGCGGTGTAGTGCTGAACGGTAAGGAAGTGACTGAGCCCGGCCCCGAACGGGCCGTAGTCTTCCAGAATCACTCCCTGCTGCCCTGGCTGTCTGCCTATGAGAATGTCGAGCTGGCGGTAAAGCAGGTTTTTGGCAAATCAAAAACCAAACGGGAAACCCAAGACTGGATTGAGCATAACCTGGAACTGGTGCATATGGATCACGCCATGCACAAACGCCCCGACGAAATTTCCGGCGGTATGAAACAGCGGGTGGGTATCGCCCGTGCCCTGGCCATGCAGCCGGATGTTCTGCTGATGGATGAACCCTTCGGTGCCCTGGATGCCCTCACACGCGCCCATATGCAGGATTCTCTGATGGAAATCCAGAACGAACTGAACAACACCGTGATTATGATTACCCACGATGTCGATGAAGCGGTGCTGCTCTCCGACCGTATCGTAATGATGACCAATGGCCCGGCAGCAACAGTGGGTGAAATTCTGGATGTAAAACTGGAACGGCCCCGTAACCGCCTGGCCCTGGCCGATGATGTGGAATACAACAGGCTGCGTTCAGAAGTGCTGACGTTCCTTTACGAGAAACAGCGGAAGCTAGAAAACATTCACCGTGCCAAACCCACCAGGAAGCCCGTCAGGAAGCCCGCCAGGAAACCTTCAGGGAAAGATAAAGCCGCCTAGGAGCCTGTCGGACTTAACGCCAGCCTGCCGTGAAAAACCGGGCTATAAACAGTCCGGTATTTTTACTGCACCAGCATCTGCAACATTTTTAACGAATGCAGATGGGCATAACTCCAGGCCAGCCAGCCTTTGCGAAACCAGAGAGTAACTGTCTTATCATCAAGTTTATTGAGAGCCGGTTCATTGAGAGTAAACATTCCCTTTAGATGGGTCACCTTCTGGTTGGCATCACAGAATTCGATATTGGTAGGCTGCAGTAAATCAAGCTCTTCACAAGAGTGGCAAAATTCTGCTGTTGCCCGGGTATGCTGTTCATATCGACCCAGAAAATCAGAGATATTATCCAGTGTCCGGGTATAACCCTCACCATCATCGGTAAACAGTGGTTTAGCTTCTCTGTTATCTGTTTTCCCCGGTTCTCCAAAGCTGAAATGGGGGGCGTCACTGTCAAAGCAGATATCCCCTTTTGTAGTCAGGGCAAAAGGATAACGCCGAATAAAAGCAGGAATATAACCGGCGTTCCACTGGCCATCGCTATTTACACAATGACTTTCCCCCAGGGAAAGCAGCGCCACTGGGTGAACACGACCTTTTTTATCCCTTCGAAACAGCACCGGAAAACTACGGCTGGCTTCAAAAAACTCTATACCTGTGAGAGGAACAGTTTTGGCGTCCGCAGCGAAACTGACATCAGCAGAATCGGCATAATGCAATGCCTTATGCTTCTCGCTGTTTAAAACTTCCAGATTTCGGTAAAACAACATGGCTGCCATAAAAAGCCCATTAGAAAAACATCATTCCCCCGATGCGTATCTCAACATCAGGGATACTCTATCGGGAGTGCTCTATCAAGGGAACCCTGGACAAACTCAGTAACTGAGTACCAGACCAAGATGGGGCAGGCTGCCTTTTCTTTTACCCGGGCGGGGTTCGCGGAGTTGCCAGCCATAATCCGCCCGCAGGCTCAGATAACGGTCTATAGAGTAGCGCAGGCCAAAGCCGACGGATGCCAGGCTTCTGGCTCGCTCTCCCTTAAGCCGGTCTTTATTGCCTAGTGTCGCATAATCCAAGAACGCCAGGAGTTGCAGGCTGTCGTTAATGTCCAGGGGTGAGAAAACCGGAGAACGTATCTCATTACGCAGTATCAGGCCCTGGTCAGCTGTCACCAGGAACTCATTATACCCCCGGACCGTACGATAACCGCCGGCGGACATCTGTTCACTGGGAAGCAGGTTACCGTTGGCCAGCTGTAGATCGAGGCTGACATGCCAGGAAAGTTCTTCCGGTAAGCGGGTCACTCGCAGCAGCTTCAGGTTGGTATACGCATACTTCGCTTTCGCGCCTCGACGCACCTGCTCATAATATTTGTCGCTATTATATGAACTCATTCCACCCGGGCTGGCATACAGGTTCCAGTTCAGGGTAGTTCCACCAAAACTATCTGGATAACTGGCCTGATAACCGAGGTTAAACTGGGAGATGTCCGTATCATGGTCAAACACCCTGTCACCACCAAACGTCAGGTTGTTATTACCTCGTTTGAAGTCGTAGCCCAGGGTCAGGCTGTGATCCAGCTTTCCATAATCAGGTAACGGTATTTCATAAGCCACACCAGCCCGCCAGTTTTTACCACTCTGCTTGAAATGGCCATTACTGGGTGGCTTTGAACGAGTGATCGCACCGCTTAACATCAGGATATGACGCCAGGGCAAGGGCGCAATATAACTGGCAGAGTGGGCCTGAAGATAACGCCGGTCAAAGGCGGAGGTGTACTGGTAGTTAAACTGGTGTTCCAGCCCCCACAAATTACCGAGGTTAAAACCTGCCAGCCAGCGCTTGCGGTCTGTCTGGGGTGTACCGCTGTTTTCCGCACCGGTAAAGAAGCGTACCGGACGCCGGTCTTTCACCCGCAGGATAATATCAGTCTCAGAGAAGTTCTCACCTTTGCTAAGCAGTGCACTCACATCCCGGAAAGGGTTGCGGTTCAGCCAGCGCAGATCATCCTCAAGCTTCCTGGTCTGCAGCTCGTCACCGGGCTTGGTGCTGATCTGGGCAACCATACGATCATGGTCAAAGAACTCGCCACCTTCAACGGTAACCTTTGCCCTTTTGCCGATAACCACCACCATCTGCACCACACCATCGGTGATATCCTGGTTGGCAGGTGCCAGCACCTGAACCACCGGGCGATCCTGATCCTGATACCAGCGCTCAACGATCCCACGGATCTCCTGCAAGCGACCAAGGGTCAGCGGTTTGTTCATAAACGGAATCAGGTAGGCGCTGAAACCATTATCTGCTGTAGTCACCAGACCTTCGGTAGATACGCCGTACACCCCAGGGCGTCCGTTTGGATTCACTTCGTCAGGGCCGGTGACAAATACCAGACCCTTGAGATCTTCCAGCAAAACGGTTTTATCCCCGGTGCCAGCAGGTTGTTTCTTGCTGTCCTCAAAGGGGTTATCAATCACCGCCTCTCCACTTGGTTTGGGAAGGTTCGGCTCAAACTGTTTGTCAGAAGCCTGTGCCGCGCTGGCCATAACAGCAATGTCTATAACAGCAATGGCCAGCGGCAGTATCACTTTCTTAGATGGCACTGAGAATTCTCTTCTTATCGTCTTGTTCGGCTTGATTCTGTTCGCTTTGAAGTGCAGGAGTCTCTGTCCACAACTCCTGTATATCGCTGTTTACATGCTGCTCAGTCGCAGACAAATAATTCTCAGCGCCCCCAAAATCAGTTGTCGCATTAATGATATGTTCACCAGTCAGACGGGCCTTTTCAGGTTCAGAGAACTTGGGTTCCCGCCGCTGGTCATTTGAAAGGGGCAATGCCGCAACATTGGCCGGATTGACGTTAAGCTCCCCGGCCTCAAAGCGCACCACATAGTTGGGGCTGTTAATTCTGAGGCCACTGGGCAGAATGGTGTACTGGCCAACGCTTGAGGCTCCCTGCGCAGTACCGCCGTAAACCAGATCGCCTTCAATCAAAGAGGCATCATCGCCGGGGGCAAAGCCAATAGAACGGATGCCATTGCCACCGCTATAAATGGAGCCATCAAAGATTTTCCGGGCATCGTTGGCACGAATCACCAGGGTTCTCTGGGTTATATCTGCGGTATCCGTAGTGCGAGAAGGCGCGGCCAGCTGATAGTTACCGGCATCAGTGCCTTCCAGCCTTAAGCCAGAGATAGTAACGGTTTTAGCTGTTCCAGCATTCTTATCATCAAACTGACTGTTGCCAGTAATTGTCAGCTGGTCATTGGTCAGGCGATCGTCGGTGAACTTCACTGTGGCATTGCGAGTGCCGTCATAAACTTTATGATCAGTCTGGAAATCGGTGATATTCAGCGTCCGTTTAGTGATATCAGCGGTTGTTTCCACAGACGCGGTTTCAACTCGGTAATTACTGGCATCAGCACCATTCAACTGAATACTGGAGGTTGTTATGGTTTTACCTGTTCCAGCATTTTTATCCGTAAAACGACTGGAGCCAGCGATAGTCAGGCTGTCCCCAGTAATACGGTCATCACCAAAGGTAACAGAAGCATTGGAATTGCCGTCGTAGACTTTATTTCCACCAGAAGAAGAAACCACCAGGGTACGCTGCGTGATTGTGCCTTTGGCTGAATCACTGACCAGCTGATAGTTGGCGGCATCAGCACCGGTCAGAGTGACAGCATTGGTATTAACTGCCTTATTGGTACCGGCATTCTTATCCGCAAAGGTTGCGTTTCCATTCAGCGCAACGGTATCACCGCCAATAACACCACCGGTCAGAGTCAGGCTGGCATTGGTAGTACCGTCATAGACCTTATCCTGGGCACGGGCAGTAACTGCTCTTCTGGTAATCGTAGCCGTCGTCGTTGTGCTACTGCCTTGCAATTCATAATTCGCCGCATCCTGACCAGACAGCGTCAGTCCACTCAGGGTAACGGTTTTATTAACTCCCGCATTCTTATCAGAGAATGTACCGTTGCCTCCAATAGTAATGTCATCACCGGCAACAACATTCCCTTCAACAAAGTCGACCTTGGCCGTTGTGGTGCCGTCATAGACTTTATCTTCGGCGGTTACGCCAGTGAACTGCACCTGCCGCTTGCTGATATCGGCTGTGCTGTTAACAGAAGCATGTTGGAGGCGGTAGTTTCCGGCATCAGCACCATTAAGTTGCAGAGCAGAGCTGGTGACGGTCTTTCCGAGACCGGCATTCTTGTCGCTGAACTGACTGGTACCGGCAATAGTGAGGTTGTCACCGGTTATCCGGTCATCACCAAAGGTCACAGCAGCATTTGTATTGCCGTCATAAACCTTGTTACCTCCATTGGCTGTTACCACCAGGGTACGCTTTGTAATGGTACCGTTGGCTGAGCCGCTAACCAGCTGATAGTTGGCGGCATCAGCACCGGTCAGAGTGACAGCATTGGTATTAACTGCCTTATTGGTACCGACATTCTTATCCGCAAAGGTTGCGTTTCCATTCAGCGCAATGGTATCGCCGTCAATAACACCACCGGTCAGAGTCAGGCTGGCACTGGTGGTACCGTCATAAACTTTATCCTGAGCACTTGCGGTTACATTACGTCTATGAATAGTTGCAGTGGTCGTACCACTGTTACCAGCCAAACGGTAATTTCCAGCATCAGCTCCCGAAAGAGACAATCCATTCAGGTTTACAGTCTTATTGGTTCCGGCATTCTTATCAACGAAATTGCCGGTTCCGGACACTGTCACTGTGTCGCTGCCAATAATATTGCCTTCAACAAAATCGACCTGCGCGGCGGTTGTGCCGTCATAGGTCTTGTCCTCGGCACTGATACCAGACAGGGTGATAGTCCGCTGGTTTATACGACCCGAGGTGTAGGCAACGTTTTGCGTGAGATAATAATTGCCGGCGTCATCTCCACTGAGACTGAGGCCATTTACAATTATGGAGATATTATTTCTACTGGCATTTTTTGAGCTGTAGCGAGCACCTGAAGACGACACTGTCAGATTATCACCTGAGACAGTATTTCGGCTGGAGACTGTCACATTGGCATTGGTCGTACCGTCATACTCCCGATCAGTCACCTGGGCACCGACTTGCACCTCCCGGCGGTTAATGGTTCCCCGGGTGTCTGCAGCAAGGCTGTAGTTTGCCGCATCATCGCCTTCCAGTTTCACCTGGCTGGTATTAACAACCTTGTTTGTTCCGGCATTTTTATCGGCGAAGACAACCGCTCCGGATACCTGTGTCTGGTCTCCGGCAATAATGCCGCCATCAGCGACACTGTAACTGGCAGTTGTCTTTCCATCATAGGTTTTGGACGCTACATTCAGGCTGATTTCTTTCTTGGCAATTGATGCCTGAAGTGTTGTGGGTACAGCACTGAGATCAAGGTTGTAGTTACCAACGTCTGCGCCGGTCACGCTTACGGGGTTAACATTAACGGTCTTGTTTTGCCCGGCATTTTTAGTATCAAACTGCCCGGTCACATTGACAGTAATCACATCACCGTTAATGCGGTCATCGCCCTTGGTAAAGTTAACGCTTGTCGTGCGGTCATAAACCTTATCTTCCGCACCAAGAGTAATATTCAAATCTCTCTTGTTAACGGTTAATTTGCCGTTATTGCTAACAATCGCAGCCCCATGAATATTGCTCAGGGAATCCGCAGCTGAGAGCGAACTGTTGTAGACACCGGCATTGATATTACCGGAGGTAGAATGCGTTACCCCGTTCGCTTCGATCTGCAAACCGGTGATACTGCCCAGCTGGAAACCAAATTTATCAGCATCGGCACTGATATCGGCTCCATCCAGAGTCAGGGTAATAGTTGCCCCTGACTGACTGATATCCTGACCGTAAGTAATCGTCTGATCAGCAACAGTGACTTCTACATTGGGGCTGACTTCATAAATCAATCCACTTCCGGAAGGCAGCCCATTGGGAACAGGGGTGGCAGGTGAGAAATCCAGACCATAACGGATAAAGTCACGGTTGGTTATCTCAATATCATTATCGTTCTCATCCGGGCGGCGGGAATAAACCAGCCAGCGACCACCACTCTGCAATGGCGTAAGGGAATTGCTGCGATTGTGGAAACTGTCATCCGCAGCAAGGACGATACTGCCATTACCCTGGTTATTAATTCCACTCCCGGCACTCAGAATAATATTACCTGTGGGGCCTCCGTCTTTACCTGAGGCTCTGGCATGGAGAGTAAGGGTATTCGCACTGTTGTATTCCAGCGCATTTGTAAAAACCAGATCAGAGTCAGTCAGGTTAACCGTGACATTGCTGTGTCTCAAGGTGTGAGAGAGGATGCTATTTATATCCGCATCAAAACGGCTTTCTTTCACACCGTTTGCACTGTCTTTCCAGGAGGCTGTGGTTAATGAAACATCCGCATTACTGATACCTGTTCCAGATCTGTTGCCGTGGCCAATCAAACCATAGGAAGTCAGATTCTCATCACCATGGGTATAGTGGGTACTCTTCGTTCTTAACCTGCCCATATTATTCAGAGTAATATTACCCTGAATGCTCCCATCAAACTTCTGCGAAGTGCCGCGCTGCCCCAAAATAGCTGAGCCATGACCTAACTGGGCATAAGTGTCGTAAAAACTGCCACCGATAATTTCAAATAAAGAATCTTCAGAGGCCTGATTAATTGAGATATCACCACTGACACTGCCCCTGGCGTTTTTCCCCCCATGGCCAATCTGAGCGTAAGCTTTCTTGCCCTCGATATAGACATTTTCACTATCAATGCTGATGTTACCACTGGCCTGAATAGCGGGCCGGCCACCACCAGGGTTGCTCTGAGTACCACCATGGCCAATCTGGGCGTAGGCACTTTCTCCACTCCCGGCTCTTACAGTTGTACTCGCTAAACCAAGATTGCCAACATGAATTTCAATATCAGCGCCACTGACAATGGCCTGTCTATCCTTGCCACCATGGCCAATCTGGGCATAACCTCCAGTGGCACCACCAAACACACCCAGTGCCCCGGAAGCATAAACCTTTATATCACCGGTAATGGGCTGATTATCAGAGTTATCTTCTGGTCGATACCCCAACTGCCCGTAAAGCCCAAACGGACTTCCCAAAATACCCACATTACGAGCAAAAGCCCGCGTTGTTCCTCCACGGGCTCCCACTGCTGCCGAATACATCAGGTGGGATGGCACAGTGGACGTATTACCAATATTGATTTCACCACTATAGAGGCTTGCGGCTCCCGGCTTGCTTCCTTCAAGTTCTGCAATATTCAAAGGTCTGGTAAACTTCCAGCCCGCGACCAGGTTAATATCCCCTTTAGTCGCGTGCTGGTTCAATAATGACGCTCTGGCATAAATACTCCCGCCGGAAACAAGATTCAGATCATAAGGGCTGTTGTATACAACGTCCTGATTGATTCTGATATGTTTACCACTCCTCTTGGGAGACTCCAGAGTGACCTTGCCGTCATTCAGCAGTTCTCTTAATTTCTCTGGGCTGATTGTCTGCCGGTAGAAAATATTCTCATAATCTTTATCCGCTGGTTGATTTGTCATTCCAACTTCAACCCGATTAGACGCCAGGGTAACCGTTCCTCCTCCGGTTGTTGCATTACCCTCCATATGCAGGGCTTCCAGGCCTGTCAGGCGAATATTGCCAGCCTTCTCAGCTGAAGAACCCTGCGCCTTCAGGGTTCCCTTCATACGATTACGCCCTTCGGCTACAAAGATAATCCTGCCACCCTGAGCGTCTGCACCTTTACCAGTGGCATCAACAACGGCCCCGGCATGTATATTCAGATCTTCAACCGGATCTTCCAGGGAATTATGGGTTGGGCGAGGGCGCTCATTGATTTGGGCAATATTGACGGTGCCGCCAGTCTTGCCACTCACATCCACTCTGGCATCGTCAGTGAGTTCAACTCTTTGCCCAACAATATCAACAACACCTTCAGAAGCATTAATCTCTTTAGAGACAGTCACCTTGCCCGACATGGCCGCAAGAATAACCCGGCCATTTTTGTTCTGAACACCGGTGGCATTAATCACACCGCTGTGATTGACAGCCAGAGCCATAGGGTTGTTGCCATGGGCTTTCAGCTCCGCCTGTAGAGCATTAATGGTACCGCTGTTGGTAACACTGGTATCGTTATTCTTGCCAGCGAGTACCGCGATGCGTTGGTCTGCGGAACGAGTCAGAAGAATTTCTTTACCTGCGGCCAAACCAACCGTTCCGCCGGTCGCATTAATGATTCCCTTATTTTCAACCTGATTAGCAATCAGAAAAACATCGCCACCATTCCTGGAATCAATACGCCCCATATTGACGACTTTGGCCTGACTGTTACCGGAAAACCTGAGATTATTGGCACCGGCCTTGAATTCGTCATCAGTAATATCCAGAGTGGAAGCAATAAAGCTCTGGGTATCAATAACCCCGGTCTTACCAACCACAATACCATTGGGGTTGATCAGAAAAACCTGACCATTGGCCAGCAGGGAGCCATTGATGTTACTGGGATTGGCACCCGTCACTCGGTTCAATACAGCCGAGCTGGCAGAAGGTTGAACAAACCGGGTGGTTTCTCCTGCACTTATAGAGAAGCCCTGCCAGTTGATAATGGCATTATTACCGGCATTGACTGTAAGCGTATTTCCGGAGTGAGAGAATGTAGCCGTGCCGTTTACAACGGAAGCTGTGCTGTGATCAGGATTTGCCAGGGCTGTATTACCGATAAAACCCGAAATACAAACGACAACAGCTTTATAGATCAGCGTATGAGAGAAAGAAAACGGCTGTACGACTGTAGACAACCAGCCGCCACTCAGTCCACTGAAACCCTCCATAACTGAACTTTTATTGTTCTTCAGCTCGCCGCCACAGGCACCCTCATAACACAGTTTGGACGACAAACTTTTTAAACGCTGATCCATAAACTGGCAGACCTTGGTGTTTTTATTCGGATTCCGACAAGTCATTGAGTGACATTTTTGTCAGTAACTGCCGCCCTTCTATCAATGTTGATACCGAAACACCAACCGGGAATACATATCTGAGAGATTGCTCACAAATAGCTACCAAAAACGCAACCTAACCAGTACGATCGTACAAGTTACAATCCATGACCTGAGTAACCTCTTGCTGTAAAATTTGCCGGCAACAAATATTCAAGGATTAGCCCTCGTGCAGCTCACTCTCACCCGCCCCGATGATTTTCACCTGCACCTGCGAGATGGTGCGGCTCTGGCCACCACTGTCCCGGCCACGGCCAATACCTTTGCCCGGGCTATTGTTATGCCCAATCTGAAACCGCCGGTGATTACTGCCGCACAGGCTGCTGAGTACAAGCAGCGTATTCTGGCCCACGCCCCTGCTGGCAGCGGTTTTGACCCGCTGATGACCCTGTACCTGACCGATAACACCACGGCTGAGATTGTTCGTGAGGCCAAAGCCGGTGATGATGTTTACGCTCTGAAACTGTACCCCGCCGGTGCCACCACCAACTCCGATTCTGGCGTTACCAGCCTGGAGCATATCTATCCGGCATTGGAAGCGATGATCGACGCGGGCCTTCCCTTATTGGTGCACGGAGAAGTGACCGACGCGGATATTGATATCTTTGACCGGGAAAAGGTCTTTATTGATCGGCACCTGGTCGGCCTGACCGAGCGCTATCCGGAACTGAAGCTGGTGCTGGAGCATATCACCACCACCGATGCGGTACAGTTTGTGGAGAGCGCTGGCAGCAATGTCGCGGCTACCATCACCCCTCAACACCTGATGTATAACCGCAACCATATGCTGGTCGGCGGTATTCGTCCCCATTATTTCTGCCTGCCGATTCTTAAGCGCAATATCCACCAGGATGCCCTGGTGAAAGTGGCCACCAGCGGCAACAGCAAATTTTTCCTGGGCACAGATTCCGCACCCCACACCAGGGAAACCAAAGAGACTAGCTGTGGCTGCGCTGGTTGTTACTCTGCCTTTGGAGCCCTGGAACTGTATGCGGAAGTTTTTGATAACGAGAATGCCCTGGATAAGCTGGAAGGTTTTGCCAGCCACTTTGGCGCGGACTTTTACGGCCTGCCCCGTAACACGGACACCATCACCCTGGAGCGGAAACCGCATCAGGTTCCGGAATCCCTGCCCTTTGGTAACGCCCAGGTCGTTCCCCTTAAGGCCGGAGAACAATTACAATGGACGATCGTGTAATACAATCCGTGAAATGCAATCTGTGAAATGCAATCCGTGAAATGCAATCGCTTCATAAAACCCCAATTCCGAATAAGGCAAAGTTGTGAGCCATTCTGACCCTAAAGCCCTGATGTCTGACCGCTTCCGGGGCTATCTGCCGGTTGTTATCGATGTGGAAACCGGAGGCTTCAATGCCAAGACCGACGCGCTGCTGGAAATCGCCGCAGTGACCATCGGCATGGATGAGCAGGGTTTTGTATTTCCTGAAGCCAGGGAATCCAGCCATGTGACCCCTTTTGAAGGAGCCAATATCGAAAAATCTGCCATTGAGTTTATCGGTATCGATCCTTTCCACCCCCTGAGAATCTCCTCAAAAGAAGATGTTGTGCTGGGAAATATATTTAAGGTGGTGCGCAAGGCCCTGAAACGTTACAACTGCACCAGGGCTATTCTGGTGGGTCATAATGCGTCTTTTGATCTCGGGTTTCTGAATGCCGCAGTGGAACGCTGCGGAATTAAGCGCAACCCGTTCCATCCTTTTTCCAGTTTTGATACCGCCAGCCTTGCCGGGCTCGCTTATGGCCAGACTGTTCTGGCCCGGGCCTGTGATGTGGCAGGTATCCTTTTTGACAAGGAAGAGGCCCATTCCGCCCGCTACGACACAGATAAAACTGCGGAACTATTCTGCAATATTGTGAATAACTGGAAGGAAATGGGCGGCTGGATAGACTGATAGCTTCACTGCATTCTTCCCGCAATGTGCAAGGTGGCAATTCTGCCACCTTCACCCTCTCTCCCGACACAAACCCTCTCTTCCAACAAGCCGACCATCTGCCTGCACCATCTTCACTGAAGCGCCCTGATGCCTGAATATCCCTGAAACACAAACCGAAACCCCTGAACTGAGCCATAGTATTTACTGGTGCAGCGTTTGCTGATGCGGCGAAAGTGCGCCAACTCAAAACAACATCGCCTGCTCGACGGGATCGGATATTAATACCAAAATCAAAAATCAGGTTTCATAACCATGAATGCAGTTGTTATCGCCGTACTTGCCATGCTGGCCTTAAGTATGGCCCGAATGAATGTTGTGCTCGCTCTCTTCCTTGGCGCTTTGATCGGCGGCCTGTTTGAGGGGATGGATATTGCCGCCACCCTGTCCAGCTTCGGAACCGGACTCACCAACGGGGTCAATATTGCCATGAGTTATGCCCTGCTGGGCGCTTTTGCCATGGCGGTTGCCCGCTCCGGTGTGCCGGAGTACCTGGCAGGGAAGATAATCAACAGTATACGGAACGGTGTCCGGGGCCGCCGCCTGGCTCTGCTGCTCTGTATCATTCTTATGGCCGTGGCTTCCCAGAACCTTGTGCCGATTCACATCGCTTTTATCCCGATCCTGATTCCTCCTCTGCTGGGTGTGTTCAACCACCTGCAGATTGATCGTCGCCTGATCGCCTGCTGCCTGACCTTTGGCCTGACAGCGACCTATATGCTGCTGCCCGTGGGTTTCGGCAATATTTATATGATCGAGATTCTGGCTGGAAACCTGCGTACCAATGGCCTTGAGATAAGCAACAGTCTGATGCCCCAGGCCATGATGATTCCCGTAGCCGGTATGTTTCTGGGCCTGCTGGTTGCGATCTTCTGGAGTTACCGCAATTCACGTGCCTATCAGCAGGAAAACACCAAAGTCGTATCCGTAGACACTTCTAATATCCCCGTCACCAAACTTGCAGCCATCGCCATTGCCACTGCCTCGGCCCTGGCCGCCCAGCTATGGAGTGAATCCATGAGCCTCGGTGCTCTGGTGGGTTGCATGGTTATGGTGGTGACTAATGTTATCCACTGGCGGGAAGCGGACGATGTATTCATCCAGGGTATGAAAATGATGGCCTACTGCGGCTTTATCATGATCTCAGCTGCAGGTTTTGCTGAAGTGATGCGGGCGACCGGTGATATTAACAGCCTGGTATCCTCCATCAGTGAACAGTTCGCCAACCAGAAAGCCCTGGCTGTACTGATGATGCTGGTCGTCGGCCTGCTAATTACCCTGGGGATTGGTTCCTCCTTCTCCACAGTTCCCATTATCGCCGCTCTGTATGTGCCCCTGGGTATGGAAATGGGACTGTCTCCTCTGGCTATTGCTGCCCTGGTAGGAACCGCCGGTGCCCTGGGCGATGCGGGCTCCCCGGCTTCCGACTCAACCATTGGCCCCACTGCCGGCCTGAATATTGACGGCCAGCACGACCATATCCGTGATTCCGTATTTCCGACCTTCCTGCACTTTAATATTCCCCTGGTGCTGTTTGGCTGGCTGGCGGTTATGGTTCTGTAGGATATAAAAGACCAGTGCAGTTTTTTACAGCAGGGCGTTTGTCAAAAGAGAAATGTTCGGCTGCAACAGCCAAAGAAGGAGACAGAAAAGAGGTTTTGAAAAGAAGAAATATTACAGGCGTTATCTCTTAAATATATGTACATAATTCCACCACCGCAACACCCATTCAACAGATAATAAAAAAAACCTGTTTTCACTCACACCGTGCTTGCCTTGTTCATTTTTCTCGACGCATAATCAAAACAGGCCTGTCGAAAAGCTAAGATTAAAAAGCGATAAGACGTATGACAGCGCTGGTGGTCCTGACAAGACCAGAACGTAGCCCCCAACCGGCACTGCCGGGTGCCGGAAACGTTAGGGAACAAGGAGCAGCTAGATGCATGATGCAGTGACGCTGAAACCGATTCAGTCGACCCTTGGCACCACGTATATACTGGACAGCAATGTCCTCATCCACGATCCTAACTCACTGTTAAACTTCGAAGAACACCAAGTCGTCATACCCATCACAGTTTTGGAGGAACTGGACAAACTTAAAAACGGCAAACAGACAATAGCCGCAGACTGTCGTCAGGCTATACGCCTGATAGACCGCATCGTCGGCTCAGCCTCACCGGAAGAAATTGAGCAGGGGGTACCGATCATCCGGGGAGAAAAGAGCCCGCCCAACGGCAGCCTCTCCATAAAAATGCACTCCCCTCCCGCCAATGTCACCATGCTTCCCACCGACCTCAACGACAACCGCATAATCAACGACATCTGTCACCTTAAACAGGAAAACCCCGACGAGACCTTTGTACTGGTCACCAAAGACATCAATATGCGCCTTAAGGCCAGGGGCTGCGGGATTATGGCGGAGGACTATCACAATGATCAGCAGATATCCGATGTCAGCCTTCTGCCCCGAGGGTTCCAGGAACTGAAAGGCAGTCTCTGGGACAGAGTCACTGATGTAAAAACCACCCAGCACAATGGCCGTACTCTCCATACCCTTCCGCTGCCGGAAGATATCAGCCCTCCGGGTATTAATGAGTTTATTGTTGATCAACAGGAGTTTGTCGGACAGGTTACGGAATTCAAAGACGGTAATATCACCCTTGAGCATATGGACAGGGAAAAACTCCTTGGCCGGAAAGCCTGGGGACTTCAACCGCTGGATATCTACCAGGCCCTGGCCCTGCACCTGCTGCTGGACCCGGACATACAGCTGGTCAACCTGAATGGCCCGGCCGGCTCCGGTAAAACCATTCTTGCTCTGGCCGCAGCCATAGAAATGACCGTGGCAGAGCAGCAGTACCGACGCATTATCGCCACCCGCAGCACCAAAGGGCTGGATGAAGATATTGGTTACCTGCCCGGTACCGAAGCTGAGAAAATGGAACCCTGGCTGGGGGCCATCACCGACAATCTGGAAGCTTTGCACAGCGATGATGAAAGCACCCGCAGCAGTGTGGATTACATCCTCGACCGGGTTCCCATTCACTTCAAATCCCTGAACTATATCCGTGGCCGCAGCTTTCAGCACAGTCTGATTATTATTGACGAGTGCCAGAACCTGACACCGCACCAGATGAAAACCATCATCACCCGTGCCGGCTACGGCAGCAAGGTGATCTGCCTGGGCAACCTGGCCCAGATTGATACCCCTTATCTCAACCCGGCCAGCTCCGGGCTTACTTACCTGACCCAGAGGTTCCGTAATTTCAACTATGGCGGTATGATCCAGCTTGAAGGTGTGCCGCGCTCGGCTTTGGCGGCTTTCGCAGAGGCTAATCTGTAGATCCTTTCCCCTTGATACAGGATCGGCGGCAGGGCTCTGAAGCCGATCCGTTTCCCAGCTTCACCGCATACCAGAAAAAACAAAAAACGGAACACAGGCGTTCCAAAATATATCTTTGAGTCTCAGAGGTATTCCCGTATCATGGCTCTCAATAATTCGGATAAAGCCAATAACAAGAGGATTACACCATGACCGACCAGTTGGATCTGGAGCAAGCTTATCAGCCCCTGGAGAACGTCCTGGTTGTCGTTGACCCCACCCAGGACAAGCAGCCCGCCCTGGATCGCGCCATCAAAACCGCAACGATTGCCGAAAAAATTCCGCAGATTAATATTTTCATCGGTGTCAACTCATCCGCAACCGACACTAATGCGGAGAACTGGAAACTCTACCGCGATAATGAGTGGTTTCTGGAACTGGTGGAGCCACTGAAAGAAGCCGGCATCAAGTACACTTCAGCCATCTCCTGGGCACACCAGTGGCAGGAATCCATCATGTATGCCGCAGACTATTACAACTGCGCCATGATCTGCCTGTCCGATTACACCGGCGACGGCAGTGCCTTTAGCCATGAAGGCTGGGCTATCTGGGGTCTTATGCGTCACGCCAACTGCCCGGTACTGATTGTCCGTGAAAATTCAAAGCCCAAGCGTACCGCCATACTCGGTGCCGTCAACATCCAGAACAAGAAAGAGACGTACCAGGAACTGACCAACAAGGTTATCGCCATTACTGACTGGATCGCCAAAGGGTATGGCGCTGAGATGCATATTGTTAACTCCTACCGGGACTCCCTGGACTTCCCGGACAGGGCGCAACTGCTGCGCAAGACCAATCTGGAGAACGACAAGGTTCATATTCGTCAGGGCGAGCCCGAAGACGTTATCCATGAAGTCGCTACCAGGATTGACGCGGATATCGTGGTGATCGGCAGCCGTAACCGCCGTGGCATTTCCGCCATGATGAAAGGCAATACCTCAGAAAAGGTTCTTGCCAAAGTGAAGCAGGATATTGTTGTGTTGAACTGAGCAGGCTGTTTCAAAACGGAACAGCTTATACAGAAAAGACCACCTTCACCGGTGGTCTTTCTGCTTTTACCCCTGCTTTATTCCGGCCCGCATCCTATTGCCGAACGTTACGGCTCTTGTTGATACGCTTACGGTCAATACCGTATCTCACCTGCGAAGCTGAAAAGAAATATCCGGGTTAGTTGATGAGAAAAGTTAATGGTACCAATAGGGATATGCGACTGGAGAAAGAGAGGCAGGCGGAATAATATGGACGCAAACGGATAATAACGGGAACCTTCTGTGCTGATAGTTATCTCCCCTGCCAAGACTCTTGATTACAACACACCGCCAACAACAGATGTATTTACCCAACCGGATTTTCTGGATCACTCCCAGGAATTGATTGAACAGTTAAGGGATCTGTCCCCCGCTGATATCGGCAAACTGATGGGCATCAGTGACAAGCTTTCCGGGCTTAACGCAGCCCGTTATGAAGCCTGGACAACACCGTTCACCCCCGAGAATGCCAAGCAATCCGTGCTGGCTTTCAAGGGGGATGTTTATACCGGCCTTAACGCGGAAACACTGAATAAGAAAGAGCTGGATTTTGCCCAGCAGCATCTGCGTATCCTAAGCGGCCTGTATGGGTTATTGCGACCACTGGATCTTATGCAGGCCTACCGGCTGGAAATGGGTACCAAATTCGCTAATACCCGGGGCAAAGACCTGTACACCTTCTGGGGAGGAATCATTACCGATGCCCTGAACCGGGAACTGGAAAAGCAGGACAGCAATATTCTGGTGAATCTGGCCTCCAATGAGTACTTCAAGAGCATCAAGCCAAAGTTATTACAGGCAGATATTATTACCCCGGTTTTCAAAGATCTGAAAAACGGTCAGTACAAAATCATCAGCTTCTACGCCAAGAAAGCCCGGGGGCTGATGACCCGGTATATTATCGACAGGCAGATTACTGAGCCGGCCAAGATGAAAAAGTTCAACTATGGAGGCTATCAGTTCAACGCTGAGTTGAGTAATAACAAAGAATGGGTATTTACCCGGGATGAAGCAGAATAAACGGGATTTCTCGTTTGTATTGTCAGGCCTTACTCAGAACCAAGCAAGCACCAATCCCGCAAGCTGAACCTCAGGCTGCGGGATTTTTTATGTTGCCTGTCAGTATTTATACGAGAGAGAAGCCATAAAAATATGGGCACTCATCCTGTATTTACCCTTGTACTCCAGCTTGCCCTTGCTACCGTCGGCATTGTGACTCACCTCATCCACCTTCTCGGTTTTGGGCAGCAGGTAGCCATAGGCCATATCAACAACCCAGGATTCTGATGGCAGGAAGCGGGCACCCATGGCCAGCCAGTTTCTGTCTGTATCAGGAATACGGGCTGTGCGGTATTCATCTTTGACAGGAGACTTATCAAATGCGTAGCCAAAGCGCATCAGCCATTTGTCATTCAACTTATACCTTGCCCCGACAGACGCAGACCAGACATCCTTCCATTTTTCTGGAACATAGGAAATCGTCTGCCCTTTACCTGCCATTTTGAGATCCAAAGGGCCAACCTTTATATTAAAGGGTTCATCAGCAATAACCCTTATCTCTTTAAAACTGCTCCACCCTGTCCATAAGGCACCGGCCACCAGCTCCAACTGCTCGTTTATCTTATAACTGCCCCCGATTTCAAACATCTGCGGCAATTTCAGCTTCAGGTGGCCATCGGCCTTACCCTGTATACCAGTAGGCTTAATCCCTGAAGACCCGGGAATCTCAAACCCCACATCGTATATCCTGGCCTGCCCCTTCACCTTGAAATCCACCGGCGAGGTATAAGAGAGACCAAAGCTGGCCTGCTCTGTCTGCCACAGAGCCCCAACCTTTACCCCTGCACTCCAGCCATGTCCTTTTACCTGCGAACGACCATATGCCTCCACCAAAGCCCCTCCCACAACGGGCAAGGCAACAATCTCATTTTTATCCTGGGTCAGCTCTCCTTTCACATAGGAAGCAAACATCCCAATCCCCACACTCAGATTATCGGTAAACTGATAGCTCAGGGTTGGCTGAATATTTATATTCAGGATTTTCGATTTCCTGGCCAGATAACGGCCAACAAAATCCTTGCCATAATCGGAAACCAGACCAAAAGGCGCATACATTCCAAAACCAAAACGCCAGCGTTCATTAAAGGGAATCACATAATATGCGCCGGGCACAAATTGCGGAGAGACAAACGGACTTCCGCGGTCTCCCACCACATCAATCATCCCCGCTTTAGGAGGTAAACCTACAATAATTTCAGGCTCTCTTCCTGAGTAATCAGAAAGGTGCCCTTTCGGCGCAATCAAGGCACCGCCCAACGTCCATTGCCGTGTATCCAGGGAAGATAACGCTGCGGGATTGGCCGCCAGGGCTGAAGCATCCTGCCCTGCAGCCACCCGCCCTGCAAAAGCCGTCCCTGCCGCTGAAGCAGAAGTTTCATTCAGGGCAAAGCCGGCCCCCTGGGTAACACCGGAAGTCAGCAGGGAAGTGGTTGCCAAAACCACAAAACCCGCAGGAATACGACAACGGAACGACAGCATAAACTTCTCCCAACGTCTCTCAGCCACCGGACCAGAAATAAACCTGAGCCAAACCGAAATACCGGTTCACTGATCCACAGCATTAAGTACAAATCATCAGTGTGTCGAAAGGCGAAAAGTGTAGCAGTCGCTGTAGAAATGCCCGGCTTATCTACGAGCCTCTGGCTGGGTCAGCCTTGGAAGGGATAAGTTGCAGTAAATAGCCAGCAGTCGAAGAATGAAAACAACAGTGGCGCAGAGGGAGGCAATCACACCGTCGGAAATCCCCGTCTTCTGCAGTATAAAATAGAGGGCACCCCCGGCAATAGATGCCGTCGCATAGATTTCATGGCGCAGTACCATGGGAACACGCCCGGCCAGTACATCACGTATCATACCGCCGCCAGCACCAGTCAGAACCCCCATTACCACAGCAATCATGGGGTCAACATTAAAAGCCAGGGCTTTTTCCACGCCAATCACCGTAAACACCCCAAGGCCGAGGGCATCGACCAGAAGAATCATATACCGGGTTTTATGCCACCACTGCCGGCCAGCCAGGGTCAGGACTGTGGCCAGGCAGATAGCCGTCAGATAGGTCGTGTCCTTCACCCAGAAAACAGGTGTACTGCCCAGGATAAAATCCCTCAGAGTGCCACCACCAACAGCCGTAACAAACGCCAGAACCAGAGCCCCAAAAACATCGAGATTCCTGCGTGCCGCAACCATGGCCCCAGAGGCCGCAAATACAGCGGTTCCCAATATGTCGAGAGAATAAAGTAACATCAGCAATCCCGGTTCTCACACATGCAGCACCTGATTTTATAAAGCATTGAGCAGCCGGCCATTGTAACGAAAGCCGACTCTCGGGAAACAAGGGAAATATACCTACAGAACAAGGCGCTGGGAACTGTACTTACTCAGCGTATCCGGGCTTCTTACGGGATATACGCTCTGAAACAGACATGCCAATAGCCGACAGAACAAAGACTATATGCAGTAGCATGTACCACATGATTTTATCGTTGGGGGTTTTCTGGACATCCATAAACACTCTCAACAGGTGAATGGAAGAGATGGCCACTATAGAGGACGCAAGCTTGGCCTTGAGCAGGTTGGTGTCCATTTTGCCCAGCCAGCTCAGTTCACGAGCTTCGCTGGCAATATCTATACGGGAGACAAAATTCTCATACCCGCTCAACATCACCATCAGGGTTAACCCACTGACCAGCACCAGATCAACAATCCCGAGAATGGTGAGAATCAGGGTTTTCTCATCCATCAGGTCAATATTGAGCAGGACAGAAAACGTGGTCTGAAAAAACTCATAAACAATAGCCATCAAAATCAGGCTCAACCCCAGATATAAAGGGGCCAACAGCCAGCGAGAGGCGTAAATCAATCTTTCAATAAAGTGTTCGACTGCTTTCATAGGCACAATGATGACCATGTACTGACAAGAATCTGACCGGAAGCCTGACTGTAGAAGATAAATTCAGGGCAAAACAGGCCATACATTGAAGGTCGGTTAATTCATTGATCTGGACTAATAATCCGGCGTTTTGCACAATGTCTCCCCCGAGACAGTTCCGCCTCATTATTAACTGTCCATGAACGGGTCTGACTATAAATCTTCTGGAGGGGACACCATGACGAACAGCCACGGCACAGTCCTGATAACAGGGGCGTCCCGCCGCCTGGGGCTATACAATGCCCTCCGTCTGCTGGAGCGTGGCTATTCTGTAATCGCCACCTATCGCCAGCACTCTCCCGGTATAGAACAGCTTCAGGCCGCCGGTGCCCTGACCCTGCAGGCCGATCTAAGCCAGACTCGCCAGACTCGGGATCTGATAGAACAGGTCCGCGCCCACACCTCTAGCCTGCGGGCCGTTATCCACAACGCCTCCGGCTGGCTGTCGGACAGTGATTCCGCCCTGGATACCGAGCCTATGGAGTCCCTGTTCCGGGTGCATATGGAGGCCCCCTGGCTGATCAACCGAGGCCTGCATCCTTTACTGAAAAACTGCAGTGAAACTGCGGACATCATTCACATGACCGATTACAATGCCCTGCGAGGCAGTGATCATCATGCCGCCTATGCCGCAACCAAGGCGGGGCTGGAGAGCCTGACCCGCTCCTTCGCCCGAATGTACGCGCCGAAGATAAAAGTTAACGCCATCGCGCCGTACCTGATCATCAAGAATGAGCAGGATGAAGTGATGGCTGCCATGAATGCCCTGCATATCCCTCCCATGGGACTTGAGCCGGGTGAAGATGTGATCTGGCAGTCGCTGGTTTACGTACTTGACAATCCCTACATCACCGGAATAACACTGCCTGTGGACGGCGGTATGTCATTAGGCTGAAACGGACCATTAGACTCATGAATAACGACCTGAGCGAACACTACAAAGCAATACTGGAAGGACTGGGAGAAGACCCCCAGCGGGATGGTCTGAGGGACACCCCGAACCGAGCTGCCAAAGCCATGAACTTTCTGACCAAGGGCTATCACCAGAGCCTGGGGGATATCGTTAACGGTGCGGTGTTTGAGTCCGACAACGACGAAATGGTTGTTATCCGGGATATTGAGCTTTATTCCATGTGCGAGCACCACATGCTGCCCTTTATTGGCAAGGCCCATGTCGCCTACCTGCCCAAAGGTAAGGTGCTTGGGTTATCCAAGTTTGCCCGCATTGTTGATATGTACGCCCGCCGCCTGCAGATTCAGGAAAACATGACCCTGCAGATTGCCCAGGCTATTGAAGAAGTCACGGAAGCCCGCGGTGTCGCGGTCGTGATTGAAGCCAAACATATGTGCATGATGATGCGCGGCGTGGAGAAACAGAACTCGTCCATGACTACCTCAGTTATGCGGGGCGATTTCCGTTCTCACCTGCCGACCCGGGAAGAGTTCCTGCGTTATATCGCCCGATAAAATCTGTTCAGTAAATATCAGGGCATTAAGGGCGGTGCCACTGCCCTTACCTGAGCTATTCCAGACAGTTCATCAAGCCCGTTATATCCTGACACTGCTCTTCTGAGGACAAAACCTGGGTAGTGCTGTATAAAGCCTTTGCGGCTTGTTTAGCCCCGAGAAGAATCACCCCGTCATCCAAAATCTTCTCCTCTCTTTCAAGAACATCAAGAATTCGCGCCAGATAACCTGCAAGGGCTGACAGTTTCTCATCAAATGTCGTATATATATCACCCTTCTTCCCAACATAATCTCTTTTCTTTTTCTTCTTTAATGAACGTTGCCCCTCCTGAGATATCGCTTGCTGCTTTATCTGCTCCTTCAGGCAGAAGGCTCCGCCCATAAGCCTTAGGGTCTGCATGATATTCAATACCCAGGGGGAATGACCACGCTCGGAAAATGAATACATATACAGTCTGTACAACAATAGCTGAACACTATCAGACGACTCAGCCAACTTTCTCACATCAGCTGTCACAAAGGAATCAAACAGCTCATCAACACTTACCCCCACTACATCCCCAGCAATGCTAAGTGTAAGATTTTCATTCCATCCATAATTACCAAGTCTGTGACCTACCTTAACAAGACCAGATGCCTTCCCAACCAGCAGTTCATGGGCAAAATGCAGAAGATGGATATAACCGGAATGACCTAACTGATTCTGGAACTGGGGCTTTCCCAATATTTGAGATCCGGCTCTTTCCTGAAGCACTGGTAAAGCCGCCCCCATATACCAGGGCTTTTTTGCAAGGGCCGGTATTTTTGCCAGTACAGGTAGACACACAGGACCTCGTCTTTGTTTTTCCGGATTGTCCAAAAGAGCCAGAAGATGGGAAGCCACCATAAACACAGGCAGCAATTCCTCAGTAGTTCGAGACAGCTTTATTATCGTACTGACACCTTCCACGGTTTTAGCTATATCTTTAAACGGCAATGGATTGCTACCGATTTCAGAGGTACCATCCTGTTCTTTCAGATAGCCATTAATAAAGTCTAGCGCCGCATGTAGTAATCTCACTGTGTTAGAAACAACGACAGATGTATCCTTATCTGATTCCTGAATTAATAGCTGCCCCTGCTCGCCTTTATCAACTTGCATAAATAACCCCCGAATATAAGTTCTTACAAACTCCCAGAACTTCTCTCCATACGGTTTCCAGGGATAATCCCCCTTGTTAATAACAGAGTTCTCAAAAGTTTTCTCAATACGCACTAAATTCCGGGTAAAATCGCTGAACTGAGGGACACGCCCAAAAACCGGCAATTTCCAGCCCTGTGCACCGTTAAATATGCGAAAATGAACAGAAACCGGTTTGTAATCGGACGGTGAGCCTGAACCATTATCGCCAGTCCAGGCTTTATTAATAATCCATACCATCAGATTCCAGACAAAACCCTGAATAAATCCGGGTAAATCATCCTCCCCCAGACTTTCCAGGTTCACCAGAATCTCTGAAAGGTCATCCCCGGAATCCAGCGGCCAGGCTTCAACAGAGTGGTACAATTCTTTATAATTGGCGTCAAAATCCGTATCAGCCATTGAGAAAGTTTTCTTTAATTCGAACCCCCCTTGCTTTTTACCACTGGATTCAGACGCAGGAAAAGACGCACTATGGGCCATTGATTTTAAATCGCCAGCATCTGTTTCCTCGGTTTTCCTACTGCCATTGCCCGGTGTCCAGGACCGTCTCCTGCCTGAGGTCATCCGCAGCTGCACCATTCCCTTTACAAGCTGTTGATTCTCACTGGCTGCAGGCAAAGTAATCCCCAATCTCGGCCCTTTTCCAATGATTCTGGTAGCTGACATTCCAGTCGAAGACTGGGAGCGTCGAGGATGAACAAGTAATTTAGGAAAAGATTGTTGAGATTGAGTCTGGGGCTCCATCAGCTGGTCGGGTGTTGGGCGGAACATTGCAGTAGATTGAAGCTCTTTCTCCATCCCATGACTCTCTCCTGCATAGAAAGCTGCCAGAAAGACGCATAACAGCGCCCTGGCAAAACCATAAAACCTGCACCTAAAGCCGGTCAAAGGCATTGAATATCACTTCCGTTCACTCCGGCTCATTAAAGTAGTCATAAACCAGGAATCAACAGGAATAAATATAAAGCGGATATAAAAACGGCCCCAAGCAGGGGCCGCGATACAACAGTCAAATGAAGCTGAGAATTACTCAGTCCAGTCCAGAACAATCTTGCCGGACTTACCGCTGGCCATAATTTCAAAGGCTTCCTCAAACTGGGACACAGGGAAGCGGTGGGTGATAATCGGGTCCAGATTCAGGCCGGACTGCAGCATACTGCCCATCTTATACCAGGTTTCGAACATCTCACGGCCATAGATACCTTTCAGGGTGAGCATCTTGAAAATCACCTGGTTCCAGTCAATGGTAGTATCAGCGGATGGAATACCCAGCAGGGACACCTTGCCACCGTTGTTCATCAGTTCCAGCATCTGCTCAAAAGCACGGCCATTACCGGACATTTCCAGACCGACATCAAAGCCCTCGGTCATGCCCAGATCTTTCATCACCTCTTCAAGGTTTTCTTCCGCCACGTTTACAGCACGGGTTACGCCCATTTCACGGGCCAGGGCCAGACGGTATTTGTTAACGTCGGTAATGACCACATTGCGGGCACCGGCGTGGCGGGCAACAGCGGCCCCCATAATGCCAATCGGACCCGCGCCGGTCACCAGCACGTCTTCACCCACCATATCGAACTGAAGAGCGGTATGCACAGCATTGCCGTAGGGATCAAAGATAGCGGCCATATCATCGCTGATATCATCCGGTAACGGAAATACGTTGGCGGCAGGAATACACAGGTACTCGGCGAAGCAACCGGGACGGTTTACGCCCACACCCTTGGTGTTACGGCACAAGTGACGACGGCCGGCACGGCAGTTACGGCAGTGACCGCACACCAGATGGCCTTCACCGGAAACACGGTCACCCACCTTGAAGCCAGCCACTTCCTGGCCAATATCAACGATCTCACCAGCGAATTCATGACCAACAGTCATGCCCAGGGGAATAGTCTTCCGGGACCATTCATCCCAGTTGTAAATATGGATATCAGTGCCGCAGATAGCGGTTTTGTGGATTTTGATCAGAACATCGTTATGGCCGGGAGTCGGGATTTCCTTCTCGTCCATCCAGATGCCTTTTTCGGCATGTAGCTTGGCCAGGGTTTTCATCATGGTCATAAAACTCACTCCATTCAGACCGCCAGGATCACCGGCAGCCTGAAATCATCAATTCCGTTACGTCTCAATCTAGCTGAAGAACAATCAGCGAATTACGCCCAGCTCACGGCCAACCCTGGTAAAGGCGGCAACAGCCTGGTCAATCTGCTCCCTGGTGTGGGCAGCGGACATTTGTGTGCGGATACGGGCCTTGCCATTGGGCACAACAGGAAAACTGAAAGCGATAACGTAGATGCCTTCTTTCAGCATACGGTCAGCAAAATCTTTTGCCAGAGCCGCATCACCGAGCATAACCGGAATAATCGGATGATCCCTGCCCGCCAGGGTAAAGCCCTGCTTTTCCATCTCAGCGCGGAAATAAGCGGCATTCTCCTGCAAGCGGGCACGGAGATCATCGCCAGCGGCCAGCAGGTCCAGCACCTTCAGGGTGGTGGCGGCAATAGTGGGGCACAGGGTATTGGAAAACAGGTATGGGCGGGATCGGTTACGCAACCAGTCGATCACTTCTTTCTTACCAGAAGTATAACCACCGGACGCGCCGCCCATGGCCTTGCCCAGGGTACCGGTGATAATGTCAACACGGCTTATTACATCACAGTACTCGTGGGTGCCACGGCCCTTGTCGCCAATAAAGCCAACGGCGTGGGAGTCATCCACCATCACCAAAGCATTATACTTGTCCGCCAGATCACAGATGGCCTGCAGGTTAGCGATAATACCGTCCATGGAGAACACACCGTCAGTGACAATCATCTTGTGACGGGCACCGCTTTCATCAGCAGCTTTCAGCTGGGCTTCCAGGTCAGCCATATCATTGTTGGCATAACGGAAACGCCTGGCCTTACACAGGCGCACGCCATCAATAATAGAGGCATGATTCAGGGAATCACTGATAATCGCGTCTTCAGCGCTTAACACGGTTTCAAACAGGCCGGTGTTAGCGTCAAAGCAGGAGGAATACAGGATAGTGTCTTCCATGCCCAGGAATTCAGACATGCGCTGTTCCAGCTCTTTGTGTACATCCTGTGTACCACAGATAAAGCGTACGGACGCCATACCATAGCCGTACTTTTCCAGTGCGGCTTTGCCTGCTTCAATCAGTACGGGAGAGTTAGCCAGCCCCAGGTAATTGTTAGCGCAAAAGTTCAGGACATTTTCACCTGTAGTTACGGTGATATCAGACGACTGCTGGGAAGTGATAACCCGCTCGTCTTTGTACAGACCCTGCTGCTTGAGTTCTTCCAGCTGACTGGTCAATTGTTCGTAAAATGCAGATTTCATTTCGGCTCCGGGAAGGAACAGCACGCGGCGTTTACAGGATCAGCGTTTCCATGCTCATCCTGGCAGCGCATGAAAGAAAGCCCCCTATTCAACATAGGAGTAACTGAAAACAATACAAAATTGGGCGACATATTACGTATTTTTGCAGCCACTGGCGATAGCATAAACCCGTAGCTATACATAATCCTCCATGCCTAGTCATCAGCCGGCATGATCTGCGCCTATATCTTTCTCATATGCTCAACAGGAAGAAAATGAGGATTACCAGGCCAAGGCTGATCGCAAAACGTCAGTAACCTCATAGAGGAAATCACCGGCATTTGGTTCCTGTAGGTATAATCTGCAGGTATTCCACTTACAGGATTCATCTTTCATGATGACAGGAAAATTTTCTGACAGGCACTATATAAAGTGTCAATCATAAAAACAAACAGCATAAAAAAACGGTGTTCCCCTTAAGTTAAGGTAACACCGTTTTTTAAAGCTCTAAGCCTGCTTAAAGGGAGATAATCCCAGTCAATTGCCCAACAACAACATCAGCCTGACCTGCGGAAACTTTAACAGCATCCTCAGATGCAGCGCTGGCTGTCAGTACAACCAGACCATTGGTCTTAAGCAACTGCTCCTGTGCTGCATTGCTTTCAGTCAGCACAGCAGGGAAGTATCCCCCTGCAAACAGTTCACGTTCCAGTTCACTTAGCTGCTCAGCGGTCGCTCCTGCTACTTCTATAACAGCCGACTTCTGGCCAAGACGTGCAGCACGCTCCTGTAGCGTAACCGGGCCGGTTGCCAGGTTATCAGCACTGCCAGTCACCATACCGGCACCAACGGTGGCATTGGTCAGGCGGTCTACAACAATAAAGGCACCGGTAGCGCGGTTATCGCTGTAGCCATCAAAGGCTACCGGGCGCGCCAGGGAGAGATGGCACAGGCCAATCTCGTTCAGGGCCAACTGATCAGCCGACTGCTGCTCCAGGGTGTTTACATCCACACGGTGGTGAATATTGCTCACCTGACCGGTCGAGCTGAAGGCACCAATCTTGATGTCATACTGACGACCGGGGCGCAGGGGCTGTTCCGCCATCCACACCACCATGGCATCCAGTTCACTGGCCTGCTCCGGATGGTTATCCGGGCGTACCAGCATATCGCCACGGCTGATATCGATCTCGTCTTCCAGGGTCAGAGTCACGGCCTGACCGGCGAAGCCTTCGTCCAGGTTACCATCAAAGGTGACTATGTCTTTGACCTTACTGATCTTGCCGGAAGGCAGGGCCATCACTTCATCGCCAGGTTTCACTACACCGGAAGCGATGGTGCCGGCAAAGCCGCGGAAGTCCAGGTTCGGACGGTTTACATACTGAACCGGCAGACGGAAATCGTCGAAGTTGCGGTCATTGGCAATCTCAACACTTTCCAGTACTTCCATCAACGTCTGGCCCCCGCCGTTCTCTGAAGAATACCAATCCATATGCTGGCTGGGGTGCACTACGTTATCGCCTTCCAGTGCGGACATAGGTACAAAACGGATATCCCCCATGGCACCTTTGGAAGCCAGAGGCTCGGCAAAGTCCAGATACTCGTTGCGAATCTTTTCAAAGGTCTCCTGGTTGTAATCCACCAGGTCCATCTTGTTGATGGCGACAACGATATGTTTGATACCCAGCAGGCTGGCAATAAAGCTGTGGCGACGGGTCTGGGTCTGCACACCGTGACGGGCATCGATCAGGATTACCGCCAGATCACAGGTGGAGGCACCAGTGGCCATATTGCGGGTGTACTGCTCATGCCCGGGAGTATCGGCAATAATAAATTTGCGCTTCTCGGTGGAGAAATAACGGTAAGCCACATCAATGGTGATGCCCTGCTCCCGCTCGGCCTGCAGGCCATCCACCAGCAGGGCCAGGTCGATCTTCTCGCCCTGGGTACCGATTTTCTTACTGTCATTTTCAATAGCGGCCAGCTGGTCTTCAAAGATCATCTTGCTGTCGTGGAGCAGACGACCGATCAGCGTACTCTTGCCGTCATCTACGCTGCCGCAGGTCAGGAAACGCAGCAGCTCTTTGTTTTCATGCTGCTTCAGATAGCCGAGGATATCGGATTCAATCAGTTCGGATTGATGACTCATCAGAAATACCCCTCCTGCTTTTTCTTCTCCATGGAGCCGGAAGAATCGTGGTCTATCGCCCGGCCCTGACGCTCAGATGTGGTAGTGAGCAGCATTTCCTGGATAATTTCCGGCAGAGTATTTGCTTCAGATTCCACAGCACCGGTCAGTGGATAGCAACCCAGTGTACGGAAGCGTACAGACTTCATCTCCGGCACTTCGTCCTCTTCCAGGGGCATACGTTCGTCGTCCACCATAATCAGCATGCCATCACGCTCAACTACGGGGCGCTTCTCGGACAGGTAGAGGGGAACAATCTCAATGTTCTCCATCCAGATGTACTGCCAGATATCCAGCTCGGTCCAGTTGGAGAGCGGGAACACACGAATGCTTTCGCCTTTCTCGTGCTTGCCGTTATAAACGTTCCACAGCTCCGGACGCTGGTTTTTCGGGTCCCAGCGGTGGTTCTTGTCACGGAAGGAGTAAACCCGTTCTTTCGCACGGGATTTCTCTTCATCCCGGCGGGCACCACCAAAGGCAGCGTCAAAGCCATACTTGTCCAGGGCCTGACGCAGGGCCTGGGTTTTCATAATATCGGTATGTTTAGAGCTGCCGTGGGTAAACGGACCCACCCCCATGGCCAGACCTTCCGGGTTCTGGTGCACCAATAGATCAAGATCATACTCTTTGGCCATACGGTCCCGGAATTCAATCATCTCCCGGAATTTCCAGTCGGTATCGACATGCAGCAGCGGGAACGGAATCCGTCCTGGGAAAAATGCCTTACGGGCAAGATGCAGCATCACCGCTGAATCCTTGCCAATGGAATAGAGCATCACCGGATTGTCAAACTCCGCAGCGACCTCACGAAGAATATGTATGCTTTCTGCTTCAAGCTGGCGCAGATGATTAAGATTGTAATCCGTGCTCATGGGTCTAACCCGTTGTTATCTTTGTCTGTCCGCCGGTTGAAATAAGGCTTATTTTGACGGGGGGAACACTATATCAATAATCATATCGAATATGTGCAACCGTATTTAGAATTATTTGGACTATTTATATGACCACAACTTTTCTCTGCGATAAGCAGACAGATTAAATTTTTCGCATTCTCCTGACTGTCACCCTGGCTTGAGTTCCAGCTGCCTGCTGGTAAGAACCAAATCTGCAGGACGCTGTCTGAAGCTTCATCCTGCCCTGACGCTGTCCTTTGCTTCCGAGTGACCATGGCTGAGGGCTTGCCCTTTGAACAGCTTGGTACCGGTCGTTGAAACCATCGCTGCCCCACTTCTCTGCATCACATACAAATATACTACTATCTACTACTATCTGTATTTCACGGGTCAGCCGTGAGTCCAACAGACTTTCAGTACTGTCCATACATAGCAATCCATACATAGCAATCCATACGTAATAAATAGTTGTTTGTTGTTGGAGTATGAGTATGAGTATACCTGTCAGACTGGCTATACTGCTGATGCCAGTGATTGTGAGTAGTGGCGCGACAGCAGGCCCGATTCTTTCAGAAGAGGCGCAAAGCCTGCCTCCCTGTCCTCCCCCCCCACCAAACCCTTATGGCGGTTTTGGCGCTATTTTACCGGGCTGTTTGAATACTGCTCCACAACTGTCTATTTATGATGTAAAAACCAGTGGTGTATATTTTCTTTCCAGAAAGCGTAATCATTTTCTCTTCATAAACAACGATTTTCCTCTGGTCTTGTGTCAGGCATCCAGGATCGTTGAGGCTGCGGATCACAGCTATGGTCGTGGACCAGGGGATCTGGAGAAGACAAATTTATATCTTCAGGTGTCTCTGGATGGAAAAGGGGGTGCCAGTTTAAGTTACTTTGAGTTAGAGAAAACAGGCATTCACGACCCGAAGGGGCCTTCTTATGTCCGCAAAGGGGATGGCGTAGCATGTACGCCACCTGACGACATGACCTGGCGGAAGTATCTGGAATCCTTTGGCACGCCGCAAGAAGCTTTGCCCTGCTGGGATGATAAGTGGGAAGCGGTTAACAAAATTCCGGTCTACTCGGCAGAACTTCACAATCAGAATGGTGGGGCTTTGGCGTCGCTGGAAGTCCATTGTCCAGATAACATCAACAAAACCTGGCAGTATGTACCCGCCTATCAATCGCGCTCATATAAGATACCCGAAAACACTATGGTTGATGTATGGACTGCCTGCACTGGTAATAACGATTGTTATGGGCGAATGCCAGGCAATGATGTTCAATTAACCGTTGGGGGGGCGGTCTGCCCTGGTAGCTTCTATCACTTTGACTCTTTGAAAGATCACAAGCCCTGCCAATGAGAAATGGGATCAGGTTCAAATGGCACTTACTTAAGCGTCTTCGGATGGCCATGGGCTCTGATTCTCATCTGAGCAACAACCCCTGGAAACATCAATAAGGGATAAGCTTTTTGCCTCCTCTTCAGCGCTCTGGGCTCAAAACGTCCAGAGCGTTGCCCCACAAGACATTGACTCATTAACTCAAACACACTTTCATCACTATTATCGAAGAACAGCAAATGGAACACTTCTGGATACCCGTTACCGATAACTGTATATTGCGAGCGGTCCATTCACAGAATTCAGGAAGTCTCTGGAAAACCTTCAGGATGTCCGTCCCGACGATATATAGGGCGCTACAAAACAGGCTGCTACAAATCGTTCTCAGTTATAATTGATATGTTCCCTCTCCCGGCCCCTTTACGCGACCTTGATGTATATACAGTAGGCCGCCTCTTCTCTTCTTTCAGAGCTACCTGGGTTTCACTTTCAAAAAACAAACCACCTGGCAGCTCCTGATTATTTTTAATGGTAAGTGTGCACCAGATATCCAGATATTGATAAACAAGAAGTGACTCTATTGGCTGGAAGGGCTTATCACGGACAGTTTTGTACTGGACAAATGCAGGCCTGCATTCAAAATGATGTTTTATGGCAACATCCCGGCCATTCGGCGCTCTCTGCACCAGTAATTCATTCAGTTTGCAGCTGCCCTCAAGTTTGAAAGGCATACCTCGACTAAGAGGCATAAGAACTTCCCTGGAACACCTCTGGAGAAGAGCATCCTGTACTTCCAGTACATAACCATGGCACAAGCACTTATAAACAGCCTCACGTACAAGGGGTAGTGAGTGAGGAAACACATTTTCAATATGTAATTCCAGAAGAAACTCAGGGGAATGGATAGCTCTTGCCAAAGGGTCTGCCAGTAGAGCAGAGCTGTTCTCACCAATGCTATCCAACACCCACTCCAGATGAGTGGCCTTAGAGCGTGTTAAACCCGCACCCTGTTGACAGCATTTTTTAACGCTATCAATCACAGACCTGTCACAGGCAACTTTTAGTCTGCCTCTCTGAAAATACTCAAGAAAGCCTTGCCTGGCATCTTCAAGCCCGATCATTTGTGAAGGGAGCAAATCATACCACTCTTCAAGAACAGTATTATCATCTTGAGCCGTATATGATGCTTTCTTTGTACCACCGGCCTGTACTTCAGAGACCGAGACAGGACTTGATTTAAAGTGAACAGGAAACATAATAAACGCCCCGCATTCCGTTTTTGTAAAAGCTAACCTGCTATTGCTTGGACATTTTGTATTGCGACATTTTTTTCCTTCTGGAGGAACTCTGGCCCCTTCCCCGCACTCTCATCGGTCCTGGTGCTGCAGTGTAAGGAGTCGCTCCCTCTTGGTGTACTGGATATCGTGGTCCCACAGATCTACGCATATCTGCCGACTTTGTTGCCAAGGCAGGGAAGAATTCTTCATAGCTATGGAAAACAACTTCTTGTTGAACATTAGTTAAATGCGTCCACTCATCTTTCAACTCCAGTCGACGCTCCATAAGCATCAAGCCAAGTTTATTTTCTCCTTTCTGCCCGCCCTGTTTATCCGCAGCCCCCCAATAACAGTCGTGAGGACTCTGTTCAATAAGAATCTTTCCACCGAATTTCCAGGTATCCGTCAGTAGCAATGCCAGGGCCTGGCGATGTCGTACATCCCTGTCAGCTGATACCACCGCGCTTTCAAAATTAAACTTTGCTTCCAGAGCCTTTCTCATAAAGTGATTGCTGATTCCATCATTCCAACTCTCAACCTTCTGTCCCCGATGACTTCTGGCATACTGAACAGAAGCCATAGGATCATTCCCTAACTGAAGAATCTCTCGCCCCATAGGAGCATCTCTCCCGCCGTACCCCATAACCTGGAAATACTGTTCTGTAGAATCGTAGGTGTGACCATCAATCCTGATTGGACAAGAGTAAGTATTCGCCAGTTCAAAGAAAGGAGCTCCGGAATAGTAAAAACCCAGGCAGGAATAACCCTTATTTATCATCCTCCACCAGTTTTTAACGGTAACCCGCTCAGAATCACCAATATCGACCTCTGGAAGGTTCTCAATACGCCAATCACTCTGGTCAACATTCTTGTATTGCGCCACTGCGACAGGTTTACCGGCACCGGCACTTGATCCGGCACCATAAGCTAATTGTGATGAAGGAATTCGCCCCCACATAACCATTTCCTCTCTATTAACAGTTAATGAGTGCTATGAGAGGCATTGACCTTCAAAGGTTTAAAAAGAGTTATCAGGGGTATCTGATCGGTTAGACAGGGTTCGGAATATCCATAAACCTGTGTTCAATGCCATAATCCCTGGCCAGCCACGTTCCCAGGGCCTGCACGCCTCCCCGTTCAGTAGCATGGTGCCCGGCGGCAATATAGTGGATACCTTCTTCCCGGGCGGTATACACAGTAGACTCTGAAATTTCACCACTGATATAGGCATCCACACCGGCTGCCACAGCTTTATCAATCATGCTCTGAGCACCACCGGTGCACCAGGCAACGTTTTTGACCGGATGATCACCGCCAGAAATCAGCAGGGGCTCACGCCCCAGATGCTGTTGGATTAACTGGCCCAGTTCCCTCAGAGATACCGTCTCTTTCAGTTCACCCACGGTACCGATGGGAAGTGCTTCCGAAGGGTCGAGAGCGCCTGTTTCCCGAAAGCCCAGCAACTGCGCCAGAGTGGCGTTATTGCCCATGGTTGGATGGGCATCAAGGGGAAGGTGATACGTCAGCAGGCTGATATCGTGGGTCAGGAGCTTTTTCAGCCTTCTCTGCTTCATGCCTGTGATTTCATCCTGCTCATTCTTCCAGAAGTACCCATGGTGAACCAGCAGGGCATCCGCTTCCCAGGCAATGGCTTCATCAATCAGGGCTTCACAGGCAGTTACGCCGGTCATCAGTTTTTTTACTTCCGGACGCCCTTCCACCTGCAACCCGTTCGGGCAGTAATCCCGGAATTTATCGGCCTTGAGTTCAGTATTAAGAACCTGGGTGAGTTCAGTAAGTTTCATTAAATAAACCTGGCAGTCCTGGATCTGTATAAAATGCTTGGCTTTATATCTGATATTTCGGGTTTTCTTGTATCCCGAAAAAATGCATATTCTTATACTATCTGTTATGACAAATCCATGATGCGTTTTTTATCTTTTTCATGAATAAAACAGGCTCGGAAGCGACAACAATGTGCCAAAACTCCGCACAAAAACTCAGTGCAATAACCCCAACCGGATTACAGTCTGAATGAACAGGTTCCTTCGCGCGCTCAGCTGGATTGGCTGGCCGGTTCTGTGTGGTTTACTGGCAGGCCTGCTGATTCTGCAGCAGAACTCCTTACAAGGTCTGCTGGGTAATAAACAAACACAGCCTGCCCCCGCTCAAAATATTGCAAGCCAACCTCCATTTTCATTTAACTCTGCCGTTGTGAAAGCCGCTCCCGCCGTGGTGAGCATTTATACCCAGAGAGCCCTGCGCCGGAACCGCACCCGGGATAACAACCTGATAAATGAACCCTTCAGCGGCAGCCGGATTCCCCGTCGCAAAGAGGTTCAGTCCAGTCTGGGCTCCGGGGTGATTGTCAGCCCCGCTGGCTATATCCTCACCAACAACCATGTTGTCAGCGGTGCCGATGATATTATCGTCGCCCTGCAGGATCATCGGGAAACCAGCGCCAAGGTTATTGGCACAGATCTGGAAACCGACCTGGCCGTACTCAAAATTGAAATGGACAACCTGCCAAGCACAGACTGGGCTGATTCCAAATCCGTACGTATCGGCGATATCGTACTGGCCATCGGCAACCCCTTCGGCCTTGGCCAGACTGTAAGCCAGGGCATTATCAGCGCCACCCGCCGGGATCTGCGCCTCAGTACCTATGAAGGTTTCCTGCAGACAGATGCCGCTATTAACGTGGGCAACTCCGGTGGTGCTCTGGTTAATGCCAGAGGGGAGCTTGTGGGAATTTCAACGGCTCTGATTTCCAGCGATGGCGGCAGCGAAGGTCTTGGCTTTGCCATTCCCTCCAACCTGGCCAAGTTTGTTATGACATCAATTATTGAACGTGGCCGGGTTGTTCGGGGCTGGCTGGGTATTGAATCCACCGCCCTCAGCGTTGAACTGGCGGAAGCCTTTAACCTGCCCCTGGGCAGCGGCATCCTGATTTCTGGCCTTTACGATAACGGACCCGCCAGCAAAGCTGGCCTGCAACGGGGTGATATTATTTTGCGCATCAACGATATGGTCACCCACAATGCCCGCAATGTGATGAATCGGGTTGCCAAACTGAAACCCGGCTCAAAAGTGACAATTGTCGTTCTTCGTGATGGCAAGGAATTGCCATTTTCCACCGTGGTTGGGGAGCGCCCCGGAAACAACCACCCGTAATTAACCCGGATTCAAACCCGCACCTGAAATTATTCAGCACCATTGAAAATAGTGCCTAGACTCTCCCGATGCAAAAATCGGGAGGTCTTATGAATTCAGTTGCGCGTCTACGACTGGCTAACTTTTTTACACTGCTGACTTTTTTACCATTCGCGCTGTCGCCAACTGTATTTGCAGGAAAACATAAGCCCTATGTCGGAACCTGGCACTCCCCGGATGCCCACGAACAGTGCACTTTGTTTCAAGCTGGTAAAGGTGGTGCTAACAAGATACACAATGGCAAAGGGAAAGAGGAAGTCGTTAAAAAATTCCAGCCCCCTCATCACCAATCATTAACACAAATCTCCCGTATTATCCTTGGTGACAAAGGGCAGCTGTACGGAATCAATGTTCCTTCTCTGCCTTCATCCATCTGGCCCAGCCCCACCCCAATAACTGGCGATGTTCAACTGAAAGTCGGTGATTATGTTTTTCTCAACCAGGGACGAAGGGTTGAACTGACCATACACAGAGCCCAAATGGGGCAAAAGGTAGCCATAGACCTTGAAGGGCTTGAAACCTCATCCCTGGATCGACTCTCGGCAAAAAACTTGCTGGAAAACACAGTCTTACAAGCCAGCTTCGGGGGAAAAAACTGGGTAATTCCACGCATTGGCAGCAAATTGAACCTGTTGCCATCTGCAGTTGGCGCGACCAGAGCCAGTTTAGCAGCCGCTAAAACGACAACGATACCAGACACATTAAAAATGAAGAATATCAATGTCACCTGGGAGAAAGCCATTAGAATTTTAAGAGCCTATAACGGCAACGAACGCGATCTTTATAAACTTACAGGGGCCATTCTGGGAATACCAGGCAAACTTATTAATCACCCCCAGCCACCATCTGCAGCCATGCTGCAACTCAGAGAGGACAGTCCGGATTATCAGAAACTGGATGACAGCTATCGAGCGTTAAGTGGTATTTATAATAACTACTTCGCTGATAAAGATAATACCTCCCTGACCCTGATAAAGTGGCTCAACCAGCTTAAGCATGAACCCGACCTTTACCAATGGGTCAAACACATCGCCTCTTATATCACCCAGGGACCAGACTCAGCATCCCCTCTTGCGGAGGACTCACTTCTACCATCCATGGATGACCTGTCAACACATCAACACAGAGTCTATGTGGCACTGTTACTGTTTGCGGATTTAAGATGGGGATTGTACGACATAGCCAATAAAGAACTTCTTGGTCTCCAGTGGGCGGACATAATCGCATCCCACGGACAACCGGCTTCTTACGTGAAAAAGCACAAAGATTTTTCTCCACAAGAGTACGCCCCCTCCTCCCGGACAGCTCCTTCAAAACAGAAGTCCGTACCTGCAGCCGTGGCACAGGCCCCTAAAGCGCCCCTCCACAACAAGCAAAAGCAGAAGCAGAAGCAGAAGCAGAAGCAGAGCAAACCCATACCCCTCAACCCAGAACCTTTAGTCAGCAAGGAACCTGCGAGCACAACTCCCCCTCAGCCTGTACAGGAAACAACTCTGTATATTTCTCAAGCAATATCCAGTCTTCGCACAACAAAACTGACATCACTTATGCAGTCAGCTTCACCACTGGTCCAGCTTGAGCCTGTTACCAGAGGGCAGCCTGATGGCTCTTCTGTCAGCGCTGCTCTTATCGCCGTCATTGATAATATGCCCGGCAGTATGGAAATTATTCCCGACAGTATGGAAATAACGACGAAATTTGAGAAATATGCTGATTTTTTCCAGAACATCAATACATTAGCTCAAAACCTGAGAACGCAGCCAGGATCAGCACAGACTGCCATAGCACCACCACTCTTTACAAAGTTATTAACAGAAGTGGAGAACACAAATCAGGAATATTCAGAGACGGAAACCTTACAGTACAACCCCACCCCAGACGAACTCATCAACAGCATTTTATCCAGAAGCAATCTAAAACCTGTTTATGGCTGGTCTATAGATAATCAGACAGTAACCCATACTTTATTATTTGCCTCCCCAGCCCTCCCTGACTCAGAATCTGAGACACCACAAACCTTCTATCAAGCCCTGAGGGACAACCTGAACCTGAATCCCGGAGAAGAGATAACCCTGCAGGTTCAGCGTACATATTTCCAACGCCTGATCAACGCTGTAGAGACAGAAGTCAACCTGAGTCCAGAGCAACTTGAAGATTTTATTGAGTCAGTGACTCAGGAGCAGGTTTTCCTTGAAGACAAAGGCAATAAAAGTTACCGACAAAAGGCTCATTTATCGGTAACAGGAATAATCCTGAAAGAAGGAAATCAATACATTCCCATGCTCACCGACGGTCTGAACTGGTACGCCTTTTCAGATGCAGACCAAGGGTATGCAGTGCGTATCGGTGGGAGACTGTCTGAACTTATTAGAGCAGGCCAGACACTGCATCTGATGCTGCTGGCGGTCTACCCGGACTAAGCCCGGACATCTGCCTTGAATAACGTTCCTTTTTTAATACGATTGCTACTGGCCACAGTGGCTCTGCTGTCAGTAAACAAACTGCCTCTTGCCTATGGCGCAAAGGGCAGTGCAAAGGGCAGCTCACACAGCGCCATCACAGAACCTCCCGCAAGTGATGTCCTTATCTATTTTCGCCTGAAAGAAAATATGGCACCGCCTGCACATCAGGGAAAACCTCTGACACCGGGAAGGTACCTTGTCCGAACCCGGATTCCGGCCTTCGATCTGTCTGTATACCCTGAGCTTTTGCCCCAATGGCCTTCTTATCCCTGGGAACAGCACAATCTCTGGGTAACTCCCCGGAAAGCCCTGGTGGAGAAAAGAACAACTCTGCATGAGTGGTCAATAATGGCGTCTGAACTACTGTCCGGGTTTCCCGGAGAAGCGGACTGGTCAGTATTTGACTACCTGTTCCCCGATGCTGATTTTGTCTTTCTTATGGGCATGACCCCGAATGCAGACTCAATAGCCGATACATCCTCTGATAACTGGAAAACAAGTACCCTTGGCAGCCTCCAGGTTTTCTGGCAGGCCGACACTGGCCCCCATACTCTGCGACGAAATGATATATCCGCAAGCCTGCCCACACTTTCAGCCCGTTTCCAGCCAGACGCTGACGACTCTTTACCCCCCGACTTCTGGCAAACGCCGCTACCTTCTCTGGCAGGAGCAGCCATCAAACAGGAGTCCCCCTGGGATGGCTCGTCTTTTGAAACAGCTGAAACACATTCAGATACTGATGAAGACAACGAAGATACTGGTGTATACCTGAGTTTATGGGATATCTATAAAGATGTATTTCAACAGCGAAAACAGCAACCGGACGCCCCTGTGGACGCCGTTTTAGCCAACGCCAGGCTGATACTTCCCATGTTTCCGGAGCATACGATGGTTCATGACTCCGAGCTTTATATTTATGGAAACAAAGCCAGAGCGGAGTCGGAGCGTCTTCTCCAGGAACATCCGGAATTAAACAGCGTCACTGTGGAAAACTGGCCTACCATTCCAACACTTAATCTTGTGACTAAAATTCGCCTCAAAAAAACTCTCCTCTATCTGATTAAAAATATCCCGGAAAACAATAAACGACTGAAACATCTGATCAGCGTAAAACCCATCAAACCAGATGACCCAAGAATCAGCCTGCGGGGGCAAAAAGGTGCATTCGCTCTCAGGGATGTGCCCGCCTTTACCATTCTTGGTTTATATAGTGGCGTACTGGCCTGTGGTGATGATGAACGGGTTCTTGTTGAAAGCCTGCAGGGTACCGCTGATGTCAATCGCTATGCATTCAAGCTTCCAAAAATACGAGGCATAGAATCCGATAAATGGTTTATCAGCAGTTACCAGACCGGTAATGAACTTAGCTATATCAATTGCAGTAGTGACTACTCAGACAACCAGATAAGTCTTCGCCATATATATAAGACAAATGTTGTGACACTGGCGGTGTCATATAGGGGCATACCTTATGTGGCCCATATGACAATTACGGACATACCCAAAGGACAGGAATACCTTGTTAATTACGGCAGAGATTTCCTGAACGGGAAACCAAAAAAAGCCATAGAGCCATGGGAAGCCACACGACTCACTCAAGCCAGAAAAAGTAAAAACAAAGGAGAAGCTAAACCTGGGGGAACCATAAGCGGAGAGCAAACCGGGACTTCTCACCAACCGTTAAAAAAACTCACAGAGGGAGTGCTCCGGGTCAGAAAACCCAGCGATGGCCTGAAAAAACACGGTCTGAGTCACCAGGCAATTCCTGTTCATCCATCCCTGGCCATCCCAAAAGGCAGCCAATGGAACTCCCTGTATGTAAGGTACCTGATCTGGAAATATTTTCCGGAAAAGTTCACCAGCCCTCTCCAGGAAGTCAAGAAGATACTGAAAGTGCTTAACCCTGAGCACCCTGACTACCACATGATGGCCACACAACACATAAGACAGGCACTCGGTATAAAACCAGACTCGCGGGAGATTTGCTGGGACTCTTCTTTGATGAAAAAAGCCAGGTCACACTCAAATCACCTGAATGTTTATGAAGTCCCGCTTCCTGCCTGTCTGAAGCAAGCTCCCACTTACGCCTCAAAATGGACAAGTGCTTTAGTGAAACAACTCCTGGAAGAAACAGGTGTGACCATTGTCGATGGGGAGTGGCACTTCAGGGAAGCTGGCATGTATAAACAAATGAAGGCTGCCGCTTCAGAACAGTCCGAAGAAAATTATCAAAAAATATTTAAAAGGATGCTGGAACGAGGGCAGTACAACCTGCAGAATATGGCTAACAGAAGCCAGAGCATTGGTAAAAGCCGCTCAAGCCTGACCCTTCGCCCAGTTCCGGGAATGGATATTCACGAGGGGGTTATTACAAAAGCAAAACTGTTCCTGGCGGTTTTATACCGCGAAGAAGTCCATAAACTCAAACAAAGTGGACGAACGGGAATTAAAGCTGTGACGGTGTATGATGCCTTCAACCATATCATCGCTCCAGAGAAAGTGGATGCTATTTATCAACAACTTATGAGCATGCTAGCTTATTACCGGGCACAGCGTAAAACAGACAGGGTGCCAAACAGGCTATCTCCCTTATCACTTCAGGCATTAAAGCAAATTAAAAAACCGGAAGCGGTAAAAACCTTACAAGCTTTAAAATGGGAAGATGGCACCATGTACCCTGATGGAACCTGGCTGCCTCACACCAGTCAGGTTACAGGAAAATAATATTCCATATCGTCAATCTGAGTCCTGCAGGCATCCACCCACAAGGCTCAGAACCTTCAATAATTATTTACGAATACGATATTCCGCAGAGCGGGCATGGGCCGTTAAACCTTCCCCTCTCGCAAGAACAGATGCCACCTTTCCAGCCTCGGAAGCACCGGCTGCAGAGAAGTTAATCAACGAACTGCGCTTCTGGAAATCATAAACCCCCAGAGGAGAGGAGAACCTTGCCGTACCGGATGTTGGCAGTACGTGGTTCGGCCCGGCGCAATAATCCCCAAGGGCTTCCGCAGTATAACGCCCCATAAAGATAGCGCCGGCATGGCGAATCATTGGCAGCATGACATCAGGGTCTTCAACGGACAGCTCCAGATGTTCCGGCGCGATACGGTTGGAGATCTCAGCGGCTTTTTCCATATTGGGCACATGGATCAACGCGCCACGGCCATTAATGGAGGCTCCAATAATTTCTTTCCGCTCCATAGTCGGCAACAGTTTGTTCATGCTGGCCTGCACTTTGTCCAGGAAATCCGCGTCCTGACTGATCAGAATGGCCTGGGCATCTTCATCATGTTCCGCCTGGGAGAATAGATCCATGGCCACCCAGTCCGGATCAGTCTTGCCATCACTGACCACCAGAATCTCTGAGGGACCGGCAATCATATCAATGCCTACCTGACCAAAGACCATACGCTTGGCTGTCGCCACATAGATATTGCCGGGGCCAACAATTTTATCCACAGCGGGAACAGTCTCAGTTCCATAGGCCAAAGCTGCCACTGCCTGAGCGCCGCCAATAGTAAATATCCGGTTTACCCCAGCCAGGGCCGCAGCCGCCAATACAAGCTCATTCACCACACCACCCGGGGTGGGAACTACCATAACCACTTCTTCCACCCCCGCTACATCAGCGGGAATAGCATTCATCAGAACAGAAGAAGGATAAGCGGCCTGACCACCGGGAACGTAAAGGCCGGCGCGATCCAAGGGCGTGAAACGCTGGCCCAACCGGGTACCATTAGCCTCTTCAAACTCCCAGCCTTCCTGCAACTGACGTTCGTGATAAGTACGAATACGCCGGGCAGCGGTTTCCAGGGCCTGTCGCTGGTCGTCCGGAAGCCCATTCAGAGCGGCTTTCAACTGATCTTGCTCCAGCACAAGCTCAGAGATGGAAGAAACAGAGAGGTGATCGAATTTATGGGTATATTCCACCAGAGCAGCATCGCCCTTCTGGCGAACATTGTGAACTATATCAGTAACCACATGCTGAACACTGGCATCAGATACAGATTCCCAGGCCAGCAGCTCATCCAGTTTTACTGAAAAGTCACCGTCACCATAAACCAGCCGCGCAGGCTGCAATATTCCTTCTCCCATGCTTTACCTCTGCATCGTCTCACTGAAGTGTCTATGTTTTCTCACTTCACACTATCAGCCTGTTTCGCTTCATTAATCGCCTGGCGCATATCATCAATCAACTTGCTGATAGTGGCATGTTTGGTCTTCATGGCGGCTTTGTTGACCACCAGACGGGAGCTTATATCGGCGATGTACTCCCGAGGTTCCAGGCCGTTAGCTCTCAGGGTATTACCAGTATCGACAATATCCACAATCTGGTCCGCCAGGTCGATCAGGGGGGCCAGTTCCATGGAGCCATACAGTTTAATAATATCAACCTGCTTACCCTGCTGCGCATAAAAACGCTTGGCAACGTTCACAAACTTTGTCGCCACCCGCACCCTCCGCCCTGGCTCTTCCTGGTAACCAACGACCGCGGCAGTCATCAGCTGGCAGCGGGAGATGTTCAGGTCCAGAGGTTCATACAGCTCCTGGGAATCATGCTCCATCAGCACGTCTTTCCCGGCCACGCCAAGGTCAGCCGCGCCATGCTCAACATAAGTAGGCACGTCACTGGCCCGCACAATCAACAGGCGCACGTTCTCATGATTGGTGGGAATAATCAGCTTTCGGGTTTTGGCGACATCTTCAGCCGGACGTATGCCTGCCTTTTCCAGCAGCGGGCGGGTTTCCTGAAGAATACGTCCCTTGGACAGAGCAATAGTAAGCGTTGATGAGATCATTATATCTATGACTTCAGGCTGTATATGTTGGTGTTATTCTACGTGGATTCCAGGCCGGAAAGCACCGATCAGGAAAAAACAATCAACGCTGTCCGGGGACTTCAGGCATCTTTGAAGTTTTACTGGGGCAAACGGCGAATCGTCGCGCCAAGCTGCTGCAGTTTCTCTTCAATACATTCGTAACCACGGTCAATATGGTAAATACGGTCAACCACTGTATCTCCTTTTGCCACCAGCCCTGAGATCACCAGACTGGCGGACGCCCGCAGGTCGGTTGCCATAACCGGCGCGGATTTGAGAACCTCTACGCCACGAACAATGGCAGTATTGCCTTCCACGTCTATATCCGCTCCCATGCGCTTCATTTCCAGCACATGCATAAAGCGATTTTCAAAAATGGTTTCGGTAATGGTACCGATGCCTTCCGCGACAGCGTTCAGGGCCGTGAACTGAGCCTGAACATCCGTGGCCATACCGGGATAAGGTGCGGTCTTCAGGCTGATAGCCTTAGGACGCTTGCCGTGCATATCCAGTTCAATCCAGTCTTCACCGGTAGTGATTGTGGCACCGGCTTCACGGAGCTTCACCAGAACCGGGTCAAGAATGGTAGGATCTGTATCCTTCACCTTGACACGGCCACTGGTCGCGGCAGCGGCAATCAGGTAGGTGCTGGTTTCAATACGGTCCGGCAGTACGGAGTACACACAGCCGTGCAGGCTCTTCCTGCCCTGAACGCGGATGGTATCTGTACCATGGCCTTCAATCTCCGCCCCCATACGGATCAGGCATTCCGCCAGGTCCACCACTTCCGGCTCACGGGCGGCATTTTCCAGCAGGGTTTCCCCTTCCGCCAGAGTCGCGGCCATCAACAGATTTTCTGTGCCGGTTACGGTGACGGTATCAAAGAAGATATGGGCACCTTTCAGACGCTCAGCTTTGGCCTTGATATAACCGTCTTCCACAGAAACTTCCGCCCCCATGGCTTCCAGGCCTTTCAGATGCAGGTCTACAGGACGGCTGCCAATGCCACAACCACCAGGCAGGGCCACTTCCGCATAACCGTTGCGGGCGACCAGCGGGCCAAGCACCAGGATAGAGGCACGCATGGTTTTGACAAGATCGTAAGGGGCGGTCAGGTGTTTGATGGTGCTGGCATGCACTTCCACATTCATCTTTTCATCAATCAGCAGCTCCACGCCCATACAGCCGAACAGCTCTATCATTGTGGTGATGTCATGGAGATGAGGCAGGTTGCACACGGTTACCGGCTCATCAGCCAGCAGAGTAGCAGCAAGAATCGGCAGGGCCGAGTTCTTTGCACCGGAGATGCGAATTTCTCCATCCAGGCGATTGCCGCCGGTAATAATCAGTTTATCCATCGAATACCCGTAGGCTGAAAAAGGTGATATGCCCGGTAATAACCATTCCTGCACATCAAGGCCGGCTTACAGGGCATCTTCTCTGAAATAGGTCCGGACCGGCTCAGGACTGGCGGGCTGTCCACTCACTCTCAGTGTAAGTCTGCATAGTCACCGCATGGATCGTTCCGGCAGCAATCATTGCGTTGAGATGGATATAGACCATCTGCTGGCGTTTCACAGGTAAAGCGCCCGCAAAAGCGTCAGATATGATTGTCAGGCTAAAATCACACCCCTCTCCATCAACAATAACCTGCGCACCAGCGATCCTTTCTTCGAGCAGCTGTTTTACTTCATTGGCATGCATAGGGCTTTCCCGGTTCCGGTACTCAAAGGACTCTATGATAAGGAAGAGGCGCCAAGGACTCCAGTGTCTCGGCAAGATTCAGGTCAACTGCAACCGGGGAATAAGCTGATTTGTCCCACAAACCTGCCCGAGGGCGACCAAGTCGGAAGGCAGGCCGGAAAAAAGCAGCACTCTGTCCTGTTTCGCACACCTGCGCAACCAGGTCATCATCATGGACAGGGCCGAGCTGTCCGCCTGGGTGACACCGGACATATCAATAACCACCTTCCCTTCACCTGACTGGCGGGCGATCAGTTGCCAGCCATTTTCCACCAGATTGGGAACCGTCTCCTTATTTACATTTCCGGTAAGAGCAAATGATCCGGAACCAGACTGCTTTAATTCACCCATAACTCTCTCTTACAACTCCCTGTCTGTTATTTGCTTTGCCGGTCATGGAGTTCTTTTTCCTGGCTCTTTTCAGTCTGCTGCATAATCTCCGGCCAACGGTTAATTACCATATCAATCTTGCGGTATTTATTCATGGCTTCGCCAAACTGGTTACGGAACTGGATACCGATATTAATACCCTCAACCACGATGTTGCGAACCTTCCACTCGCCCCCCTTTTTCATCATGGAGTAGGACATGGCATAGGACTCATTCTTACCACGGATTTTCAGGTTCACAGGCACCGAACGGCTTTTGCCCGCTTCATATTCCTGCAGCATGGCCGCCGGAACCGGCGCCACTTTTTCAACCGCCAGCTGGCTGGTATCAAAGGTCAGCACAGCCTTACTGTAAAAGTGGATCAGGCTTGTACGAAACACACCTGTGAACCGGTTTACTTCCTCATCACTTGCCCTGTGGGCATATTTGCCCATAACGCCACGGGCCATTTCGTCAAAAGCAATGACCGGATCGATAATAACTTCCACATCCTTGAAAAACTGCTCCGGATTTTTCTCGTAAACAGCATGCTCGCTCTTAAGCAGGCTGACAACTTTTTTGGTCGCCTGTCCCGCTATCTGGTCAGGACTCCGGGGGGCAGCCATTGCCGTAGAAGCGATGGTCAGGCACAAAGCCAGAACACTGCAGAAAAATCCCTGAATGCCGACTCTCACGTAATCTGTTACTCCAGCTGACATAATACTCCCCCTTTACGATTGAATTCGTAAAACATCAGAAATTGCCACCACCATCATCTTCCTTGCCAACCGAACCCAGCAGGAACTTGCCGATCAGATCTTCAAGGACAATAGCAGATTGAGTATCGTCTATGATTTCATCATTCTTAAGGAAGTCCATAGAGCCACCAACACTGATGCCGATAAATTTCTCTCCGAGCAGACCTGCCGTCAGGATAGCTGCGGAGCTGTCCACCGGAATGTTATCTATGTCAGAGTCAATATCCATGACCACACGGGCCATGTAGGTTTTTTTGTCCAGTTTAATATCCACCACCCTGCCGATGGTAACACCACCCATAGCCACTTTCGCGCGTTTGGTCAGAGAGCCAACATTATCGAACTCGGCGTAAAGACGATAGGTGCTGGTATCTGCGCTGGCAGACAGCCCACTGACCCGCAGCGCCAGCAGGATCAGGGCAAAAATACCCGCCAGAAGAAAAGCACCAACACTGATTTCAACGGTTCTCATCCGCATTTTTATAAATCTCCAAACATCACAGCCGTAAGGATAAAGTCCAGTCCCAGTACTGCCAGAGAGGCATAGACAACTGTCCGGGTTGTTGCCCGACTGATACCTTCGGAGGTTGGCACTGCATCATAGCCTTGGAAAACAGCAATCCAGGTCACAACAAAACCAAACACCGCACTCTTGATCAGACCATCAAGCACATCCCTTTGGAAATCGACAGTCTGTTCCATATTGCCCCAGAAAGAGCCTTCGTAAATTCCAAGCCAGTCTACTCCCACCATGGCACCACCGAAGATGCCCACCATGGAAAAAATGCAGGCCAGTAAAGGCATACTGATAACGCCCGCCCAGAAACGGGGGGCAATAATTCTTTTAAGGGGGTCAACACCGATCATTTCCAGGCTGGAAAGTTGTTCCGTGGCCTTCATCAACCCGATCTCCGCAGTCAGGGCTGAACCGGCCCGGCCTGCGAACAACAGGGCTGTCACTACAGGCCCCAGTTCCCGCACAAGGCTGAGGGCCACCAGCTGGCCCACGGACTGCTCTGTGCCATAACGAACAAGGATATTGTACCCCTGCAGCCCCAGCACCATGCCAATGAAAACACCCGACACAGTAATAATAATGAGGGACAGTACACCCACAGCGTAAATCTGTTTCACCAGCAATGCGGTAAAAGAGCTATGGCCGCCACTGCGCCCAAACAGTGCCTGAACCAGCATAATCGTCGCCCGGCCAATAGCCTGAACCATTTCAAGGCCGCTGTGCCCAAGGGCTTCCAGGCTCTCCAGTAACTTTGTCACCAACTGCTTCATGAACGATCCCCGAATATGTCCTCACGAAAGTCCGGAGCTGGGTAGTGGAAGGGAACCGGTCCGTCTGGCATACCATTCATAAACTGGCGAATCTTCGGGTCTTCCGATGAAAGGAGCTCTTTCGGGGCACCATGACCAATCACGGAACCATCAGCGAGAAGATAAAGGTAATCGGCGATACTTGCAGTTTCTGTCAGGTCATGGGAAACCACAACACTGGTCAGACCAAGGGCATCATTAAGCATGCGTACCAGGTTAACCAGTACCCCCATGGCAATAGGGTCCTGACCGACAAAAGGCTCGTCATACATAATAAAGTCAGGATCAAGGGAGATTGCCCTGGCCAGAGCTACCCGGCGTGCCATCCCCCCGGAAAGCTCAGACGGCATTAGCTGACTGGCTCCACGCAGCCCAACCGCCTGGAGTTTCATCAGCACAATATCACGTACCATATATTCTGGAAGACGCGTATGTACCCGCAGGGGAAAAGCTACATTCTCAAAAACGGTAAGATCAGTAAACAAAGCACCGCTCTGGAACAACATTCCCATCTTGGAACGCATGTGAAACAACTGCTCCCGCCCAAGCCGGGATACTACCTGACCATCAACAACTACCTGTCCGGCATCCGGCTTTAGCTGGGCACCAATCAGGCGTAATAAGGTCGTTTTACCAGTACCACTGGGTCCCATGATACCGGTCACCTTACCACGGGGAATATCCATATCTATATTATCGAATATCAACCGATCGCCACGGCTAAACGACAGTCCCCGGATCTCGATAAAATTGTCTTTAATTGCAGTCATCAGAAAAAGTTTTTCCGGCAGAATCAGCACTATAGCTGAACACCGCCCCCCTCATCCTTGTGTAACGGCTATGTGTATTCATATTGATTGCCGGAAAGTGTAACACTGAAGGGGCTGTAATAGCAGGGGCTGAGGCCAAAGATTACAATCCAAGCCCATATCTTGCTGTTTCAGAATACGGGCGCTAACAACTATCAATTACCAACTATCAACCAATTTACCAACTATCAACTATCTGCCTGGACTCGCCCCAGATTTGCCTGCAGAATTTTTTCATAAACATCCCGATTACTGAAGTTATGGTCAAATCGGCGGAAATGTTCACATACTTCTTCCCACATGTCATTCTGGTTTTTAACTTCCTTTAGACTGGTCAGGAAGACTTCAGGATCAATGTCGCCCGGGTTCTTTACCTTCTTATCAAGCATAGTGATGGTTTTCAAATAACTTTCAGCCTGAACCGCCATCTTTTGTAAAGATGATTTCAGTGCATACACATCAATCTGCTCAGGGGATACATCTTTACCTGCCGCGACTTCCAGTAACTGCTCACCTATGCTGGCCAGGTGCATCCTTTCCTGCAAGCTTTTGAGCATAAAGGGCAGCCTTTCTGAGTCATTCATATCCCGTTTTTCTATCTCCTTCAGAGACACTTCATTCTCAACCAGAAACTCTTGAAGTGCATCTTCCATTTTGCTTAAAGTTCTCTTTATCGCAGTTTCCTTCTCCCGCACATCCTGAATAATCTGTTCCGCACTTTCTGTTCCCTCTTCTTGTTGCGCGAGACGCTCCAGCGCCGTGTCCTTCTCCCGTTGCAATACGGTTAATTTATCCCGAACCTTATTCAGCTCCGCCCCCAAAGCCTCCTCCATCTCCTGTGCGGCACGTTGCAGCCGGGCGATCTGATCCTCTTTTTCCTCACGCAGGCTACGTTCTACTTTAAGTTTTCGTTCCAGCATGCTCACCTTTTCATCCATCTCTAGTGCCGAAGACAACGATTCCCCTTGCATATCAGCAACCGAATTCAACACCACAGGCTGGGGGCTTTCTTTAACTTGCTTGACCAGATCTGATTGTCCGTCCCCCGCACTCTCTACAACGTCCTCAGATCCCATTGGTTCCTGGGAGGTGAGACTCTCAAATCCAGCAGCATCCCTGTGCATATCCTCGTCCCCATCCTCATCAGATGACCAGAATTGCTTCTGGGTCAGTTCAAATGACAGACTCGTAATCTGTTCGCGAAGAACAGATACCAGCCGCTCGTAATTTTCAAAACTCTGCTCACCTGAGGCAGGTTTCAAATCAAGCATTTGGTGAAGCTCAAGAGCTTCGCCAGCAGCATCACTAATGTCTTGGTTCTGGCTGACTCCCCGAGTCTGAAACCCGGCAAGTTTGCTTTCAAACAGTTCCAAGTTTTCTTCTGCTTTCTTTAAATGCTTTCTTGACGTTCTGGACCCTTCTCTAAGGGTTTCAATCTGGTCTGAGCCATCAGCTTTGTCGGCCTGCCCCTCAACACTGGCATACTGTGTTTCAATGGCCTGATTGCCTTGAATCTCCGCAAGTTGCTCTTTCAGTCTCTGGATTTCTGCGGCCTGGCTGTCAATTTGGGTTTCCGCCTGTCTGACGGCCTGCTCATCTGCAGCAGAGACATCTTTACCTTTACCTCCGGAAAACCGTCCACTAATTATGCTGCCCCCTCCAACCCCAGCAGCAATGCCACCGGCGACAGCAACCACAGGAGCAGCGGCCACCAGCCCGAAAATCCCCACAGCCGCACCACTTGCAAGCATCAACCAGGAGCCAACTTTTCCAGCACGGGAAACAGTACGCTGATTTATAGATTTGTTCTGGCTGCGGGCAGCCATTCCGGTATTCGATTCGGACAAGTACCCTTCACCGGTTTTAACCTGACGTACGCCATCAGCGGTTTTACCAGCTCCATATTCTTCCTCGGGTGCCCCCTTCTGAACATGTCTCTGGTAAACTCCGTAATCCGTTCTTATCTGCTTACCCATGGCCAGCTCCCCGCATCCTATCGGCTCTTTTCAGAATAGCCAGCAATTAGAAATTGGATAGATCACCTGGGGTGTGCTTAACGGAGAAAATCGCTAAAATGTCCGGCTCTCTCAATCATCTGACGATATAAACGGTTCGAACGCACATGTTTTTAGCTATAGGGACCCTTCTGCTCGGCTTCATTATTCTTCTGTGGAGCGCGGATCATTTTGTTAACGGCTCTGCAGCTACCGCCCGAAATTTTGGCATGTCCCCCATGATGATTGGTCTGACCATTGTTTCCATCGGCACTTCGGCCCCGGAAATTCTGGTTTCCCTTATGGCCGCGATGTCAGGACACGGTGACCTTGCTATCGGTAATGCCCTGGGTTCCAATATCGCCAATATCGCCCTGGTTCTGGGTATCACCCTGCTGATTGCTCCCATTCCCGTAAACACCAGTCTGATAAAGAAGGAACTCCCCCTGCTGGGTATCATCACCCTGTGTTCAGGCGTACTCCTTTACGACAACTATATTGGCCTGATTGAAGGCATAGTGATGATCCTGGTCCTGATCGCCACTATGTATATAATTAACCGCTGGCAGAAAAACCCGGCTTCCAGCCAGGACACTACGACCGGTGAAGAGACCGCAGAAGATATCCCCGATCTTTCCCGGAGCAAATCCATCCTGGTGATGCTCGGCAGCCTGGCTCTGCTGCTGGCCAGCTCCCGTATGCTGGTATGGGCGGCAACAGAAATTGCCCGGGGAATTGGCATTAGCGAACTGATGATAGGGCTGACCGTTGTCGCGATCGGCACCAGCCTGCCAGAACTGGCCGCGTCCATTGCCAGCACCCTGAAAAAACACCATGACATGGCCATTGGCAATATCATCGGCTCCAATATGTTCAACCTGCTGGCGGTGATGGCCATTCCCGGCCTGGTATCCCCGATGACCATAAACCCCTCCGCCTTCCTCCGGGACTACCCGGTGATGACTGGCCTGACCCTGCTGCTGGTTCTCCTGACCCTGGCTGGAAAGCGCCCGAAGGTGCTTGGCCGAACATCGGGCTGCATACTGCTTGGCTGCTATATAGCCTATAGTGCCCTGCTGCTCAGCGTTAATGCAGCCTGATAGATGATTCGTTACAATCCCGAATATTGCTTTCCGGATGTGAATACACAACCCATATGAAAACCGCTGAAGATTTTATTGCTTCCGGCCTGCGCACTGTTGATATTGAGCGCAAGGCCGTAAGCGACCTGCAAAGCCGCATTGATGAAAAATTTGCCTGGGCCTGTGAAATCATCCTGGCCTGCAAAGGACGAGTTGTGGTTACAGGTATGGGCAAATCCGGCCATATCGCCAATAAAATAGCCGCGACCCTAGCCAGCACTGGCACCCCCGCCTTTTTCGTTCATCCCGGTGAAGCCCAGCACGGAGATATGGGAATGATCACCCCCGGAGACGTGGTCATCGCCCTCTCCAACTCCGGCAACAGCTCAGAAGTCGTCTCCCTGATTCCCCTGTTCAAGCGCCTGGGCACCCCCCTGATTGCCATGACAGGCAATGACGGCTCCACTCTGGCCAAGGATGCCACTGTTCATCTGAACACCGGCGTCAGTCAGGAAGCCTGCCCCCTGGATCTGGCTCCTACATCCAGTACCACAGCCACCCTGGTTATGGGTGATGCCCTGGCTATCGCCCTGCTGGAAGCCCGTGGTTTTACCGCCGAAGACTTCGCCTTCTCCCATCCGGGGGGCAGCCTGGGCCGTCGCCTGCTACTGAAAGTCAGTGATATCATGCACTCAGGGACACGGCTGCCTTCTGTCCCTAAGGGAACCAGTCTCCGTACTGCCCTGATGGAGGTCACCACCAAGGGCATGGGCATGACCGCCATTACCGGAGACGATAACAAACTGCTGGGCATTTTCACCGATGGTGACCTGCGCCGCACACTGGACCATGGCCTTGATCCCCGCTCTACCAAGGTAGAAGAGGCCATGACAGAGAACTGCGTCACCATCCGCGCCGATATCCTGGCTGCCGAAGCCCTGAAGATTATGGAAGACCACAAAATTAACGGCCTTATCTGCGTTGATGAAAACCAGCAGCCTATTGGCGCTATAAACATGCATGACCTGCTGAAAGCAGGTGTGGTCTGATATGCCCCAGCGCCAGCGCATTTATCCGCTTCTGTTCTGTGCCCTCATCGCACTGCTCGGGTACTGGCTGTTTCAGACCAACAGCCCTTCCCCCCTGTCTGAGGGCAAGAGTCCATCGGAAGATAAAACACCGGATTTTTTCGCACGCGATGCTCGAATAGTGGAATACGATGCGGAGGGTTCCCTGAAATCGACACTTGTCGCCGATGAGATCAGCCACTTCCCCCACAACGGCATCACTTTGCTCACAGAGCCTGACCTGTGGACATTCTCGGGAGATCATCAGCCCTGGAACACCACATCAGATACAGGGCGCATACTCGCGGACGGGGAAACCGTTGAACTGATCGACAATGTGGTCATGATTCAGTCAGACGCTAAGGGAAACCCTGAGCAGCGTATAGACACAGAATTTATGACCGTTTACTCTGGGCAGGGTTTTGCCGAAACCGACCTGCCCATACGCATGACGAACAGCACCAGCGTCGTTAATGCGGTTGGTATGCGCGCATACTACAAACAGGACTTTATCCAGCTCAAATCCAGGGTAAGAAGCACACATGAAACCCGCTAGCCCATTTATCTCCAGACTCACTACGGGCATGACTCTGATTCTGGCGCTTATCTCCACCCAGCTCTGGGCACTGCCAGGGGACAGGGGCAAGCCCATCCACATCACCTCGGATAACGCCGATATTGATGACGCCAGAGGGATCGCCATCTACAGGGGCGATGTTATTATGACCCAGGGTTCAACCAAACTGACCGGCGACATAGTTACCATTTACTCAAAAAACAATGAGGTCCAGCGGGTGGTTTCCGTTGGCAAGAAAAACCTTGCCTATTACGAAGAAGAACAGGAAGGCGACAAAGGTATTCTAAAAGCCTGGGCGGTCACCATTGATTACAAACTGGCCAACGACAAGATTGAGCTGATTAAAAAAGCGCGACTGATTCAGAAAGGCGACACATTTACCGGCGACCGTATTGATTACGATCAGATCCAGAAAGTTGTTAATGCGACAGGAGGCCAGAAAACCACCAGCGGCGGACGGGTAAAGATGGTTATTCAACCCACTCAGTCCCCGTCGAAACAAAGCTCATCAAAGTAAAGTAAGTAGACTCCGGCCCAATGGCACAACTGCAAGCAAAACATCTCAGTAAAAGTTACAGCGGCCGCCAGGTGGTGCGCGATGTCTCCGTGTCTATCGAAAGTGGCCAGATTGTTGGCCTTCTTGGACCCAATGGCGCAGGCAAAACCACTTGTTTTTACATGATTGTGGGGCTGGTCCAGACCGAGTCAGGCGGCATACTGATCGATAATCAGGATATCACCGCCCTGCCCATGCATGGTCGGGCCCGGGCAGGTATTGGTTACCTGCCCCAGGAAGCCTCTATCTTTCGGAAGCTTACCGTCGCCGAAAATATTCTGGCCATTCTTGAAACCCGGAAAGGACTGAGCAGAAAAAAGCGCCAGGAGAAACTTGAGCAGCTGCTGAATGAGTTTAACATCCAGCATATTCGCGACAGCCTCGGCATGAGCCTGTCCGGCGGTGAGCGCCGCCGGGTTGAAATCGCCCGGGCGCTGGCGACTGAACCGTCCTTTATTCTCCTTGACGAACCTTTTGCCGGGGTAGACCCAATCTCGGTCACAGATATCAAGGAAATTGTCACTCATCTGAAGAATCGCGGCATCGGTGTACTGATTACTGATCATAATGTGCGGGAAACTCTGGACATTTGCGAACATGCCTATATTGTCAGCGAAGGTCATATCATCGCTTCCGGTGACAGCGATACGGTTATGGCCAACCAGAAAGTGCGAGATGTTTACCTGGGCGAACACTTCAGGATCTGAATAACCGGGCCGTACTGATGCAGCGGGTGACATACAGCTTTCAAATTCCCATCCGCTGCGAGTAAGATAGCGTTAACGCGGGATCAGGCTTAACCCTGATCGCTGACCGCAAAGCAGGGAGGTAAGAAGAATTGCTTGGACAGAGTTGTAGAAGCTGGATAACTATCCTATGAAGCCATCTCTGGAACTGAAAATTGGTCAGCAGCTGACCATGACACCCCAGCTGCAACAGGCCATACGCTTGCTTCAGTTGTCGACTCTGGATCTCCAGCAGGAAATTCAGCAGGCCCTGGAAAGCAACCCCATGCTGGAACAGGATGAACAGCAATCCAGCGAAGACGACGCCTCCAAAGACGCTATTACGGACGCCGGCCTGACCGATTTCAACGAAACAGCCAGAGCCGAAAAGCCCGACGAATCCAAAGAGACCCAGGAAGACTGGGCAGACTCCATCCCTTCCGACCTGCCCGTCGACAGCGGCTGGGATGATGTTTACCAACCCCCTTCATCAACGTCCTCTGCCAGCGAATATTCCGGTGATGATGTCGCCGCCCGTACCAGCACCAGTGAAACTCTGCAGAACCATCTTGAATGGCAGATGAACCTGACCCCAATGTCAGACACCGACCGTATAATCAGCATGTCTATCATTGACGGCATTAACGACAATGGTTATCTGACAACATCCCTTGAAGACATCCTCAGCGGCCTTGACCCGGAACTGGAGGTCGAAATGGATGAAGTAGAAATGGTGCTTCACAAAATCCAGCAGTTTGACCCTGTGGGCGTCGCCTGTCGTGATCTTCGTGAATGCCTGATCCTGCAGCTCTGCCAGCTGCCGGAAGCAACAGATGACGTGGTTAACGCCCACCGGATTCTTGATCGTTATATTGATTTGCTGGGCACCCGGGATTACACCACCCTGATGCGCCGCACACGCTTGAAAGAAAACCAGCTACGGGACGCACTTCAAGTCATTCAAAGTCTAACCCCCCATCCCGGCGCGGAACTGCAATCTTCTGAAGCAGAGTATGTAATTCCAGATGTGCTGGTTCGAAAGCACAAGGGGCACTGGATGGTGGAACTGAACTCTGATGCATCACCGCGACTGCGTATTAATGACAGTTATGCTTCCTTGATTCGCAAAGCCGACTCCAGCTCAGACAACACTTATCTAAAAAATCATCTGCAGGAAGCCCGCTGGTTTATTAAAAGCCTGCAGAGCCGTAATGATACTCTATTGAAAGTGGCAACTCGTATTGTGGAATATCAGCGGGGCTTCCTTGATTATGGGGAAGAGGCCATGAAGCCCCTGGTTCTCCATGATATTGCTGAAGCTGTAGAAATGCATGAGTCGACCATTTCGCGAGTAACCACCCAGAAATTCATGCACACTCCACGGGGTATCTTTGAGTTGAAGTATTTCTTCTCAAGCCACGTCAGCACCACATCCGGAGGAGAGTGCTCGTCTACGGCGATTCGGGCCATAATCAAAAAGCTGGTAGCCCAGGAAACTCCCAAAAAGCCCCTGAGCGACAGCAAGATTGCTGATATTCTGGGGGAACAGGGCATCAAGGTGGCCCGGCGGACAATCGCCAAGTACCGGGAAGCCATGAATATCCCGCCCTCCAACGAGCGCAAACGGCTGGTATAAGTGTGTGATTTGAGCTGTCCCAGCTCAAGGAAAGCCCGGATTTCTGCACCTTACAGGCAAAAGTCGAGACGGAGCAGAGGTCTGGTGATAAAATGAAAATGTCGGCCCGGTATGGAATTGCCGGGGCTGCTCAACCTGACACCAGGAGAGTAACGCATGCAAGTAAAGATCAGTGGTCATCAGTTCGACGTTACCGAAGCTCTGCACGACTATGTATCCAAAAAGCTGTCCAAATTAGCCAGTCACTTTGACGGAATCACCAGTGTTCAGGTCACTCTGAGCGTGGAAAAACAACGACAACTCGCAGAAGCAACACTTCACGTACGTAACGCGGATATGGCTGCCTCCTCTGAGCACGATGATATGTACGCAGCCATAGACCTGCTGACGGACAAACTTGATCGACAGCTATTGAAGCACAAGGAAAAAAACATAGATCGCCTGCAGGGGGCGTCTCACTGATCCCTGTTCCCTAATCTAATGAGCCTACGTAATCTTCTTTACCCCGGGCATGCCCTTTGCGGCGTGCAGGGGGCCAGCAAAAAGCGCACCCTGGAGTTTATCGCCAACCTGATCAGTGAAAGGCAGCCTGGCCTTGACGCCAAGGAGCTGTTTCACCAGCTGATCACCCGGGAAAAACTCGGGAGCACAGGTCTTGGTAATGGATTCGCACTGCCACACTGTCGTGTAGCGAATTGCGAAAAGCCCCAGGCTGTATTTATCCGGCTGGCTGAACCTATCGACTTCGATGCCGTTGATCGCAGACCCGTTGACCTGATTTTTGCCCTGGTTGTTCCTGAGAACGAAACGGAACAGCATCTGCAGTTCCTGCGCCAGATCGCCGAACAGTTCAGCAACTCCGCCCTTTGTGAAGCCCTGCGGGAAGCCGATAGCGGGGAAACACTCTATCACCTGCTGACCGAAAAAATCTCTGCCTGACGCCTCTGCCGGAATAGCGTCACTGATTTCCATTCAGCAGAAAGGCGTATATTTATGCTGCTCTTTTTGATAGTGGTTTTTTTTGCCCGCTTTTTTTCCTATCCTTGGCGATAGGCCACTTTGCGGCCATGGGGGGGGAATACAGGCATGTCCAAGTCTATCAGACTGGTAATTATCAGCGGCCGCTCCGGTTCCGGCAAAAGTTCAGCGTTAGCGGCTCTTGAGGACCAGGGTTACTATTGCGTTGATAACCTTCCTGCCGGCTTGCTCACAGGGCTGGCAAGGCGTTTTCAGGAGGAGCCGGTCGGAACAGGCAATGCACTGGCCGTCAGTATTGACGCCCGCAACACGTCCGGAGAACTGGCCGGCTTCCCTTCTATTTATAAGCAGCTACAGGCCGACCCTCAGTTAAGCTGCGATATTCTCTACCTGGACGCAGACCACGAAACCCTGCTGAAGCGATTCAGCGCCACCCGCCGACGTCACCCGTTAAGTGATGGCAAGTCCTCCCTGGATGAAGCCATAAAAAAAGAAGCGGAAGTGCTGGAATTTATCGCCGACTCGGCAGATATGCGCATTGATACCAGCCGCCTGTCACTCCACGAGCTGCGCAGCGTGATCCGCCAACGGATTACTGGCAAGAAACACCATGAGCTCTCCCTCCTGTTTCAATCCTTCGGTTTTAAAAAAGGTGTACCGATAGACGCCGACTTTGTTTTCGATGTCCGGTGCCTGCCTAACCCTTACTGGAGGGAAGAGCTGCGCTCCATGACCGGGCTGGACCAACCTATCAAAGACTTTCTCTCCAGCCATGATCAAGTGGAAAGAATGCGGGATGACATTATCCGCTTTATAAATAGCTGGCTGCCGGAGTTTGAACGGGGCAACCGCAGTTATCTGACCGTAGCCATTGGTTGCACAGGCGGACAGCATCGCTCCGTTTATATCAGCGAAGCTCTGGCCACAGCCTTTCAAAACACCATAGCCTCCGTACAGATACGCCACCGGGAGCTGACCAGTCAGAAGGATCAGACATTATGGCGGTAATTCAAGAACAGCTTCTGATCATTAATAAGCTGGGTCTGCATGCCCGAGCCGCCGCCAAGTTTGTTGGAGTGGCCTCATCCTTTGGCAGTAATGTCCGTATTGGCCACCCTGAGAAAATGGTCGATGGCAAAAGCATTATGTCAGTGATGATGCTCGCCGCCAGCAAAGGAACCGAGCTACATATAGAAGTGGAAGGCGATGATGCCCACCAGGCTTACCAGGCGATCACCACCCTGGTGGCCAACCGCTTTGATGAAAACGAGTAGCTATGAGTCCAGCATCTCAGCACCAGTCCCTGGCTCTTTCTGATGACCAACTGGAATCCCTGGATTCTGTTCTCTCCGGAAATGTCCCTGAGCACACCCGGCAGATGCTGGCCAGTCTCTCTGCCGCAGATATTGCCCACCTGCTGGAGTCCTCTCCTCCCAGGCAGCGAAGCCTGCTCTGGAAGCTGGTACCCGTTGAAGATGAAGGTGATGTTCTGAATGAACTGGGGGATGAAGTCCGCCAGTTTTTTATCGACCAGATGAACATTGCCGAACTGATCAGCATTCTGGAAGACCAGGATGTTGATGATATGGCCGACATTCTCCAGCAGCTGCCCAAGCGTATAACCCGCCGGGTGCTGGATTCCATGAACCTGCAGGACCGCCATCGGGTTGAGGAAGTGCTGGCCTATCCGGAAGATACCGCCGGCGGCCTGATGAATACCGATACCGTCACCGTTCGCAGTGATATTACTGTCGATGTTGCTCTGCGCTACCTGCGCCTGCATGAAAAACTGCCCGAGCCCCTGGACAAGCTTCTTGTGGTTGATCGCCATGATATTCTGCAGGGTTCTGTTCCCATCGGTAAACTGCTGACCGCAGACCCGGGGACAATGCTACTGGAACTGATGGAAGAGGCTGACAAGTCCATCCCTGTCACGATGGAAGACACCCACGTCGCTCAGATGTTCGAACGGGAAGACCTGATATCCGCCCCGGTTGTAGACGAGAATGGATGCCTGCTCGGCCGTATCACCGTTGATGACGTAGTTGATGTCATCCGGGAAGAAGCCGAACATTCCATAATGAGTATGGCGGGCCTGGATGAAGACGAGGATACCTTCGCCCCGGTTCTGAAAACGTCCCGCAGAAGAGCCATCTGGCTTGGCATTAATCTGATTACCGCCTTTATCGCCTCCGGTGTGATCGGTATATTTCAGGAAACCATCGACAAGGTAGTCGCCCTGGCTGTACTGATGCCAATAGTTGCCAGTATGGGCGGTATTGCCGGCAGCCAGACCCTGACCCTCGTAATCAGGGCCATGGCCCTTGGCCAGATAGGCCGCTCAAACACGTCCTGGCTGCTAAACCGTGAATTCCTGGTGGGCATTCTCAATGGGGCCATCTGGGCAACAGTTGTCGCTGGAGCCGCCATGCTCTGGTTTGATGACCAGATTATCGCCCTGGTAATTGCCCTGGCCATGATGATCAACCTTATTGTTGCCGTACTGTCCGGGGCTTTCCTGCCCCTGATTTTGAAATCCATGAAAATTGATCCGGCGCTGGCTGGCTCCGTGGTTCTTACAACTATTACCGATGTGGTTGGTTTCTTTGCCTTCCTTGGTCTGGCAACAGTGTTTTACGTATAGCAGAACAACCTGATTGAGAGCGTTGCTACCCTACCGGCTCTTCCAACCGCAATTGCTTGCTGTGTACCCAGCCTTCCGGATTGGTCACTGTAAACCCTTTCACTCTCTCGCTTACCCAGCGTATACCGCTGATATGGCTAAGGGGAATAATGGTATTGCTGTTCAACAAATCTCTCTCCAACCGCAGGAACTGTTTCCCTGTATCTGCAGAAGGGTGCGCCGACATAGCCTGCTGCAGGCTCTTGTCGTAATCCGGCCCCATAAAACCGGTTCCGGAAAAAGCCGTATTCCCTCCCAGCAGCAGGAATGCTGACGGATCGTTATAAGCTGCCAGCCAGCCCCCCAGAATCATTTGGTAATCTCCAGCCTGAACACGATTTATATATTCTTCCCAGCTGACACTGATAACATCCACTACAACCCCAGGTAACCGGTGCCACTGCACGGCCAGAGTCCAGGCCATCGCATTTCTTTTACCAATATCTGCTATCAGCAGTTCAAGGTGGGCGGGCTGAGTAACAGAGTAAGAAGTCCTCTGAATGAAGTTGTATGCCTGCACATCCCGTACATACTGCTTATTGTCCTTAACATCACAACCTCTGTTCGGGGCTCCATGGGTCCATGGGGGCACAAGCAGTTGGGTTTGTTCATCCCCCCCTGGCCAGATAGCACTACGATCCACGATATAGGCCAGGGCTGCCCGCAGGTTTTCATCTTTCAGAAGCTTATCCTGTGGGTTCATCTGCAGGTAGGCAACCGCCAGCTGGGGAACAGGTTTCTGGCTCTCAGGAAGGAGAGAGCCGACATGCGCGGCTATCTCTTTCGACATGGAAGAAGATATATCCAGGGAACCATCCAGAAAAGCGATTAACTCCCTTATCGAGTCACCGTAAACATGCCAGCGCAGCTGCTCAATGGCGACCTTATCCTGCTCTCGATACAGGCGGTTCTTCTTTAATCCAACACTCTGTGAATCATGGCTGGATAACTGATAGGGACCATTACTGACTGAACATTCAAGGCTGTCCGCCCAATCCCGGCCACACGACTCCACAGCATGCCTTGGCACAGGCAGAAAAGAAGGAAATGTCAGCAATGATAAAAACCAGGCCCGGGGCTGATTCAGAATAATCACCAGAGTCTGACTGTCCGGCGCACTGACACCAAGATCAGAGGGGGGACGTTTACCGGCTGCGATATCCCGGCTGTTATATACTCCGGCCAGATCCAGATACCAGCGATACTGCGCTCCAGTCGCCGGGTCTGCCAGACGGCGGAAACTGTAAACAAAGTCTTCCGCATGCAGGGGTGATCCATCAGACCAGCGCAACCCCTTACGCAGCCTGAATCTCCAGACCTGCCCCCCCCTGGAAACGCTCCAGCTTTCAGCAGCACCTCCAACAGGGTTCCCATATTCATCCTGAACCACCAGCCCTTCAAACATATCCTTCAGCACAGAGGCTTCAGGGGTGCCCAGAAAGCGATGGGGATCAAGGGTCACAGGAAGGGTTGGAAGAGCCCGGGCAAGCTCACCAGCCTGCAGGCAGAAGGATAACAGCACCAAAAAAAGAGCTGACAGAATGTGAAAAGCAGAGCGAAAAAACATGGAATACTCCCCGACCATAACCGACCGGGAAGTTTAGGCTAAAATCACTCGCCGGCGAGCATCAGTCCGTCAATGAGCAAAGAACCGCTCTGAATATTACCCCGGCGGTCAATATCACTGCCCGCGCAGCGGAGGCTCATAAACATATCCCGAAGATTACCGGCGATGGTCACTTCTGAAACAGGGAACTGGATTTCACCATTTTCCACCCAGAAACCCGCCGCGCCACGGGAGTAGTCACCGGTCACCATATTAATGCCCTGGCCAATCAGGCTGGTCACCAGCAGGCCGGTTCCCATCTCTTTAATAAGCTCCTCCAGATCGCCGGCATTACTGTCCAGGAACAGATTATGGGCACCGCCGGAATTGGCGGTGCTGGTCATGCCCAGCTTGCGGGCGGAATAGGTGCTGAGCATATAGCTCTCCAGTACACCATCCACAACAAAGGACTGGTCACGGGTCTGCAGGCCGTCACCGTCATAGGCAATGGAACCCATGCCGCCCTTAAGATGGGGGCGCTCATAGATATTGACCCAGTCCGGAAAAATCTTCTTACCCTTGTGATCCAGAAGGAAGGTCGCTTCACGGTACAGGGCTCCACCGCTGATCGCCCCCATCAGATGTCCGATAAAGCCACCGGTCAGGTCTGCGCTGAGAATAACCGGCACAGTCGCGGTAGGAACCTTACGGCTGCCCAGACGGGCCAAAGTGCGCTCTGCGGCCTTACGGCCAACATCGGTCATGCTTTCCAGCTGGTTACCGCTGCGGGCCACTGTATACCAGTAATCCCGCTGCATCTCCTCGCCCTGCTGGCCAATCACAATGCAGCTGACACTCTGGCGGCTGGAGCGATGGGGGCCGAAAAAGCCATGGCTGTTTCCGTACACGCGACAACCCTGGTGGGAGTTCACCGTCGCGCCATCGGAATTAATGATTTTGCCGCTGACAGAGCGAGCCGCATCTTCACACTCTTTGGCCCGTTCAATGGCCTCTTCCGCGCTGATGCCCCAGGGATGGTACAAATCAAGGTCAGGGAATTCAGTGGCCATCTCGTCAGCGTCAGCAAGGCCGGCACAGGGATCTTCGCTGGTGTAACGGGCAATATCACAGGCGGCCCGCACAGTAGCCCGAATACCTTCAGGGGTGCTGTCACTGGTGCTGGCGGAACCTTTGCGGGTACCGAAGTACACAGTAATGCCGAACCCCTGGTCCTTATTGAACTCAACAGTATCAACGTCTCCCATCCGTACGGTCGTGGACAGACCCGCGTCTGAGCTTGCTCCTACCTCACAGGCATCCGCTCCCTGTCTGCGGGCTTCATCAATAATATCCGTCACCAGAGTGGTCAGACGCTGTTCTTCGAGTACCGGGTCAATGACGGGCTGCACCTGACTGGCCATTACAACTCCCTATCCTGAATCTGTTTTACTGCCATTCTACCGCCGGGCTTTTCCGAGAGTAAACCGCAGCCTACAATAGCGCCCATATTTCATTCATTGGTCAGAGAATGCGCAAGTATAGAGAGTATGAAAAATATGAAGAGCAGGAACAGGATGAAGAAATTATCCTGGTCAGTAAGTCTGAACTTAAGCGAGACGCTCAGGCTCTGCGGGAACTTGGCGAAAAACTGTCTCTGCTGAAACCCGACCAGCTGGAAAAATTTCCCCTGGAAGGCCGCATTCTGGATGCTTTGGCAGAAGCCAGCCGTATCAAAAGTATGAACGCCCGCAAGCGGCACTTCGGCTTTATCAGCAAACTTCTCCAGGAACAGGATGTTGATGACATTAAACATCAGCTGGCCATGCTCGACACCAGCAGCGAAGAGTACAACCGTCATTTCCATATTCTTGAACGCTGGCGGGAACAGCTGTTAAACGACGGCAATGAGGCAGTCACCGAGTTTCTGGAAGCCTATCCCGCCGCCGACGCCCAGCACCTGCGCCAGCTGATCAGAAATACCAATAAAGAAAAAAACGAAGAAAAGAAAGCTGCCCAGAGTAAAAAACTGTTCCGCTACATACGGGAAATCAGCGACGTTTAAAGCAGTAAAACAGAACTGCTGTTAAAAAAGGCCAGCTATCCCGCTGGCCTTTTTTATATTGAACCCTGCTTTAAATCAGGGCAAATTCTGATCCGATACATTGCGCTGACTGAATACCTGATGGGGTAATCCATGACTTTCCCACAGAGTCACATTATCGCCATTCGCCGTACCATTCACATCCACCGCGAAGTCATGGTTATCCTTCGGCCTCAGGGTGCCATTTACAACGTCGAAGCGCTGGTTGGGATGATCAACGCACTCCCAGAGCTTGACCGTTCCGCCGTTGTGGCGATCACCTTCGTTATCCATACAGAACCGGGCATCACCCCAATTATGGAGGTGGCCTGTTTCCGGTACGTAATACCACTTTTGGTCTTTGGCATAACCCTGGCAATCCCAGGTTTGCACATTGGTATTCCGGTGAACACGATTATCATCGCCGGGAATATCCAGGCACTTGCCACTGCGGGCATCTGCCAGTGAGAAAATTGGCCGACTGCCGTAACTGCTGTTCTGCTGCCACTTTTGATTGGACTGGCCATGATGGGACCAGAGAGTAATCTTGGCACCATCTTCCGTTCCATTAGCATCAATGACCAGTCCTGAGTCATAGCGGGGACGGAATGTGCCATCAATATAATTGAACGTCTGGTTACCGTTATTGCGGTCGCATCCCCAGAGAATCAGTTCCCCGCCATTGCTTCGGGAACCCTTGGTATCCACACAGAACCGGGGATTGGCCTTATTACGGATTAACCCTGTATCCGGATTGTACGACCATTTCTGGTCAAGGGAGTTATTCGCGCAGGCCCACAGCTGCAGCAGAGTATGGTGCTGTACTCGATTATCGTGACCGGGAACATCCAGACACTTGCCACTGCGACCTTCCACCAGAGAGAAATATTTGACCCCAATTGGGTTTACATACTGCCTGTCACTGTTACCAACAGCCCGCTCCCACATCTGCAGATATGCTTCCGCTGAGTTCATCAGCGACTCATAGGCGGTCGGGGTGCCAGTCTTACGCACATCAGCAAGGTGGTCAGCCATCAGGCCATAGTGGGCGACACCTTCATTGTTATAGTCAAACACCCGGTTACCGGTTTTCTGTCGTTCAAATCTGTAGCGACCATCATCGGAGGTAAACGGATACTGTAACGGAGTACTCTGAATATCTACCCGCGCTCTCGCCTGCTTGGCCAGACCATTAACATCGGAACCCAGCCCCACTCCCGGAAGGAAGCCGTTCTGCTGCATCAGAGCATTCATTTTATCAACCTCACCACTGAGAGAGCGGGCATCGGAATTATAAGGAGCAAGAATCCCGCCGAGTGTGGCAATACGCCCATAGAGATCACTTAAACGATGCTCTGTTCCCCGTACCAGGTGGCTGTGTCCGGTAACGACCCCGGAATAATTACGTGCTTCGGCAATTTTTAAAACCGCATCGGCGGTGTCATAAGACATATGATCGATCTCAATCAGCATTCCTTTGTCGATCATCCGGTTAACCAGGTAAACACCAAGATCCGTAAGTCCGTAACGGTTACAGTGTTTACGACTCTGATCGTATTGGGGCTGCAGGCCAAGAGTGTTGAGAATATTCCTGAGTACCGGAATATTACCCAAAAGTGGGAAACCATTGGTCATATTCTGACCATCAATGCCCTCTTTACAGACTTTGGTTTCAAAGAAACGTCCTGTGGATAATCGCTGACCGACATTAATAAAACCGTCTTCAATGCGCGTAGCGCCAAACTGGTTATCAAACCGGTGAATGGGGTAAATCACCCGCACACCAAGGTCCCACACCTCATTCAGCCGTTCATCCACATAAGACCTTGTACAGGTATTATCCCGCAGGCCGCAGTCAAACAGTTCAGAGGTTTCTATACCGATAAGAACAGCCATTTTATCCTGGGCAATCACCTCCCTGGCTTCATCGGGAGAACGCACTGTACGGAAGAAGCTTTTGCCAGGACCTCCCGCCTGAGCATCAATATAATCCTGCATGTCCTGCAGATAACCAGCCTGATAACGAATGCTGTCCATAGTGTGACAGCCAATCCTTGGTATCCAACCCGCCGGGTTTATCCGCTTTTGGGCATGACACAGCACTTCATTCTGCACCAGGTGGGAAACCATCACTTTCACACCGGCCTTATGGCTTCTCTCAACCCAACGGTAGTAACCCTGTTGATGGGAGACAGAGTTGCGCTCCGGCCAGGACGGAAAATCCGGATAGCCTCGGGTGTCATGGCGAGCATTAATATCTCCCGGCCCCATAAGATTGCCAATAATATCCAGCGCTCCCCAAGGGCCGTGATCACGACTTCCTTCGTTCAACGCATGGGGTAGGCCATAAGGATGAAATGGCTGACCATGAAGAAAACGGCCTCCCATAAACTCCGAAGCGGTCAGGTGGGTATGTACATCCGCCAGACCACGAATCTCACTGCCCGCCGGAAATCTCACATCCGGCCCCTCAGTACGGGCCAGGTTCAGTTCTGCTTCAGGGTATGTGGTACAACCGCTGGCAGGAACCATACGATATTCCTGCTCACCGGGTACCAGGCGGGAATAGAATATTCCCCCACCTCCGGTATCGTGTCGCAGGTTCCGGGCCATACCCCTGTTATAAAGCCGGAAATTATAGGAACCATTGCCTCCAGCTACAGCTCCCACATCCCATTCTGCATAACTGCCAGCCCAACGACCGGAAGAGGCCTGCAAGGGCTGATGGCCAGCAAGATAGCGCCCGTCCCGGTCATAAATCAGATACCGTGAATACGCCGTGGGTTTAAGGTAAAACTTTTCCGCCTGCTCGAGACTCTGGCTTTGCAGCGCATAGCTCAACTGATCATCCAGCCCACCGGGTTTATGAACACGCACCATAAACTTCCCGGTTGAGGGCGACTGGATGGCATAACATTTATTGGCAAGACTGTTGGATGCGTCCTTCCAGGGAGAAACCGCGAACAGAGATGGGGAAAACAATACAGAGAGAACCGCTGCGCAACGCAGGTATTCCATTTTCATGCCCAGTAACCTTTTATAGTTTTTGTTTTTTGATACTGAAGCTTGTTTATGATGGAACTGCATTCAAGCCTGTAAACCAAACAGGCCATGAACAGTTACACCTTAAATCAACTGTAAAATTTATTATTCTCCGGTCATAAATAAGCACAGACTCATTCAGCATTACAAAACCTGAACCTCTCCCACATTGGCAAAAATGCCTCATATTTACTGTCACAACAGTCAACACAGCAATTCCGGTTAACGACGTCAGGGGTGACCGGGAACATTAATTGGTGTTGAGACTTGTCTAATGAGTTTTGGTGGGCCGTCTTCCGAAGCACCGGCCATACCCGCAAAAACCTCATGCCTGAGAGCCCCTCTGGCGCTTAGCCGATTTTCTGGCTGCGGCAGTAACAGATCCCGCAGAAAGTCCTTCATGTTATCCGTCACTTTAATACCTAGTATCTGAGTTCCAACTCTGGAACCAAATACTCCGGGAATCCGTTTTTCAATATTGATTAACTGACATAAGCGAATCCTGATATCCCGGCCAAGCTGATCATCCTTGGTGATTAAAACATTTATCCAGCTCTGATCTCCCAACTGACTGCACGAAGCCTCCAATACGTGTGCACCTCTGCGAACACACAATACACTCACAATTCCCGCGCTCCAGATATCATCCGACGGGCTTGCCCGATATTTTTCAGAGCACTTCCAGTTCCGGAGTCTCTCGGGGCTCATATAGGCCGGTGTCATATGTTTAGAACCGCACTTTTCCCCGGTTTTCGCTGCCCCTCCAAAATCAGTAATTTTTAATACGCCTGTACGGGAGATAAGCAGGTTTGCCGGCTTGATATCTCTGTGGACAATTTCTTGTTTGTGAAGATATTCCAGCCCCTGAAACATTTCCTTCAGCAGCCGCAATACTGTTTGCTCATCCAAATCCGATGGTGTCAGCCGATCAGCCTGATCACAGAAAGCCCACCCATCATCGTCATCAATTTCCCGGAGTGAAACCTCATCCACATCACCGGACGCAGAAAATAAACTGGCTTCTTCAGTTCCCTGAGTTCTTTTTAAAAACACAGTATTAAATTTTTCATACTCCGGAATTGTCTTTAGCAATTCACGCTCACCTTCAGGCACTTCAATTCGCGAGGGATTTAACAGCTCTTCAAGAGACTGGGGGCACCACTCCAGCGCAATTTCACCATAGGGAAGCTGTACAGTTGATAAAATCTCGCAGATATTGAAATGTTTCAACCCATTAAGAAGCTTTGCTTCCCTTTCCAGAAGGGCTTTGTCTTCAGATTTTCCACTGCGGCAGACTTTATGGGCGTATTCCAGCATATCCCCCTTTTTCTTCTTTCTAGAGACCCGGAACCTGCCAAGGGAAACGAACGAATATGTACCTTGACCAAGCGGATATTCCGGATGCTCCGATGGCTGTCGGTGATGCCGACGCCTGAGTGCTGCAGACAGTAATGAAGCCATACCCGAAATATCTCAATCAGAAAAAAAACAGCTCCCAACTTAACCCCTGCCCAAATAAAAAAGCGGCAACATTGCTGTTAGCTCTGACAATAATGTTAAAAAAATTATCCCGCCTCCCTCCAGCTGCTGGCTGTAGAGCGCTTGAGTCTGCGGACGGCATGATAGCGTTTGGTCAGTGTATTCAGCAGATAGCAAGGCACGGCGATACCAACAGCTGAACCGCTTTTCGCTCATTGATGAGTAACGGCTCATATTGCGAAAGTTGGCTGTTCCCTGAACCACGGTGAGTGTGAGAAGAAACAGAGTGATGAAGGTTTTCTGGGGCTTTTTGCCAGTGAACATAGCGTCCAGAGCGGTCTTTACTAAGGTTTCCTTAAGAGAAAATATCAGTGAACAGAGGCTTTCGGTTTCTCTATTCTCGCTGATTTCTCTCATCTCCAACCCAGTCTGAAAAACTGTCCGAAATATTGGCCTTATTTTATTGGAATATTCTCCACTATGAACACAAAAGCCTACCAGCTTATGCTGGTTCTTCTCAGTTACTGCCAGGCGGTGTTTGCTCCGTCCCCCAGTTTCGATATATGGGGCAATCTCGTTCCGACAACAGATCGCCCATTACTGATAAGCACATATAGTCAAACAGCGGTACGGCTTGGTACTAATGTTGACATGCTGAAGCCTAGAAATGCCCTCGGTTTTTTAAATGTGGCGACAATTGTTCCCGAAGCTTTTCCTTTTCCGCCCTTACAATCCGATGAGGAGCTATCCATAATGCGAAGCTGGAAATTTATGTTTCTAAGTTTTAAACAAAATCAACCTTTTGGTTTTAACGGGAGAGTCGTTCTTGATATGCATGGAGATTACAAACCTGAAAAAATATCTTTTAATTTTGGCTCTAAAAAGGTCAGTATCAATACAGAGACATTTGGAGAAAGGCTTGGCCGTTTTTTTTCCCTCAATGGGCTCAATGTAAAACAAATAGATCTTATAACCTGTTGTGGTAGAACGGTCCTGCCCGAATTTACAAAAGGACTCCAACAGTCAGACTATAAAAATGTAGAAATAAACACATATGATATGAAAGAAGTGGGAACCATTATAGATGAGGATGGTCGCCATGATTTATTTTATGCTGAATCGAAAGACGGCCAAGAGTTCATAAGCCCCGTTGAAGATGTTTACCTCAGGGGAGAGTTTAAGGAAGTACCAATGGCGCTAAAGCTTAAAAGCACTATTGGCGTACCTGAAGTCGTCCATCCCCCTGTTACACCTTCTCCTGAGAGTTGTCACTAGGGCCTGTTAAGTCCGACAGGCTCCCAGTGCGGTGGAGTAAGTAGCCCACATTCGGGGGGTGGGCGACTATATCAGGCGCTGGTACCACCTACCGTAATCTCATCAATTTTCAACGTCGGCTGGCCAACCCCCACAGGCACAGACTGGCCATCCTTGCCACATACGCCAACACCGCTGTCCAAAGCCAGATCATTGCCCACCATGGACACCTTGTTCATCACATCCGGGCCGTTACCAATCAAGGTCGCGCCTTTTACCGGTGAAGTAATTTTCCCGTTTTCTATCAGGTAGGCTTCGCTGGTGGAGAACACAAACTTACCGGAAGTGATATCCACCTGGCCGCCGCCCATATTGGCGACATAAATACCTTTATCTACAGAAGCGATAATTTCATCACGCTCATGCGGCCCTGGCAGCATATAAGTATTCGTCATCCGTGGCAGGGGCAGGTGGGCATAGGACTCACGACGTCCGTTACCGGTGGATTCCACTCCCATCAGGCGGGCATTAAGTTTATCCTGCATATAGCCTTTGAGGATACCGTTCTCAATCAGCACAGTATTGGAGGCGGGAATACCTTCATCGTCAATATTCAGGGAACCGCGCCGACCTGCAATTGTTCCGTCATCAACAATGGTACACAGAGAAGAAGCCACACGTTCACCTATGCGACCAGAGTACATAGAGCTGCCTTTACGGTTAAAGTCACCTTCCAGACCATGGCCTACAGCCTCATGAAGCAGTACGCCGTTCCAGCCGGCTCCCAGCACCACTTCCATAGTACCTGCCGGTGCCGCGACCGCGTTCAGATTTACCAGAGCCTGTCGTACAGCTTCGGCGGTATAGCTCTTCCACAGATCATTCTGGAAGAACATGCGATAGTCACTACGGCCACCACCGCCATGACTGCCCCGCTCACGACGACCACCGTCTTCTACAATCACGCTGATATTCAAACGCACCAGCGGACGAATATCCGCAGACAGAGTGCCATCCGCAGCGGCCACCAGTACATATTCATGGACACCCGCCAAGCTTACACTTACCTGCTTTACCCGTGAATCAATACGACGAGCTTCAGCATCCATATCTTTCAGCAGCTTGACCTTGTCATCCCGGGACAGGGAATCCAGAGGGTTGGCATCATTATATAAAGTCAAAGGCTCACGACGGTGCCATGCCTGAACCTGCCGGTTCTGGCCCTGACGTGCGATACTGCGGGACGCACCCGCTGCCGCCTCAAGGGCACTCATATCAATATCATTGGCATAGGCAAAGCCGGTTTTCTCGCCACTGATGGCTCTGACCCCCACTCCCCGGTCAGCGTTGTAACTGCCTTCTTTGACAATCCCGTCCTCCAGCATCCAGCTCTCATGGCGGACACTCTGGAAGTAAAGATCTGCAGCATCAATCCGGTGTCCCAGCATACCGTGAATAACCCGCTCCAAATGGCTCTCATCAAGAGAGGAAGGTACGAGCAGCTGCTGTCTGGCCTGGGTCAGGATGTCGCTCATGTGAAAGATTTTCCTGAAGTTACGTCTCTTTTACATGGTATGGGAGGCCATAAAAAGGCTCAAGAAAAATTGCTTAATTTGGAGAAAATCCGGTTTAGATGATGATTTTCATTTTGGAACAATGTAGTCTCATTTGAGAATAAAAAATCCATAACACACCCGATAAACCAGATCAAAAACAGTAGAAAAATAATATGCGCAAGCTGCCATTCAAAACTCACCTGGCCTTCGGCTCCGGCGGTGTGGGGGATGGAGTTGTTATAAACTTCGTTTCTTACTTTCTTCTGGTGTATTACAGCCAGGTTCTTGGGCTTGAAGCCTATCTGACAGGCCTGGCCCTGGCGATTGCCAGCCTGATCGATGCCATCAGCGACCCTTTTATCGGGCGCTGGTCAGATGATTTCAAATCCCGTTTTGGGCGTCGTCACCCCTTTATGTACTTCTCCATTATTCCCGTTGTTGTGCTGTTCTACCTGGAATGGAACCCACCCGCCGGGCTTGGGCAGATGGAACTGTTCTACTGGCTGCTGGTGATCGGCTCCCTCACAGGCCTGGCCCTGACCTTCTTCAGCGTACCAGGCATGGCCCTCAGCGCGGAACTGACCGATGACTACGATGAACGTACCCGCATCGTGAACTACTGGAGCTTTTTCACCTACTTTGCCGGCACCGCCCTGGCCATCGGCATGTATGGTTACTGGATTGCCGATAAACCTGGCATGGTGCCTGGCATGGGCATATTGAACGCAGAAGGCTACCAGGACGCTGCAACCTTCGGTGCCATTTTGATGGGTATATTTATGCTGATCTGTACCCGTGGTACACACCGCTATATTCCCCACCTGTACGCACCACCGAAGAAAAACGACAAGAGCATGCTGGCGGAAATGCTCAGCACCTTTAACGACAGATCTTTTGTTGCCCTGTTTACCTCCAGCCTGTTCAGTATGATAGCCGCCGGTGTAACCGGTGCCCTGTGGATATATATGCAAAGCTACTTCTGGGAGTTTGGCTCGGAAGAAACAGTAATCATGATCTCCGCCCAGATTTTCTCAACATTTATCGCGGTACTGCTGGTACCGGTGGTATCCCGTCGCCATGAAAAGCGGAATGTCACCATTACCCTGTTCTGCATCAGCCTTGTGGTTGCCGCAGCGCCTGTGACTCTGCGTCTACTTGGCCTGTTCTATGAAAATGGCGATGATATGCTGCTGGTGGTGATGGTTATCCACGGCGTTATTACCGTGGCCCTCAGCATTATGGGTTACGTTATGTCCTCATCCATGATGGCCGACCTGGTGGAAGCCCGGGAAATGGAAACCGGACGCCGGGATGAAGGCACCCTGTTTGCTGTTCAGTCTTTTGTCGGCAAGGCCACAGGTGCCCTGGGTATTGCCCTTGGCGGACTGGTCATCAGCATTATTGATTTCCCCGCTAGGGCAATGCCGGGTACGGTTCCCGAAGATGTGCTGTTTGACCTGGGAATGGTGTACGGTCCTCTCCTTGGACTGCTGTACGCTATTTCCATTATTGCTCTGTTCCAGTACCGTATTACCCGTGCGGAACATAAAGAGCAGGTTGCCAGACTCCGTGGTAACAGTGACTGGAACCTGGAAACAGATTCTCCGCAACAAAATTAATTGATTAAAATCTGGCTGGCCGAAACCCTACGGCCAGCACCTATAACCACTCGTCCCTTACGACTTGCCACCCTTTACCCTGTTAGAAAAGAGCTTATCCAGCTTTATCTCCGGCTCCGAGAAACTGCCCTTGATTTCATAACGCAGGCTGGCGAACTGCTCCACCTGCCTGCCCAGAAGCTTGTCAAACAGATAAACGGCACCGGCAATATAAGGCTGACCAAGCAGAAGGCTGACAACCGCTATATTCTGAGTAACTGGCAAGGTAACAACCAGATCCATATCTATGGTTTTGTTCGGGACATTAAGACTTCCTCCAAGACGGAAATCGGAAGAAGGTCCTTCAACAGTGACCGGCTTAATCAGGGATATCACTCCATTATTAAACTCAACCTCGCCTCGAATACGATCATAAGCCATGCCACTTTGATACAGGTCCGAGAAATCCAGCCGCAGGCGGCGGGTAATAGCGTCAACATTAAGTACGCCAAACAGTCGTAGAGCACCGGAAGAGGAGTTATCCACAGAAAGAAAGTGTCCGTCTTTTATATCCAGGCTGACCCTGCCCCGCAGATGGTCCACATCAAACCCTGTTGGTGCCCCCCTCCAGGACAGATCGACACGACCATTCAGGGATTTCCCCGTCACCACGTCCGGATAGCCCCATCGCGCCATCAGCCCTCCTACTTTACGGCTGCTGAGGGAGGACTTAAGGACTGTGTGATGGGTTTTATTGACCAGGCTCCAGTCCAGGGAGCCATCCAGGGTGGCTGTTCCCAGAACACCCTTCAGGTTCATGGCCTTAAGGCCATTTTTCACTTGGCGGATATTAAACGACAGGTTCCCGAAATCATCTTTATCAATGCGAAGCCTGGCTACACGCACATTCATATCGGGAATCTCTGCCGGATTTATCTCCTTCAGAAAATCCTTTTTCTTCTCCGGACTGCCAGGCCGAAGGGCAGCCGTGTTAACAGCATCACCTGTTTCCTGCTTTCCAGTCTGATGCTTGGGCAGCGTTGAGGCAGGCAGGTCCAGTCGGGTAATATCAACCTCTATCGGATTTTTGTCCGCAGGCACACTCACAGAACCGTCCACTTTTGAGGATTTCAGCGAGAGGTTCCAGTTACCTGAAGCATTGGACAGGTCAAACCGGGTATCCGTAAGAATTTCTTCCCCCCAATAAAGATGACCGATACGGAATTCTCTGACAGTTACGGGCATACCTTTGGACGCCGTTTGAAAACTCCCCGAAGTCAAGACTCCGGCACTACCAGAGCGGTTCTGTACATGGCCCTGCCCACCATACCTGTCCCACCACTCAACCCAGGGAGGCAGTTGCAGGTTTTCCATCTGTCCGGTTAGCAGTACTCCGTTTTTGGGCATAACCGCACGGCCAGGGCCAAAGTGAGCTCCCACGCGCGCGAGCTTCCCTTCTCTGTTAACCGCAGCCCTGACCAGGAACTGAGAGTCATAGTTCGCAGTAAACTCTATCAAGGGCTGACCAGGGGTTACCATAATCTCAGACTGAAAAGGAATCGCCTCGGAACGCTTCTTGTCAAAAGGCGCAGGAAGCTTTGAACTGATCCCAGCCAGGTTACTGGTGACATTTACATTTATCTGTTTGCCAATCTTCACCCTGGCCCGATAACCGGTTTCACCGGAGAATTCGCCCAGCAGTTCAGAGCCCAGCCACTCCTTCAGGTAGGTCATGGTGACCCGTCCCCGAACATCAACCTCTGTCGTCTGAGTGTTTTTTCCAATCGCAGAAGAAAGGGTAAAAGACACTGGCTTTTCAAACAGTTGCCCGATCAGTTTTTTTCCACTGATACCTTTCTTCGAGGTATACGTCAGCCGACCAACAAGGCCACTGGCATCAATACCAGCAGAGGGAATCTGCAGGCGGTTGCCTGCCAGGTCAATCCCAACCCGAATATCGTCATCACTGCCTTTATCCAGGCCGATACTTAAATCAAGGTCGACACCCACATCACCGCCAATTTTCCAGTTATCAGCGGCATGGCCCAGCTGTTCCGCAATGGGAGATTCCTGGAGAATTCGCTGGGCATCCTGGCCTGTGGCCGCCACTCGACCCTGCACCTGAACAGACAGGGGAGCATCCCCGAGAATATCGGGCACCCGTGCCCGCAAGGCACTTAACCGGCTGTTATAGATAGTGGCCTTATCTGCACGGACCAGCACATCGCTCTGGTCTACCGTCACCAGGCCATCAATCCCTTTCAGCTCTGGCCATTCCGGGCTGTAAGCCAGGTCGGTATTGGCAATATCAAAGAACAATCCCCAGGCCATGGCATTATCAATATCCGGCCCGGTCAGCGGACCATTGAAAATAAACGCGCCCTGTCGGATATCTCCGCCTTTGATTGCACTGTTCAGCCAACTGGCCAGGTCTTCGGACAGAGCGTTTTTCACTGGCAGGTACTTCCCGGTGTAAGCAATATCCCCATTGGTAATACCGGCCTCCAGAGCCATAATGATGGGAATATCTTCATCAAAGGGTATATCCAGCCTCATTCTGGCCTCGATATCACCTTCACCACCGGTAAACGACAATCCATCTGTACGCAGCACCATTGCTTCATCGGCTATGCGCCAGTAGAGCTGGCCTTGTACCCTGTCGTACACCCAGATATCGCCAAAGACATTGTCCAGTCCAAGGGTGAAACCGGGACTGTCGAGATCAATAATACCGGTATCAGCGGTCAGTTGCAGGCGGCCACTGATACGGTCGCCGGACGGCGCGTCATACCAGTGGTCAACACCAATATCCCGCATATCCGCTACGAGTTCGAAGTCAAAGGGTTCATGCTTTGGCCAGAAGCGAGCCACAACATTTTTTAACCGCCCCCTGGGAGCAAGAGTAGTGACCACCTCATTTAACAGTTCCGGCAGCTGTCCAGAGGAACTGGCCATCATCGCCAGCGGTTGCAGGGGGATACGGTCAGCAGCGACAAGCAGGCTGCCTTCTTCACTATTTTTCCATTCAAAGAAAAGGTTATTTTCAGGCCAGCTCTCCTCCGCAAACATGAAGGAGAGGTTATTCAACCACAACCTGGCAGGCTGATCGCGATCAAAAGTAAGCGAGAGATCGCTTTGCAGATTACTTATCGGAGGCAATTCCTGGCCACGCCAGTCCACATCGGCATTTTCAACCTGTGCCTTGCCGCGAATATCCCATCCAGCTGGAGTGTAGGAGAACCAGGATTCAACACCGGCCTGTACATCATTGATCTGCCACTCAAGGTCAGACGCAATCTCACCGGGAAGCAGCCCCAGCCAGGGTTTGAAATCAATCACCGGAGTAGACAGATAACCATGAACGACAGTGTCCGGCCAACTGCTGGCATGTCCGGCCAGATTGAGAGAAAGCTTTATTTTCTCCTCACCGGCGATTTTCACCACTGCCGCTGCCCGCCGCGCCCTGGACGGGCCGGACATCAGCATATCTTCCACGGTTAATGTGTTGGTCACACCGGAAGGCATATCGACAGTAAAACGAAAATTCTGGACATCAATCTGTTGCTGTTGGTCCAGCAGGTCCACAAATTTGCGAATATTGGGTCTTCCGCTGGTCATCACCGGCCCTTCGGGAACGGGTTCAGGTTCGGGATAACCTTCCAGGCGTACACCGCCCGGATGTCCGGTCAGATGCAATTCACCACCATCAATCAGCATGCGCCGGAATACCAGCTGCTGACGGGTCAAAGTGGCAATAGTATCAAGTTCCAATACCAGCCGGTTCACTTTCAGGCTGGGACGGTCAGGATGTTCAACCTGATAAATAACCAGACCATTAATGCCAATGGCTGGATTAAAGTTATATTGTTCCCCGGTCAGCTCCCCCAGTACAACCCGGGTTTTCAGCATTGCACTCAGCCGGTTCTCTACATCAACCCGCCAGGTGTTTACCATGGGCACAACAAATCTGGCAACCGCAAGCGCAAGCGCAAGTGCAACCATCAAGGAAACCACAGCCACCCACGTGGCTCTGGACAGGTGAATGGCAATCCTTTTCATAAAGCGATCCGCTTCGACTCCGACTGTGCGGGACTGAACTCAACAGCTGTTAACGGTTCAGACCAGTACAACATCAAACTGTTCCTGACTGTAGCGTGGCTCAACCTGAAAACGAATGGTTTTCTTCATCGCCGATTCCAGTTCAGCCACATTATCGGACTCTTCATCCAGTAACTGGTCAACAACTTTTTCAGAAGCCAGCACCAGGTAGCTGTCACTGTCGTAAGTTCTGGCTTCCCGCATAATTTCGCGGAAAATTTCATAGCAGACAGTTTCAGCGGTTTTCAACGTGCCCCGCCCCTGACAGGTAGGGCAGGGTTCACACAGGGTATTTTCCAGGGATTCCCTGGTACGCTTGCGGGTCATTTCCACCAGCCCCAGTTCGGAAACCCCGGTAATATTGGTTTTGGCATGGTCCCGTTCCAGCATTTTTTCCAGGGCACGCAGTACCTGGCGCTGGTGTTCGGAATCCTCCATATCAATAAAATCGATAATAATAATGCCGCCCAGGTTGCGCAGACGCAGCTGGCGGGCAATGGCATGGGCCGCTTCAAGATTGGTCTTGAAAATTGTCTCTTCCAGATTCCTGTGCCCGACAAAACCACCGGTATTTACATCAATGGTGGTCATGGCTTCAGTCTGGTCAATAATCAGGTATCCGCCAGACTTCAACTCCACCCGCCGTGACAAGGCGCGATTAATTTCATCTTCCACACTGAACAGATCGAAGATGGGCCTTTCACCGGCATAAAACTCCACACGGCCGTCGAGGTGGGGCACCAGTTTGCGAACAAACTTTGTGACCTTGTTGAAAGTTTCTTGGGAATCTATGCGAATACGCTCAATATCAGGCTCCACCAGATCCCGCATGGTGCGCAGATGCAAGGGCAGGTCTTCATAAATACAGGAAGGTGCCTTACTGGATTTGCGAAGCTCTTCCACACTCTCCCACAGTCGGTGCAGGAACAGGATATCCGCCAGAATCTCTTTCTCGGAGATACCTTCCGATGCCGTACGCAGAATAAACCCGCCTTTCTCCTTCAGGTTCTCCTGCTCCACCATATCTTCAACAATCTGGCGCAGACGGTCACGTTCTTCCGTGTCTTCAATACGCAGGGAAATACCCACATGAGTATTGTGGGGCATCAACACCAGATAACGGGCGGGAATGGAGATATGGGTAGTAAGACGGGCACCTTTGGAGCCGATGGGGTCTTTGGTCACCTGCACAACCAGGGCCTGCCCTTCATGAACCAGCTCAACAATGCCCGGCTCCTGGCCATCGGCCTTGTCACTGCGGTCATAAATTTCGCTGGCATGGATAAACGCGGCCCGCTCCAGCCCTATATCCACAAAAGCTGCCTGCATGCCGGGCAGAACCCGTACGACTTTACCTTTGTAGATATTGCCCACAATCCCCCGGCTGCGGTAACGCTCCACATACACTTCCTGCAGAACGCCGTTCTCCACAAGTGCCACACGGGATTCCATGGGCGTAATGTTCATCAGTATTTCTTCACTCATCTCCAACTCCCGGTCTTCACGTCCTGTAGAGACAAGCCCTACTGATCTTGTTCGCAAGAAGGTTTCTGCCAAAATGGTATGCCGAACCGGGATATCAGCTCGACTGTTTCCTTAAGAGGCAGACCCACAACACTTGAGTAACTTCCTTCGATTCTTTCCACCAGAACACCGCCGAATCCCTGGATGCCATATGCGCCGGCCTTGTCCATGGATTCCCCCGTATTCACGTAGCATTGAGCCTGTTCACGGGAAAACTCACTGAACACGACCCGGGTAGTGACAACCCTGGTCTTGATGCGCTCACCGAGACACACCGCGATGCCTGTATGTACGTTATGGGATTTACCACTCAACTCCATCAGCATGCTTACAGCATCATCCGTGTTAGCCGGTTTTCCCAGCAAAACATCGCCGATGGCAACCGTTGTATCGGCCGCCAGCACCGGCGCGACTTCCGCTATTTCGCCTGAGTCAAGCTTTTGCCATGCCGCCGCAGCCTTGCCCCGGGCCAGACGCTCAACATAGGCGGCTGCGGATTCCCCGGGAACAACAGACTCATCAATTTCTATATCCACCAGCCGGAAAGGGACACCGGCCTGATTCAACAGCTCCCGTCTGCGAGGAGAGCGGGACGCCAGATAAACAAATGACATACTTTCCATAGGACCCGCCCGGAAATCTCAGTGTATTAACTGCTTAAATCACCACAAAGCGCCGACGCAGACTATGGAACAGCGCCGCCAGCCAGGGCCAGAGTACAGCGCTGGTCACAGAAGGCAGCAAATACCACAGGGACGGGCTTAATTGCCCGGTGGCATTACCAATCCAGAGAATAGTGAGCTGGTAAATACCCACAATCATCAACACCATAAAACTCTGCTGCCACCAGGGGTACATTCTCAGCCTTCGGTGCAACTGATTAACCGCCAGCGCCATAAACAGCATGGCCATGGCATGCTGGCCAAAAACCGTGCCCAGAAGCACATCCATAATCAGGCCAACGCCCCAGGCAAAGAACAGACCATAGTACTGAGGCAAAGCCAGTATCCAGAAAATCACCACTAAGGATACCCAGGCCGGACGAGCCTGTGCCGCCACTTCCGGCATGGGCAGCAGGGCGAGAACAGCACCAAGAAACAGTGTTACCCAGACCAGCCAGTGGCCATGACTATGCTTCATTGTTGGGTTCCTTCCGTTTTACCTGCTTTAACCTCTCGTTTAGCCTCCGAAGTATGGCCACCTGACTCCATAACCTGTTCAGCCTGTCCATAAATATCCCTTTCCGCAGTAAACACCAGCATCACCAGACGACTGCGGTTAAGACGCGCCAAAGGCTGTGCACGAATAGAGAGGAACGGGTGGCCGGGATCCTGGTGAACCTCTACCACTTCAGCCACCGGGTAACCTACGGGAAAGCGCTGCCCCATACCGGAAGAAACCAGCAGATCACCGACTTTTATGTCGGCTGTACCCGGAACATGCTGCAGTTCCAGCTCAGTACCATCTTCGGTACCCGCGGCAATGGCCCGGTAACCGTTGCGGTTAACCTGTACAGGAATCCGGCTGCTGCTGTCAGTAATCAGAATTACCCGACTGGTCAGGGGGCCGGTCTCGACCACCTGTCCCATCACACCGGTAGCATCCAGCAGGGGCTGGCCAATATACACGCCATCCCTGTCACCCTTATTAATCAGCACCCGTTTAATGCCGGGATCAGGATCAATACCAATCAGCTCAGCGACAACCACCTTTTCATCAACAAGCCGTGAAGAGTTCAGCAGTTCCCGCAGGCGTACGTTCTGGGCATTCAGGGAAGCCAGCTTTTGCAATTTCTGCTTGAGGATAAGATTACGGGCTTTGAGTTGAGCATTTTCCTGGGCCAGCTCAGTACGGGAACTGACCATCATGCGGACGTTGTCCGTTAACCGGGCAGGGGTATCTGCCAGCCACTGTATAGGGGTCACCACAACAGACAGTGCGCTGCGCACCTGAACCAGATATTCAAAGCGATGATCAACAAAAATCAAAGTCAGGGACAATGCCAGTAATAATGTGAACTGCGCACCAAGGGACTGCCCCTTTCGAAATATGGGATTAATAGGGGTGCTCCTGCCAGCTCCAGTGTATAAAGTTATTTATTCTAAATGGGTTATGCCCATTGCGGGAAGGGGCAAGCCAACAGATTCAGCCTAAACTGTCCGATAGTTTATACAAGCACTCAGATGACGTGAATTTGCTATGAATAATCATCCACCGGTAGATCTTTCCCGCAGGCATTTTCTTCTGGGCGGAAATAAACCACAAACAGCCGCTGAACAGCCAATTGCCCACATAAGCGACCGCTGCCTTACATTTTCAGGCACTGCCTGCGGACACTGCTCGGATATCTGTGAACCACGGGCCATAATTATGAACTATTCTTCCCAAGGCATGGGGCAGCCATCGGTAAACGCTGATACCTGCACCGGCTGCGGAGCCTGCATCCCGATATGCCCAGTCGACGCCGTTACCGTAAATGTGGTTACCACATAAACCATATAAACCTATAAACCATATGAAGAGTGGCCATGCCACAGGCTGTAAAGCCCACACAGAATCTACAAAATGAGCCGAATGTGAAGTACGCCATGAAACCTGAGTTACACCACCCCAGTGACATTATTGATATCTGCGGACTGTTTATTCTGGCTCAGCCAGAGCATATGTCCGGAGTGATGAAAACCCTGCCGGAAATCCCCGGTCTGACCATCCACGCCAGTGACACACAAGGCCGCATGGCCGCCACACTGGAAAGTGACGGGCAACAACAAACGACTATGGATCGCCTGGAAACAATCCGCTCTACCCAGGGTGTACTTGATGTGTCGCTGACCTACACCTATCACGAAAACGGATAGTAAAACACCCTTTCCAATTCTCTGCCCCGGCTGATCCAGACTATGCAAAATCGACGCGAATTTATCCGTAATTCCGCTGCCATGGCCGCAGCCAGCGCTGCCGGGTTGAGCCTGCCCACAGAAAAACTTATCGCTTCGGATGCTGATCCGTTCACCAATGAAGAGCTGCGCTGGGACAAAGCTCCCTGTCGTTTCTGCGGAACCGGCTGCGGTGTTCTGGTGGGTATAAAGAATAACCGGATGGTCGCCACCCAGGCCGACCCGGACGCGCCGGTCAACCGCGGCCTGAATTGCATCAAGGGTTATTTCCTGTCCAAAATCATGTATGGGGAAGATCGCCTGACCATTCCTCTGCTGAGAATGAAGAACGGTAAATATTCCAAACAGGGTGAATTGATGCCCACCACCTGGGACCAGGCTTTTGATGAGATGGCCGCCCAGTTCAAGAAAACCCTGAAAGAGAAAGGCCCAACAGCCATAGGCATGTTTGGCTCCGGACAGTGGACAATCTGGGAGGGTTACGCAGCCTCCAAGCTGATGAAAGGCGGCTTTCGCTCCAACAATCTGGATCCCAACGCCCGCCACTGCATGGCATCCGCCGCGAGTGGCTTTATGCGCACCTTTGGCATAGATGAACCCATGGGCTGCTATGACGACTTTGAGAACGCCGATGCCTTTGTGCTCTGGGGTTCCAATATGGCGGAGATGCATCCAGTACTCTGGAGCCGGCTGGCGGCCCGCACCCTGGCCCACGACCATGTAAAGGTAGCTGTTCTTTCTACCTATGAGCACCGCTCCTGCGACCTCGCCCACATGCCCATGATCTTTGAGCCACAGACTGATCTGGCCATTGGAAACTTTATCTGCCATCACATCATCAGCACCAACCGGGTGAACAGCGACTTCGTTAACAAGCACACCCATTTTCGTCTTGGGGAGACCGATATCGGTTACGGCCTGCGCCCGGACAACCCTCTGCAGATGAAAGCCAAACATCCGAACAGCGGTGCCTCAAAGCCTATTGATCTTGATGCCTTTGCCCGTTTTGTCAGCGACTATCCCCTTGAGAAGGTGTCCGAAATGTCCGGTGTCAGCAAAAGAAGCCTGCTGGATCTGGCAGAGCTTTACGCTGACCCTGACCGGAAAGTCATGTCCCTCTGGACCATGGGGGTTAACCAGCACACTCGCGGCGTATGGATGAATAATATTATTTACAACATCCACCTGCTGACCGGAAAAATATCAGAGCCAGGCAGCGGTCCCTTCTCCCTCACCGGCCAGCCTTCCGCCTGCGGCACAGCCCGGGAAGTGGGCACCTTCTCCCACCGTCTGCCCGCCGATATGGTGGTCACCAGCCCTGAAGACCGTGAACGGACCGAACACATCTGGAAGCTGCCTCCCGGCACCATTCCCCCAAAACCCGGCTATCACGCAGTGCTCCAGGACAGAATGCTGAAAGACGGCAAACTTAACGCTTACTGGGTGATGTGTAATAACAATGTCCAGACCGCCCCCAACCTCAATAAAGAGACACTGCCCGGATACCTGAACCCGAAAGCTTTTATCGTGGTATCTGACCCTTACCCGACGGTGAGTTCTTCTGTTGCCGACCTGGTTCTGCCCACTGCCATGTGGGTAGAAAAGGAAGGAGCCTATGGCAACGCTGAACGACGCACCCAGTTCTGGTACCAGCAGGTAACCGCTCCCGGCGAATCCCGCAGCGATCTCTGGCAGTTGATGGAGTTTTCCAAACGCTTTACCACCAATGAGGTATGGCCACAGCAGCTTCTGGAAAACAACCCGGCTTACAAGAACAAAACTCTTTATGAAGTCCTGTTCGCCAATGGCCAGGTGGATAAATTTCCCCTCAACACCATTAATCCAAAACGGGATAATCAGGAAGCCAAACACTTCGGCTTCTATGTGCAAAAAGGACTGTTTGAGGAATACGCCACCTTTGGCCGCGGCCATGGCCATGACCTGGCTCCTTTTGATATGTATCACAAAGCCCGCGGTCTGCGCTGGCCTGTCGTGAACGGCAAGGAGACCCGCTGGCGCTTCCGGGAAGGTTACGACCCTTATGTCAAAAAAGGCCAGGGAGTGTATTTCTACGGCAAGCCCGATGGCCGGGCCTGGATGTTTGCCCTGCCCTATGAGCCGCCACCGGAACTTCCCAATGAGACCTATGATCTATGGCTGTGCACCGGTCGGGTTCTGGAACACTGGCACTCAGGCACTATGACCCAGCGGGTTCCCGAACTTTATAAAGCCTTCCCTGACGCTGTGCTGTTTATGAACCCGGACGATGCCCGGGAACGGAAACTGCGCCGGGGAGATGAAGTGCAGGTCAGTTCCCCTAGGGGCAGCATCCTGACCAGAGTCGAAACCCGGGGCCGAAACCGCATGCCCAGGGGTATGACATTTATTCCCTTCTTTGACGCTTCGGAACTGGCAAACAAACTGATTCTGGATGCCACCGATCCCCTGTCAAAGCAGACCGATTTTAAAAAATGTCCGGTCAAGGTTGAGAAGGTGTCGTGATGGTAAGCCTGCGTAAATCCATCGTAACCTGGCTGACGGGCCTGACCGCCCTGGCTATTCTGCCTGTACAGGCTGAAAAGCCCACGCCTCCCCCTCCCCTTGAACCTCCGGAGTCACTAAGGGGAATAACCCCCATACAGGAAGAAGGCACGCCGCCACGACTCCAGGATTTCCCCAAGGAGACGCCCCGCTACAAACCCAACTATATCGGACAACCGCCGTTAATTCCCCACGCTATCCGGGGGTACGAAATCACCGCCAACACCAATAAATGCCTGACATGCCACGGGCTGGATTCCGCCCATATTACCGGCGCTCCCCGTATCGGCTTTTCCCATTTCCGGGACCGCAAAGGCAACCTGCTGTCCGATGTTTCTCCAGCCAGGTATTTCTGCACTCAATGCCATGTCCCCCAGAAAAACGCCCCTCCACTCAGGGAAAACCTGTTTGATCCTGTGCCGAGCCTGAAGCCATGAAGCTGCCCGCCTGGATACATCGTTACTGGAGCAGGCTCACCGTGCCCGTAGCTCTGGCCCTGTGGGTGGTGCTGGCCTTTGGCTTTATCGCGGGCATTATTTTCTGGGGTGGGTTTAACACCGCCATGGAGATGACCAACACCGAAGCCTTCTGCACCAGCTGCCATGAAATGCGTGATAACGTCTTCCAGGAGATTAAGCCCACCATCCATTACACCAACCGCTCCGGGGTCAGGGCCACCTGCCCGGACTGCCATGTTCCCCATGAATGGACCTATAAAATTATTCGCAAAGTCCAGGCTTCCAAAGAGGTCTGGGGCAAGATCACCGGGATTATTGATACCCGGGAGAAATTTCTTGCTCACCGCCAGGAGATGGCAGAACGGGAGTGGGCACGTATGAAAGCCAACGACTCACGGGAGTGCCGTAACTGCCATGAATTTTCCTACATGGATCTGTCGGTGCAGTCATCCCGGGCAGCCCGCATGCACAGGGAGTTTCTTGCCACAGGCAAGGCCACCTGCATCGACTGCCATAAAGGCATTGCCCACCGACTGCCCAATATGAGTGAAGAAAAAGGAGGCTGGCAATGAGCACGCTGGAATCCCTGATCTGGCATATTCTTGGCTATACCACCATGCCGCTGATTTTCCTGGTCGGTTTTGTTGGGACGGCGCTGGTCGCCTGTATCCTGATGGACCTTTTCTCCATTTCCTCTATTGGGAAAGACGTTAACAAACCACCAGCTCCCTGAAACCGAAAACGTCCGACACACAATGTACCGGGCATTTATAAGTATCAGGTGAAACTAATTTCTCGCAGGTTTACTTCTCGTAGACTTCCTGCTGACGAATCAGGCGATCCAGGCTCTCAGATACCATGGCATCGGTAATCGGCAGTTCGCGGCCGTCTTCAGTGATAATTGCGGCTCCGAACATGGGGTCAAAGTGTCCGGTTGCCATCTGGTTGCGAATCATTGTATCCATCTTTCTCTCCCGAACAGTCGTTAGAACATCAGAAAATTCACTTTACTGGGCAACGCTTTTGGCCTCTATAGTGGTTTTGTAACAACACCTGCAGGATTTGTGAACAGGATTAACCTGCGCTGACAATTGAGGACAATTGAGCATGCAGATTGTTTGTAACACTGACCGGAGGTAAAGCCAGACTGTCTAACGTTCCGCCCTCAGGAACATAGCAAAGCTGTCATAAATCTATCGGACACCAAGATACCGATTCTTAACCGAGGGCATACGCTATGTTTCACAAAAACAGGTTCCACACAACCACGTTCCACACAACCACTATGTACAACACAGGTAACAGTATTAACGGCAGCAACCAGGCCGTGATACGGCTATTCCAGGCCATTTTCACACTGGTTTTTCTGGCTACTATTTCCGTCACTCTTCTGGCCCAGGATAAACCGCTAATTATTGATTTACAGAATAATCCAAAGCCTGAATATACCCTGGAAAGTGGTCAGGAAGTTATCATCGCCTGCCATGAACAAAACAAACCAGGCCATGAACAAAGACTGGTTGCCTGGCGAGTCGACACTGCGCTTTACAGCAGTAACTCCCTGCCCGGCAACCTGATGGCTACCAGTGATAACGATCTTATCTTCCAGGTAGATTACAAAGATGACAGCACCACCACATACAGTTGTTATTACACAACCAGTGGTTTCCATAACGGCTTTTTCAGCAGTGCTACGAGCGACTCACTCGAAGTGATTATCAAAGGGGAGTCAGAAGGCAGCGCAGCACCAATTAGCAGCCCCCCTCAAAGGCCGCGCCTGATCGCCATGAACTATAACGCAAATAATCAGATCATGGAGCTTGACTGGCACTCTGTTGCCGGCACCGAACAGGAACTTAACGTCTTCTCGGAAGAGGGCGAAGAACTTTATAACTCATATAACCTGAACCAATGCAATGGCCATGTACGTGTACACAACTTTAATATCCGGGACGGAAAAAAAATTGTCGCACTGCGAGCCTGCGACAATAAGGAATGCACTTCATCCGTACCTGTTTTTGTGGATGGAAATGTCCCCATAGAGGAATACACCGTAGACACGAACACCGGAATAAAACTGCCTTATACACTGGGTCATGACAACCTCGACAACAGTTTCTATACCGTATACAGCCAGGAACGGGACGGAGATGAGACTTACAAGGTTTTCGGTGACAACTCCCCCTACTTCGCCACAACAGCTGAGAGCAATTCAAGCTTTTCTTTAAGTTTGGCAAAGAACAACCCGGAGGGAGAGAATTACTTCTTTACCCAGGGCCTTGCCTTTGTGCAAGCGAACAGCTTTAGCAGAAACCCCACCCCGGAGGCTGGAAACAACCAGCCACGGATGCGTTTCCATAAGGCTTATAATCTAAGAGAGACTGGCCAGCCAAAAGCATCTGTCACTATATCCTACTGTGATGTAACAGCCTCCAGCAGCACGCCATCCATGTCAGCAACCGAGTCATCAACAAACATGGAACTGACATCATCCGTGAATCCATCCAGTACAATGCCGAGCCTTCCGGCGAGCTTCCCCATAAGCTCCCCGCTGGTGGTCACAACTCAAACAATCCAAAGTTCAGGGCAGGTGACCTCTTCAGAGCCGATGATTGTTTTCACATCCTCCAATTCTGGCCCGGTAACATCCAGCTTCTTCCCGACGTCAGTCTCTGAAAGCATGGGTTCAACACTGTCCAGCCTGCAAGGACTCTCTACATTGTTCAGCAGCAGTTTCATGCCTTCGGAAACAGAGGGAACAGCCTTTCCGTCACCAAGTGACTCCTCTTTGCCTCCTCACCCTAATAACGAAGGGGGAATTATCGGGGGTACAGCAGCTGCAGCACTAATTGTCGGAATCTCTGCCCTGGCTATTCTTGTAACAACAGTAATGGTGGTCAAGAAGAAGGGCGGACACTCCTCCCAGGACGTTCAGATGCATGATATGCCAGTCGATAATTAAACGGATTTATCTACGGAAAGACCAAATAGAAAGGTCAGTATTGAAAGTGCTGACCTTTCTCTTTATTTCAACACCGAAAATGACTTCAATACCAAAGAACTCCCGATTTTCTCTCAAATCATAATCAGAGACATTTACAGTTAAACACGCCTGATTATTTCTTCCGATAACCGAACATAAAGCCAAACTGTCTAACTTCCCGCCCTTCGGAACTTAACAAGGCTGTTGTGAATCTATCAGACAACAAGATCACAATTGTCAGCAAAAAGGTAGATACTATGTTCAGCACAATCACAATGTACAACACAGATAACAGTATTCACGGAAGTAGCAAGACCGTGATGCGACTATTCCAAACCATTCTCACACTGTTTTTTCTGGCCACAATCTCCGGCAACCTTCTGGCCGGGGATAACCCGATAAATATTAACGCTCTGAATATCACCGAGCCGGAATATGTCGTAAAAAATGGCCAGGAGGTTTCAATTTACTGTCCAAGACCGAGCCAGCCAGGACAACCTCAGCAGCTGGTTTTCTGGAGTGTTAACTCACAGCTTCTCAATGGCAACACCCTGCCCGGCGCTCTGACGGCAACCAGTAACAACCACCTTTTATTACAGGCTGATTACCTGAACGGCTCATCAGCAACATATGCGTGTTATTATACGACCACTCAAGGCGGTAGCGACTCATTTAAAACATCCCTGTCACTTTCTTACCCACCGGTCGTCATCAAAAACGAGCCAACGGGTAGTCTGCCAGTTAGCGCCGCCCCTCAACGCCCACAAATAATTGCCATGAACTACAACTCCGATGGTCAGACCATGGAGCTTGACTGGCATCCTGTTACAGACGCAGGTATCGAACAGGAGCTCAGCCTGTTTAAAGAAGATGGCACAGAACTTTACACCTCAGAGAACCTGAACCAGTGCAAAGGCCATGTACGCATACACAACATTGATATCCAGAAAGGAAACAAAATTGTAGAACTCAGGGCCTGCGGAGATACGGAATGTAAATCAGCCACCCCCATTTTTGTGAACCAAAATGTACCTGTTCAGGAGTATATCGTCGAGATATCTACCAAGGTGCAAATTCCTTACACACTGGACCCGAATGATGACCGGGATAACAGCTTTTACTCTGTCTATAACGCCGACCGTACTAATGATGCCAGTTATAAAGTATACGGAGGAAAGAGTCCTTACTTTCTGGTAGGAACCCAAAACAGTACAAGCTTTAGCATTGATACAAGTAATATCATGCCCAATGGCTTGAGCCACTTCTTTACCCGAGGGTTTGCCCTGGTTCAGGCTTACCTTTTCAAGAGCAACCCCCGTCCGGATATTGGTGACGGGCAGCCACTGATGCAGTTTCTCAGGGCTTACCACCTGAGCCAGAAAGTCAATAAACCAAAGTCTAACACTCCATCTCTTACTGTGTCCTACTGTGATATAACAGCAACTGAATCTGAGTACAGCAGTACGCCATTTATGTCAGAAACGGAGTCGTCACCGGTGATGGAATTTACTCCCTCCCTGACGTCGACAATGGAGCTGCCCACGAGCTTTCCCATAAGCTCCCCGATGGTTATCACAACCCACACGACCCAGAGTTCAGGGGAAGTGACCTCATCAGAGCCGATTATTGTTTTCACATCCTCCAACTCTGGACCGGTAACATCCAGCCTGTTCCCGACGTCAGTTTCTGAAGGCCTGTCCTCGGCACTTTCCAGCCTGCCCGGATTTACCACGATTTTCAGCAGCGCTATAGTTTCAGAAACAGAGGAAACTGCCTTTCCATCACCAACAGAGTCTCCTTTGCCTCCCCACCCTAATAACGAAGGGGGAATTATCGGGGGTACAACCGCAGCCGCTGCAGTTATAGCTGGTGTAGCTATTACTGCAGTGGCCGTTATTTATCTGGTAAAAAAACGCAGCCACACTCCCATGTTTATTCCGATGAATGAAATTGGAGACAATGCCCTCTCCAACTAAACGGATTTATCTCAACACCCCAAACCAAAAAGGCCTGCACTTTTCTTTGAGTGCAGGCCTTTTTTTATTATGTATAGCGGTGAAAACTATTATTCAGTAGAGAGCAGATCCATACGGTGACGGTCCATCATCTCAAGGGCACGACCACCACCACGGGCCACACAGGTCAGAGGCTCTTCCGCGACAATCACCGGCAGGCCGGTCTCTTCACTGACTAAAGTATCCAGACCACGCATCAGGGCACCACCGCCGGTGAGCACCACACCACGCTCTGCAATATCGGACGCCAGTTCCGGGGGAGACTGCTCCAGGGCACTCTTCACAGACTGAACGATGGAGTTCAAGCTGTCCTGCAGGGCTTCCAGCACTTCGTTGCTGTTCAGGGTGAAGCTGCGGGGCACACCTTCCGCCAGGTTGCGGCCACGGACATCAATTTCACGCACTTCACCCATGGGGTAAGCAATAGCGATTTCCTGTTTGATGCGTTCCGCAGTGGATTCACCAATCAGGCTGCCGTAATTGCGACGCACGTAAGTTACGATAGCTTCGTCGAAACGGTCACCACCAATACGTACAGACTCAGAGAACACCACACCGCTCAGGGAGATAATGGCAATCTCTGTCGTACCACCACCGATATCCACAACCATGGAGCCACTGGCTTCTTCAACCGGCAGGCCGGCACCGATAGCGGCGGCCATGGGCTCTTCAATCAGGTAAACCTCACGGGCACCGGCACCCAGTACAGATTCCCGAATCGCCCGGCGCTCCACCTTGGTGGATTTGCAGGGTACACAGACCAGCACACGGGGGCTGGGCTGAATAAAACTGTTTTCATGCACTTTATTTATAAAGTGCTGAAGCATTTTCTCACAAACGTCGAAATCGGCAATAACACCGTCTTTCATTGGGCGAATTGCAGTTATACTGCCGGGGGTACGCCCGAGCATGCGCTTGGCATCTGTACCGACGGCCACCACACTCTTCTGGGTACCGAGGTTGCGAATGGCAACAACAGACGGTTCATCAAGCACGATACCTTTATCGCGTACATAGACCAGGGTATTTGCGGTTCCCAGGTCAATAGACAAGTCTGTCGAGAACAGGCCGCGCAATCTCTTTAACATAGTGTCCTGTAGCCCTGCTATGGTCTTGGCTTTAAATATATCCGCCAACAATAACAATGGAGTGCACACCGGGCAAGCCGGACCGTCCACTCTGTTGCTCGATATACAAGGCCTGGTGCTGAAAAAGAACCTTGAGATTATAGGGACAAGTCCCTAAATTAGGCCGGTTATTGGTAAATTTCGAGCCGGCGTTGCTACATATGTTGTTACATATAAAAAAGATGTTTCGCCGCGTCTGACCCTGGTACATATTCATACGGAGAACAGCCCATGGCGATTGATCGCTCCACGGTTGCGAGCGTCGCTCATCTTGCCCGATTGTCAATCAGCGAGGATGAGATTCAGCAAACGACCGATAAAATTACTGCCATTATGAGCCTGATTGATGAAATGCAGGCCGTGGATACCGATGGTGTTGCCCCCCTCGCCCATCCCCTTGATGCTGTACAAAGACTGCGGGCCGACGAAGTCAGTGAAACCAATCAGCGTGAACAGCTGCAGGCCAATGCCCCGGCCATAGAAAACGGCCTGTTCCTGGTGCCCAAAGTTATTGAATGAACCGGCAACCAGCACGCAACAGCTGAACACGATTCGCCCCCAGATTCCTGACTGACAGATATCATAGACTACACATGCACTATAAAACCCTGGCGGAACTCTCCCGTTTGCTGGACACAGGTGAAATATCCAGTGTCGAGCTGATTCAAAGTTTTCTGGACCGTATCGGACAATACGATGCGGATCTCAATTCCTTTATTACCGTAACCCCGGATCTGGCCCTGGAACAGGCAAAAGCCGCCGATGAAGCCCGCGCCGCCGGCAATGCCGGCCCACTGACCGGTATTCCACTGGCCCATAAAGATATTTTCTGCACAGAAGGCATAAAGACCAGCTGCGGTTCCAAGATGCTGGATAATTTTATTGCCCCCTACGAATCTACTGTGACTGCCAATTTCAAGCAGGCCGGCGCAGTGACTCTGGGCAAGTTGAACATGGATGAATTCGCCATGGGCAGTTCCAACGAGAACAGCTTTTACGGCCCGGTGAAAAACCCCTGGAACCAGAGCATGATTCCCGGTGGTTCTTCCGGCGGTTCTGCCGCTGCGGTAGCAGCCCGTCTGGTTCCGGCGGCCACCGGTACCGATACCGGCGGTTCTATCCGTCAGCCCGCCAGCATGTGTGGCATTACCGGCATTAAGCCCACCTATGGCCGTGTATCCCGCTGGGGCATGATCGCCTTCGCCTCCAGCCTGGACCAGGCCGGTCCCCTGACCCAGACCGCCGAAGACGCTGCCATGATGCTGAATATAATGGCCGGCTTTGACCCGAAAGATTCCACCTGTATGGATCGTGCCGTTCCCGACTATACGGCCAATTTAAACGAACCTCTGAAAGGTCTGCGAATTGGTCTGCCCAAAGAGTATTTCACCAAAGGTCTGGATGCCCGGGTGGAACAACTGATTCGAAATGCCATTACCGAATATGAAAAGCTGGGGGCGACGGTAAAAGAGATCAGCCTGCCCCGCAACCATCTGTCCGTAGCCGCTTATTATGTAATCGCGCCGGCGGAGGCCTCTTCCAACCTGTCCCGCTTTGACGGTGTGCGCTTTGGCCACCGCTGCAAGGATCCGGAAGACCTGGAAGACCTGTACAAGCGCAGTCGTGGCGAAGGTTTCGGCACGGAAGTGAAGAACCGCATCCTAGTGGGCACCTACGCCCTCTCCGCCGGTTACTACGACGCCTACTATGCCAAGGCACAGAAACTGCGTCGCATGATCCGCGATGACTTTATGAACGCCTTTAACGAGGTAGACGTAATCATGGGTCCAACCACGCCTACCCCTGCCTTCCCCATCGGCGAAAAGAGCGATGACCCGGTATCCATGTATCTGGAAGACATCTACACCATCGCCACCAACCTGGCGGGTCTGCCGGGCATGAGCGTACCTGCCGGTTTTGTAGACGGCCTGCCCGTAGGCCTGCAGATTACCGCCCCGCATTTTGAGGAAGCACGACTGCTGAATGTAGGCCACCAGTTTCAGCAGGCAACCGACTGGCACAAGGCGACACCGGAAGGCTTTGCTTTAGAAACCAGAGCAGGAAAGGGGGAGTAAGACGATGGAATGGGAAACAGTCATCGGCCTGGAAGTCCATGTACAGCTGGCCACCAAGACCAAAATCTTCTCCGGCGCGTCCACCGCTTTCGGCGCTGAGCCCAACACCCAGGCCTGCGCAGTAGACCTGGGCCTGCCGGGCATTCTGCCGGTAGTGAATGAAGAAGCTATTAATATGGCCATCAAATTTGGTCTGGGTATTAACGCCGAGATCAATCAGGTGAACGTTTTCGAGCGTAAAAACTACTTCTACCCGGACCTGCCCAAAGGTTACCAGACCACACAGCTGGAAAAGCCTATTGTCGGAGCAGGCTACCTGGATGTGATGCTGGACGACGGTACAACCAGCCGAGTACGCATTCACCATGCCCATCTGGAAGAAGACGCGGGCAAGAGCCTGCACGAAGCTTTCTCTATTGGCAGCCAGGGCATGAGCGGTATCGACCTGAACCGTGCCGGTACACCTTTGATTGAGATTGTCACCGAACCCGATATTCGCAGTGCCAAGGAAGCTGTGGCCGTTGCACGTAAGCTGCACTCTATTGTTACCTCCCTCGGTATCTGCGACGGTGAAATGAGCCAGGGCTCCATGCGCTTCGATGTCAACGTCTCCGTACGCTTAAAAGGCGAAGAAAAACTCGGCACCCGCACAGAAACCAAAAACCTGAACTCCTTCCGGTTTATGGAACAGGCCATCTATAAAGAAGTCCAGCGCCAGATTGAGCTGATAGAAGACGGCGGCACGGTTATGCAGGAAACCCGGCTGTACAACGGTGATACCGGTGAAGCCCGCTCCATGCGCAGCAAGGAAGAAGCCAACGACTACCGTTACTTCCCCTGCCCCGACCTGCTGCCTGTGGTGATCAGTGACGAACGCCTGGAGCGCCTGCGGGGCGAAATGCCGGAAATGCCGGAAGCCCGCAAGGCTCGCTTTATCAGCGACTTGGGCCTGAGTGACTATGATGCGGAAATCCTCTCTGCGGATATCGCCACTGCCGACTTCTTTGAAACCGCGGCCAAAGCCGGTGGAGATGCCAAGCTGGCAGCCAATTGGGTAATGGGTGAACTGGCCAAGACCCTGAACCAGAACAACCTGACCATCAGCGAATCTCCGGTCAATGCCGATACCCTCGGCGGCCTGATTGCCCGCATTAAGGACAACACCATTTCCGGCAAGATTGCCAAACAGGTTTTTGAAGCCCTGTGGAATGGTGAGGGCGCCACTGCTGATGAGGTGATCGAGAAAAAGGGCCTGAAGCAGGTTACCGATACCGGCGCCATCGAAGCAATTATTGATGAAGTGCTGGCCAATAACCCTGCTCAGGTTGAGCAGTACAAATCTGCGGAAGAGGCCAAGCGTGGCAAGATGATTGGTTTCTTTGTTGGCCAGACCATGAAGGCTTCCAAGGGTAAAGCTAACCCTGGAATGGTGAATCAATTGCTTAAGAAGAAACTGGAGTGATTTTTCAGTTGTTTTGTATACATAGCCCGCCATTATCGGGCTATGTATATATTCACTTCCTTAGTTAACCCCAAGTGTAACTTCCAGACTGAGATAAGTTCTTCAAATTGCATAGGCGCTTTACCAACCTGAATGTTGTGATATATACCGACAGTAAAAGCAAGCAGCTTACGGGCTATTTAACTGCTCAAGTGCCACCTGGAACCACTTGTTAACTGTTTTCCATTCTCTGTTGATTCTAATCAAAGGTTTCTCTTTCTCTTATCGAATACATGAATTGTAAGGAATCAAGATTTATTCGATCCTTATTTTCTACGTCAAAATCATCATCTAACAAAACGGTCATGGGTATTGCTACTTCTGATGTCATTAAAATTTTATCCTCTGCAATTGACACGGATCCGGCTGGATCTAAAGATGGCATTACAATCCGTTCATTCATTGATACCGTTTTGAATAAAGAGGGATACAATCCTTGTGGGATTTTTGGGTTTCTAATTGTCACTTTTGTTATGTAATGGTAAACAAATAACTTTTTTTCATCCTTCAAAAGGACAACAAAAAATATACAACCATAACTTTTATCGCAACATGATGATGATAAAACAAATATTTCTTTTATATCCGGATCTGTTAATTTCTGATCCTCCATGTTTGTGTTACCTTCAGCTGCTTTACAAGAACATAGACATTGTAATGACGCCAAATTTTTAGGTTTTGTATAACCAGTAATGGTTACTTTAATATTCTCCCCATCTTGAGAGTCATAAATAAAAGAGTTTGATGATAATTTCTGAATAGAGGCCCATACATTCAATGAAAAAAAATAAAGATGAAAGATGAATGATGAATATTAGGAATGATTTTCATCGTTAAACACCATATATGCTTTGTGAGCCTTACATTCTAGTATACAGGGCAAACATGTGAACATTATTTAGCATTTGATAGAGATAATCCTCGCTCCAGCCACAATCTTTTCTTTTATTCTTAATGCCCAATTTGATCGTTGCATCCTGCTTGAGAATATTCAGGGCAATCGGCCTTGCAATGGCAAGATCCTCGACAGCATAATCTTTTCTGGCGCAGGATTGATCCTCTGAAAAAGCCATATCCAATCCAACCAGTAAAAAGATTCTGGAGCTCTTCAGCACGAACTCTTCAGCACCAAGGGGGAATACCCAGAATGGGTGTACATATTTGCTGCCTGTCTCTACAAGCACAAAGACAACTTCACCCTATGTTGTGCTGGATAGCCCCCTATCCACAAGCAGCTTATAAAATTTAACGACTAATGGCTAACGCTGGTCTACCATTGTTTTCTGCAGGATGCGTATCAGAAGATCTTTTTAATAACTTCGTTATTGTGCATCATCGTTTTCAGGTTCCAGACTATGATAATCCGATTCCTTGCGTTAAGAATATCGTCTCCATTTCTGACGATTCCTTTTTTTGCCTTTGTCGTGTTGCCTTTTTCTTCGTTTAGTGGAGCTGATTATATAGAGTCTATTCCTGACAGCCTGAACGGGGAAAAATACCTGGAGACATTTAACACCAGAATACAGAAAATGGGTAACATCTCTCTATGGAGATTCTCCGATAAGAAAGAGATACGTGAGATAAGGAAGCATTCACCAGATGGTAGTCCTGTAAAAGTAAGCAATGCCTGTAAATACTCAGATGAAAAGTTGTCTGACCTGAAGGCTATCCAGGAGTTTCTAACGGCTCATGATATTAAAGCCCTGCCTCACCCGACTTTTCTTAACAGGGTCATTCATGGTATTTCTCCGGGAAACCACGGTTTTGTCCTCTTTGTAGGCGAAGACGATTATAGAAAACTGCTTGATATGAATGAATTACCAGATTTGAGCATATCCATAAAGCGCTATCCAGGTATAGGCGTTTACCTTTCAAAAAAAGAGACTCCCTGCCAGAGCCGTTGTATTGTCAGGCTCGCATTAAACCTGCAAAAACATCGTGATGCTACAGATCTTCAGGCCAAAAGAATTAAAGCTGGTCAAACAGATTCTGCAACACTTAATAGCTACTTCACAGCAGTAACGACTCCAATACCTGATCCTATCGAGGTAATGGAGGATGCTGTAACCCTTGCCTTAAGTGGCGACTACCTGCCCGAACCTGTGCAGCAAAAAGGATGCTTACTCATCCCTGTTCAAAGAAATGAGCAGGATACGTCAAAATACAGGGTATCAGCCTATTTCTTACAAGACCTGTATAGTGGGCTGCTTATTGATGAAGAGCTATTTGATACTGCTTACCAAAATCATAGTGTTGGTAATATAAGTATTTCCGCGCCGAGTGCTGCTGCCTGTCACTCTTATCTTAAACTGCACAATAAGGAGTACCATTCCCATGTACTTGCATTTGAGTTTACAGACAAATTAACGAGTAACCTTTACCCTGTAGATACTGTTACAGGAGCGCCTGTAGTCAGCGCGTTTCCTGAGAATGGAGCGGTAGTTCCACTCTTTTCAGGTAGAAAATATGAGAGTGACGCCTGTTCACAACAACCAATACAAGACCAAGAAAGTTTCAGGAAAGGTGGAGATGAAGGGTTATTCAAACCATTAAGTTCTTTGAGTAGAAATAAGCCATAGAACCAGCAGCATTCCTCATCCTTATGCCTTTCTAAAGACTGCCCCAGACGCAGAGGTTGTAGTATGTTAAAGTATTCAACTAATGGTATTTGCATAACTTATTCTGACTCATTCATTACACCAGAAATTCTTATATCCTCCCATGGAGGAGCTCTTAACACGACCTTCATGGTTCCGAAACTCTTGGAAATATGGTTCTTTTGCCCCCATGGCAGCGCACTAATAGATATTAACCCAGTCAACTTCTCAAGCCTTAATGTACAGCCCACAGATATTTATGAGGGTGGATCAACTTGTCCTAATTACAACCTATCGTACTTTCCTGACGCAGACACAGTGATTGAAGCCGCAGCCACTGCATTTGAAACATTTATCAGTATCTCAAAGCTCAAAACGCCATTTCAGGAATTCCGCCCCTGCGCCCTGTGCCAAATAGAAAAACCACAAAACTCATGGTACGAAACTTTTTTTGGAGCAACAGTGAAAACACTTTCAGAAATAGTTTTTCTGATTGAACATATTAACAATAACAAGATGCTACCAGGCTTTGATTATGATTTTAGTAAGGTTATATGTGCTTTTTGCCGCTCAACCGGGGCAGGATCACCACATCACGACCCCAGGCAAAACAAGAGCGGTCAGATACTGCGTCATGGAGAAGTGTTCATCTGATTTATACACCAGAAACTATGTACGGGACAAAACACCAAGCATATCCAGCTCAACTCGTTTTTGGATGCCTGTCTTGGGCAGAGCAGGGTTGTAATAAGAGTAATCAAAAGCGCTTTTCTAGCTACGGGCCCAATGAGATAACCGAAAGCCCCGTCTATTAGGAGCGGCATCGTCACAACTACGGCCGTAAGTGCGAACAGAGCATCGAGCTGGGCGCGGGTCACCCAGCTGTTTTCCCCATCCACCAGCACAATCGGACGGCCATAGGATTTGGCCTGCTCTGACACCATTAGCGCACCGGTCAGGGTGTGTTCGCTTTCCTGGGCGACGGGTGACCAGTCGAACTCGTTGAGCCACAGGAAGTTGTCTGAAAGAATGAGTGTGTCCAATTGCAACAGGTGGCTCGGCCCCCGCCATCGTCCTCGTCGGTGACCCTTTGGGATTCAAGCAGCTTGATATTTTCCTGAGTAATTGCCATACCTTCTATCCCTTTTTAACAGTAAGTGTGGTGAGGCGATGCGCTAATGAAAAGAGTTGGTTCACAGGACGCATTTTCCTATGCATTATTTTTCCTCAGCCTGTTGGTGGTTCTTTTGATGCAGGCCGGGCTTGCGAGAGCCGATTGGAGGGACGCGCCAAGTTGGGAAGGTCAGCCTTCTTTCGAGAAAGCATTTGATGAACACCAGTTCCTGGCCGCCTGTCGACAGGGGCGTGTTGATATTGTGGGATACTGGTTGGCTCAGGAGGGTTTTAACCCCAGTGAGGAGTTTGTCAGCGGCGCAAGCAAGGAAAAGAGATCAGGTCTGTATATAGCGGCTAGCTGGGGTCATTCTGGGGTCGTTAAAATTCTTGCTGATGCCGGGGCTGATCTGCATCAGGCCTATGACGACGGGGTAACGCCTCTGTTTAAAGCCAGTCAGCATGGCCATGCTGATGTCGTTCGCATACTTGTTGATGCCGATGGGGTTGATGTGAATCAAACCTGGAACGGAGCCACACCTCTGTTCCAGGCCAGTCAGAATGGCCGTGCTGATGTCGTTCGTATACTTGTTAAGGCCGGGGCTGATCTGAATCAAACCTGGAACGGAGCCACACCTCTGTTCCAGGCCAGTCAGAATGGCCATGCTGATGTCGTTCGCATACTTGTTAAGGCCGGGGCTGATCTGAATCAAGCCTGGCATGGTGTAACGCCTCTGTTTAAAGCCAGTCAGAATGGCTATGTCGATATTGTTCCCACTCTTGTTAATGCGGGGGCTGATCCAACAATGACATGGCGTTATTATAAAATTTTTACCAAAAGCCCTCTACGTGCGGCCAGGCAGGGCCAGCCCCTATGGAGAAGGCAGGATCCTGAACGATATGATAATTACCAATCAGTAATCAACGCTTTGAAGCCAGCAGTAAAACATTGGAAAGAGAAGGAAAAAAAACTGAGGCAGGAACAGTGTGACAATACATCGTGCTTTGACTCCGTCGTTGCAGGTATATCCAAATTCGAGCATCTCATAACATCGTCAATGAGGTCTCTTTCACTGGCCAGTAAGCATCGCTCATACGGAGAACTTAAGGATTTCCAAATATGGAACGACCGGCCCAGAACCAGAGGTTCATCCCATTCGACCAAACTGTGAATGTTAAAAGGTAAAAAAGGACATCCATTGATTTGCTGACTGAAGTGTTCCGGAGCCAGACTGTTCATACCCGTCTGCCGGAGGGAGGTCCCCCTTGACGCTGGTAGCTGCCAGGGCGACCAGCAGCGCCAGTGTTTTTAGCCGGTGCGAGACCAGGCTGGCTGTTCCGGTTTTTATCATCATGGTCTGACTCCTTCCTGCTATCGCCTGAAAATACTCTGGTCTTCAGACTTTTGTGCTTCCTGCAGGTAGAGCCGATAGACAGGACTATGTTCCCTGAGTGAGGGGCAATTGTTAGCCTGGCTTTCGCAGCTACCCGGGGTAAACGCCGACTAACAGCCTGGTTTGCCACCGTGACAATAATTGAACGGATTTTCGGCAACATCCTCTGATGTGTTACCGCATTTCGCATTTGATAGTACACAGAGGGATCATCACTGTGCTGCATCACTACAAACAAGGCCATGTCATTTCCAGGCTTTTCCTCAGGGCAGCGCTGATGGCAATTGCCTGTTTACTTTACGTCTCGACGCCGACCCTGGCTTTGGAAGAGCGTATTTTGAATGGAGACCCTGTTGCGCAGGGCGAACTCCCGTACCTTGTCCGCATCGGAGACACAAAGTGGCGACAAAAGTCCAGAGTGACCCCCACCCGCTGCAGCGGCACGCTGGTCCGGGAGCGCTGGGTTCTAACCGCGGCTCATTGTGTTGAAAATTTTGAGCGTACTGACCTGACGGTATCTGTCTGGGGCATTGATGGCAGCCGTGAACCATTTCGAACGGTTCAGGCAATATACCGGCATCCCGAGAGCAGCGTCACTGTGCTTGCTCATCCCCCATACTATCAGGATCACAATACTGTCGGGAGTGATGATATCGCCTGGCTTCTTCTTGACCAGCCTGTTCCCAACCCTCCCCTGGCCAACTTACAGCTTTTCCCCGCACCCGGTACCGGGGCGACCGAAGGCAGTCAACTGACGTTCGCAGGCTGGGGGGTGACGGGGGGAGATTTATTCTCACCGTCTTTTCCCGACACCCCCTTCAAGGTGGCTGTCCCGGCGGCAACACACCTTTTTACAGAAGAGGCGTTGAAGGCAATGATATTTGTGGATCGCCAGCGGGGGGGAAGCTCGTTTGGTGACTCCGGCGGCCCCATTCTGGTTCCCTTGCCTTCCGGGGAGGGGCTTGTACAGGTTGGCATCACGCAGGGTGTTTTTACTGTCTGGCAAAGCCTGGGCAGGGGTGACATCGTGGGTATCGGCCCGCGCCTGGCTCCCCATGGCAGTCAGGCGATCAGTTTGATCGGCTGGAGTGACGAGACCCCCTGGCAGTGGCGGCCAATGTCCAGTGGTCAGCCACTGCGCACAGGCGCCTGGTTCCCTGATGGCAGCTTCACGAGCGCTTCACTGCTCTGCCGGGATGAAGAAAAGACTGCGGGCGAGCTCAGGCAGGATGCCGCTGGCGAATGGCATTGCCTGACGTACAGGGGCGAAGAGTCTTTGGTTCAGGACAGGTTTGAGGTGTTGACAGGAACGCTGTTTGGAGATTATTCCTGGTATTACCCTGTACAGGATTTGGCTAACGGTGTCTTTACGACTGTATCCCACCCTGAAACCGGGAGCAGTGGCAGTGGGGCCCAGTCTGACAGGGCACCTGTGTCTGAGTATCAGGCATTTTGCCGTGTCTCGGAAGGACAAACAAAAAGAATCGGGCGGTTGTTTGGCCAGGGATGCCTGATCAACACTGGTCTTGTGGCAGGAGCGCCAGTTGTTTCAGCGGACTATGAAGTTCTTTTGCCTCAACGTGGGTTGGCAAACCTTGGTCTGCCCATTTACCCCACTCCGACACAGGCTACACCCACACCTGCAGAGACAACGGTCACAAGCCCAGGAGGAGACAGCCGTTTTGTGACCCCCACTCCTACCCCGGAAAGCAACGGCGCTGAACAGACTCAGCGAGGGCCTGGCTGGGTCTTTTACCTGATGGCGACAGTCGGGTCGCTCTGGATGGCAGCCCCTTGAGAACTGAAAGAGGGGCACAAAAAGCCCTTCAGGACAGGCCAGGCGGTGCGCCAGGCCTGTCCGCTTAAAAACGCCTCTTAAGCCCAGCCTCAGGCCTCTTGAAAAAGACCCCACTTCGTATCCCTGCCAGCCTTCTTTAGCCATATAACAACCCCGCCATTGATCCGCGTTGCGCAATGCGCTACGATTTTCATCATGATCAAATCATTCAAGCACAAAGGGCTGAAACAGTTCTTTGAAACAGGCAAAAAATCTGGCATTCAAGCCAAGCACGCCAAAAAGCTGAGAATGCAGCTTGCTGCTATTGATACCGCCCAGGTGCTGGATGATATTGACCTCCCGGGCTTTTCCTTACACCCGTTGAAAGGGAATCGCTCAGGTATATGGTCAATCTCTGTGAGTGGTAACTGGCGTGTTACCTTCGAATTTCGGGATGGCCATGCGTACATCCTTAACTATGAGGATTATCACTAATGCCCATGCACAATCCACCGCACCCTGGCGAGTTCATTGAGTCTGTTTATATGCAGCCCTACGAGATCAGCTGTCGGTATCTTGCAGAACAGCTTGGTGTAGCTGCTTCGACCCTGAACCGTGTTATAAAAGGAAAGAGTGCCGTCTCCCCCGAGATGGCTTTAAGACTTTCAAAAGTTCTGGGGCGTACGCCTGAGAGCTGGCTCAGCATGCAGGACAATTATGAAATCTGGCAGGCCAGGAAGCGGGTTAACCTTTCCAAGCTTCAGCCCCTGCAATTCCTCTCGGCCTGATAACGTTATATTTTCTCAGAATCCGCCAACAAGGGCTCTTGGAGAGACGTAAACAGCTTATTGGGCTAATACACATCCACATTATCTTCCAGCCAGCCGCCATAATGGCGATTAATCATCTCAATACCCGTATGGCCCATCTGGTTTGCCAGCCACCATATATTCTCATTATTTTTGATCAGCATATGGGCATAGGTATGGCGGGTCTGGTAAGGGTTTCTGTAGCGAACACCGGAACGCTTGAAATCCCGAAGCCAGCCAATCTTGCGCAGCTGGTTATCCCCCTGCTCAAGATCATGGAGCGTCGGGGCCAGAATGCTCGGGCTGGATGCCCCGGCAAAGCATGCACAGACTAACCCTTCAGGTGAGCACCAGGCTCCAACCGGCGTCGTGCTGATGCCAGCGGATATGACCAAATAAGAGAGGCTGAAGAATTATGGTCGTCTGCAAAACCACTGACAAAGCTGTCAGCTGTGCAAGTCACAGAACACATCAGGTTGTCTAATGGGTATTTGGTCGGACAACAGAATTAAGGGAGGCTCTGACATCATGGTATCTGCACCGAGTCGTGCTCATCCTGCACAAAGTGTTGTGCAACCGGTTCCTGCCCTGCAGAAAAGCCGTAAGCGGACAAAGATGGCTTCGGGTCGTTCGTGCTCGACGGTTGTCTGTGGCGAATGTGGCAAGCAGTTTTCTCGAATGGGCAACATGAAAAGACACCTGCTCACCCACACTGGTGTGAAACACTATGCCTGTATTGTTGAAGGGTGTGGCAAGCGGTTTTCTCAAATGAGCAGCATGAGAACACACCTGCTCCTCCACACAGGTGAGGGTCCCCATGCCTGTACTTTTGAAGGGTGTGGTAAGCGGTTTTCTCAAATGAACTACATGAAAAGGCACCTGCTCACCCACACAGGTGAGAAACCCCATGCCTGTACTTTTGAAGGGTGTGGCAAGCGGTTTTCTCAAAGGAGCAGCATGAAAACACACCTGCTCACCCACACAGGTGAGAAACCCCATGCCTGTAATTATGAAGGGTGTGTCAAGCGGTTTTCTCAAAGGGGCAGCATGAAAAGACACCTGCTCACCCACACAGGTGAGAAACCCCATGCCTGTACTTTTGAAGGGTGTGTCAAGCGGTTTTCTCGAATGAGCCGCATGAGAAAACACCTGCGCACCCACACGGTTGAGAAATCCAAAGCCCAACAGCAACCGGGGGAAGACATGTCTACAGAGCAGGTAGCGAAAATTCTGATCGCCCTTAGCACCCAGGCAAAACAATAGCCCTGCGTAAAGGAAGCCCGGAGCCAGCCAATTTTCCGCAACTGATTATCTCCAGGCAATGCTGGCCACTGTGCGGGTTATGATTCAGGGATAAGACATATGAAAAGCAGGCCGGTCAGGATAGGGCCGCCTTGTTCACACCTTTCCTGAAGAAAAAAGGCCATGCCTGAATCAGTTCTTATCGTCTCTTGTGTCGTTTTCTTTTATGTTTCTGGGAAGGAGGGGCCGTTGTAACGGCGTCTTTTCCTCCTGAAACTTTTTTCTCGTCTTTATCTTTCCCGGACGTACTGTAAAGGGTTATAAATTCACCGGATCTTTGTACTTTCTCAGACGGCAGCTGGCTCCTCGGGAGCCGTAAACAACTTATTTGGGCTGGCACACATCCACATTGTCCTCCAGCCAGCCGATTTTGCGCAACGGGTTATCCCCAAAGCAATGTTGGCCACTCTGCGGATTATGAAAGACAAACCCACTTTCCAGAAAGGTGTGCGTTTGCTGTGCCTGTAGCCCTTCAGGAGCCGGATCAAGAAACAGCCCCCCCTGACACATATGTCAGACATTTTAACGGAAAGGAAACTCCACAGAGCCATCCATTGTCCTTAGGGGTAATAGCCTGATTTTTTATGATGTCACAGGAGTTACCCTTTTAATGAAAAAGACAACAATTGCCCTGGGCATGGCCGCCGCGTTTCTTATGGAAACAGCCTCTGCGACCGACCCTGCGAACATTACCCTGACGCCAAGAAGCTACTGCAGCAATATTGGCAACCTGAATTTTAAATGTACCACGATATCAACTAATGGTTTTCTCCAATGGGTATTGCCTGACAATCGGGTTCACATATTTGATGAGAACTCCCAAATCAGCGCCACCAGCAGTATCGCGACAAATGATATTGTTTCATTTGCAAGCCTTGATCAGAAGCTACCTTCTGGCGATTTGGTAACGTATATATCAAACCTTAGAACCACACCAATACAAGACAGTGTAACCTGCGGAGATGGTTTCCTCACACAAACCGCCACCCTGCTGACCACAGCTTCATTAGGGGCAAAGCCGGCGGTTTCCCTGAATTATACGGTGGACGGGGAAGAGAATGGCGTTCAGAGGGTAAACGTCGCATTCGATTACCCTGAAGGCGTGAATATACCGCCGGAAACACTCCCGTTTACGGGCCTTTCCCTGCGGAGCTACACCGTCACCGGCTATGGCGCTCATAATAAAAAGCTGTTTTCTTTTTCCGGAGATATTGATTCACAGGCTTTCAACCAGACATTGATTGCCAACCAGACGCTGCCAGACATGATTGCCATGAACTATGACGAACAGAACCGGTGCGCAGCGCTCACCGGTGATGCAGAAGTGGCGCGTTATAACTACTGCTTTCAGCGCTCGGAAAGCGGTTATCAGCTCGTTCCTGACAATATGACAGCGGGAGGCAGCTGCGTTTTTCCAACAGCAACACCAACAGAAATATCAACAGCAACAGCATCAACAACAACCCCGTCTCCTGCAATATCCGGCTGCCCGGACAGTGATTGCGACGACAGATTTGGCGCGGGCTTTGGTGCCGGTTTGGGTACTGGAATAACCGTCAGCACAGCTGCTCTTACCGTGGGAGGCGTTATCGCTACCGTGTATTTGACCAGGTATCTGCGTAATCGCACTGGCGGCGGTGCAATAAACACAATAGAAATGCCTGCTCAATAAAGATAATGCTTTGGGGTGGAATGGAACTACACATCGGCCCTGACGAAAGCATGGGAAAACCAAGGAAGGTCCGAACAAATCAGTCAATTTCCCGGACTGCATAGAGCTTGCCCGACTCATGATGTTCGGACATGCATGACATAGAGAAAATAATCCAGCCAGTCATGCTGACTGTGATAAACAGCAATATAGACAAGCTCTGCGGCAAGAGGTGTCCCATGGAAACCACCATAAACCCAAAACAGAACGTGCTTACACCAAAGCCCAGGCACCCGGAGCCGGCCCCCATGGAGAGTGCATCTCCTGCCCCTCTCCCTATGACCTCCAGCGATAGGAAAACTGATCATTCCAGACAGGCGGGCAGAGTCAGTATAACCAGCTATTCAGTCACACCAGCAGGAGCAGGAGAGCGGCATTCTCTGCTCTACCCCTTACCCCAAAAAAGGTTATACCCTCCCCATAATCTGGTTGATACCATAGGAAAAGACCGCTCGCACACGCCCCTGTTTGAAGACAAGGACATTCTGACCGTGATGTGTCAGCCCCGGTATGGCCATACCTTTCCAGAGGTAGGAAAGCTGTTTGAATATATAAAATCGGCGCAGCATGATGCGCCAGCATCATATGAATATGCGCTCTATCATGATGACTCTTCAAGCCCTGCTACATTGCACTGGTTTGGTGTCTTTCAGAGTAAACACGTGTATCAGCAGCCGGCAACCCGTGCCTGTCTTGCAGCATGTGCCGGCATGTTAATGCTGGATCACGGTGTTGCCCTGGATGCCACAACCCCCTACGGTTCAGACTGCAACCTTGACTCTAACGTAAATTGTGTAGACCGATTTCAGACCATGGGGCTTCGGGCCAATATAGAACATGTCTCTGCCGCCTCAGTTGATGAGTGCATATCTGTACTACAGGGGCACCTGAAAAAGTGGGGTGCGCTGATCTTGACGTTACAGGCACAAAACCATGGCATTCACGCTGTTGTGCTGGATGAAATCAATGAAAAGAGCGCTATTTTAAGAGAACCATATCATGGCTGGATGATTGAGGTGACCCGGGAGGCTTTGTTTGAAATGCTCCCGACAAGGGGGTCGTTTATTTATGTTCATGGCCAGGTAAAGCCACCGACTCTCGCCCCGCTGTAACTTCGTTCAACACCGAACAGATCCATACTCCATACCACGGGAGAAATGGGGTCAGGTACGAATGTGATAATAGATGTGCCCCCTTGTCGATTCCAGATATGGATGATGTAAGAATATGGAAGTTTTTCGTAAACAAATATCAAAGAAAATTTAAAGGCAGTAGTAATATCGTTGCTGGTAATATCTCCCTTATCATTTTCGAGTAGAAAAAGGGCTCAGGTTCATTTAAATGAAGAGAAATGGAGAGAAATGGGGTCGGGTTCATTTAATTGTGGAAACTGACATCCCGCAGTCTTCACGAACGCGGCACTGCATTGGGCAAAGCCAGCCCGGATACGACGGTTTATTACGATCGCCTGGGGCGTGAATTACGGCGTGCAACAACAAACCTGAGTGGCGCAACCATTTATGTGGATACCGGCTATGATGCACTTGGCCGAACTGTCCGGATCACGGAGCCTTATACTGCAGGCACATCTAATCCACCTAAGACCACCTTTGAACACGATGCCCTGGGCCGTGAACGGCTTCGTACTGGGCCTGATAGCCACAGGGTTGTTACAGGCTATACCCGACGTAATACCGGTGGCCGGATAATAACCCGTACCCATACCCTTGTCGGGGCAGATAGCAGCGTCAGCACACAGGTTCACACCCGGGAAAATAATGCTGGATTCAAGCAATAAGTGTAATCGACTGCCCTGGGAGTAGCGCTGTTGGCGAAACAGCCCAACAGGCAGCTTTACCGGTTTATTCAGGCCAATACTACAAAACTCATTAACCAACTACTGTCTTGTTGATTTAGTCTCTGCACCGAAAAAGTACGCCTGAAATCTAATAGCAACAGGTACTGATCGCAATAACACAATCAGGCAACTGATTAATAAGAGGTAGAGGTGAACCAAGTCCACCTGATAATAATGAATTTTATGGAATTGCCCCCTCGAAGCGAATCTCTGTCCGCTTCTCTCAAATGCAGCCTTTTTGCCACAGCACTTTTTACAACAACATCCTTTGCTGAAATTCGTGATCCTGACAATGAGCCCATTCAGCCTCTTACAGAGGTTACCGGCATAAACAAAGCCAAGGCAGCACTGGGTAAACAGCTGTTTAATGAGCCCCTGTTGTCTGCCACCAACGATATCTCATGTGCTTCCTGCCATGACTTAAGCAAAGGTGGAGACGATGGCCGCAGGGTTTCCACCGGCATTAACCAACAGCGGGGAACCCGTAATTCACCCACAGTATTTAATGCCTTCTATAACTTCCGCCAACATTGGGACGGAGTAGAGAAAACCCTTGCCAGCCAGGCTGCCAGAGCTCTCTCAAACCCCACAGGAATGGGAATAAACCTTGAAGACATCGGCAGCAAGCTTTCCGGTAAAGCTGAATATCAGCAATCGTTTCAAACACTGTATAACGGTGTGATCGACCAGCACTCTGTCACCGATGCCATTGCCGAGTTCCAGAAAACCCTGATAACTGTCGATGCCCCCTTCGACCTTTACCTTCTGGGAGATAACGAAGCTCTGACAGATAACCAAAAAAAAGGTTACCAGCTATTCAAGTCCTATGGCTGCGCCAGCTGCCACCAGGGTAAAAATGTCGGTGGCAATATGTTCCAGAAATTCGGCGTGCTGAAAGATATCAACCTTCGCGACGGCGGCAGTGATGACCTCGGCCGCTACAACATCACCCGCAATGAGTGGGACAAATTTGTTTTCAAGGTACCCAGCCTGAGAATGGTCACTCAGACGGCTCCTTACTTTCACGATGGCTCAGTATCAACACTTCAGGAAGCCGTCAACCTCATGATTGAGTTCCAGCTTGGACGCCCGGTACCGGATAAGGATCGTGATGCCATCATTGATTTTCTGGGAACCTTAGCCGGCACCAACAGGGAGATGACGCCGTAATGAATATCAAAACCCTATTCACTTTGATTGTGATGGTTGCCAGTATCCCCATTTTCCTGCAGCAGTTTGGTGAACGGACGAGCAGCTATGAAGAGCTGAGCACTCTGCAGACCCTTGATGAGCTCAATGCCCAGATCAGCTCACGGCTGCTGAGAGCCTACAGCGGATTGGATAAAAACTATGATGCCCTGACAACCTTGATGAACGAAATCGAGGCTGAGCTTAGACAGCTGAATCAGTTGAATCCTGGCGCTGAATTCCTGGAACGATACAATGAAGCCCATGAAGTGCATAGCAGCCTGATTGAAAGCTTCAAGTCCCATAACTCTGTATTGCGTAACTCCAAACACTACGCACCCACAGCTGTGGATGAATTGCTCCAGAACCGATATATCCTTTCAGATCAGTTAGTGTCCCTGCTGACTGATCTAAAAGTCAGCCTGCTGCAATACGGCAGCAGCGGTAAGCAGAGCGACAGGATTATCCTCAGGATCAATCTGAAAGACCTGCAGGATGCCAATACTCAGGGGCAGTTGCCTGAACAGCTTGAAGAGCAGTTCTCCCGTGTTATTCGCCATACAGAAATCATTATCAGGGAGCAGCTTGTTGTGCAGCGCTATCTGCACAAAGCTGTTAATGCCAACACTGAGAGCGTTATCAATGGTGCGATTGATTCATCCCGCCGTGCAATTTATAGCGAAGAAAGTGCCGCATCAACAAACCGCACTTTCCTTATCATCTACCTGACCCTGGTGCTGCTCTGTCTGAGCTGGCACGTATCAGCCCGCAACCACACCAAAAGAAACTTTGCATCCACCTGATAAGGAACCGGGGAGATACGTTCTGAACGCATCTCCCCGGCTCCTTATCAGCCTCAAGGCCTTCCTGTTATTCGATCGACATCTCTCTCCTATCAGCAGTTCTTCTCTATCAAAAGCTATCCGGCACTGCGTGCCACTTCACCCTCCGCACCATCATCCACATGGGCGGTTTCCACACCATGGTAACGGGGACATCCGGCCGCACCTTTTTCAATAACTCAGCAGTTGCTCTGTAAAGAACAAGACAAGACAGAGAAGGCGTTAACATGAAGCATAAGTCTTGTTTTAGGCAGTTACCTGATACTTCAACTTTCGCCAGCATTCGTTAAATACTTATTCATAATTGATCTGAAGAACCTGGCTGGTGTCCCGAATCCCTGAAACACACATTTGACCCACTACCATTTTTTTCATACTGATGAGAAAAGACGCTCAAAGATCTGTTGAAATTGAGTGCGACAGGCAGTGATGGAAAATTGCTCGGCATACTTGCTAAGCCTTTCCTGTTTCCCGTGGCCCAGCTTATAGAGGCGGTGCATTTGCTCACCCAGAGCCTTGTAGTCCTCCACTGCTACCAACGATCCATACTGTCCCTGTTTTAGAATTTCCCCGGGGCCAGACGGTGCGTCGGTTGATACAACAGGAAGACCCAACGCCAGGGCCTCGACAATGATCAATCCAAAGGATTCTATATTGCTGGATACCACCAAACCAGACGAGTGACGCATATGCCGGTAAGGGTTGGCGCACCACCCATGCAGTGTAATGCGGGTTTCCAGGCCGTATTTTTTGATAAGTTTTTCAGTCAGATCCCGGTCAGGGCCATCCCCGACGATGTCAAGATGCAGCGGGGAGTTCAAAGTGTTCACCGCATAATGGGCGGCGTGAATCAGGGTATCCAGCCCTTTTTCGCTGTTACTCAGCCGACCCACAAAAACCAGAGGATGCTGTAAAGTGATCGGGCAGGGGCACGACTGCAGGGACTGGGCGCGAATAGCCTCCAGATCCATCCCGTTGTAGATAGTCGTGATCTTATGACCCGTGCCGGGGCAAATGGCGGCAATGCGCCGGGCCAGATTCTGGTTAACGGTAATAACATGGTCACCCAAACAGGCGAACATAGCCGCCTGGAGCATAATTTTCCAGCCACCCGATAACCCGTGACACCAATAGATCAATTTATATTTCTGGCGTTTGACCAGGCGATCCCAGAGCAGGTAGCGGGCAAAAATATAATGAGCGGATATAACCAGATCGGGTTTGTGTTGTCTGATCATCGGGAGAGCCCGCCAGAACGCCCTGAATTCCGGGGCACGCCCATAGCCCATCCTGTGCACCATCACATCTGGCCCAAAATCAGCCAGAGGCGCGTCCAGGCGGGCAAAAGGCAGGTAAACAATGAAGTGAATATGGTAGTCGCTCCAGTCTCTGAGCAGGGCGAAAATCATCCTCTCCACCCCTCCGCTCACGCCCCCTGTGGTGCTGACATCCCACATACCTATGACGACAATGGTTTTCCTGGATGGGTGCGTCGTCATGACCTGTCCTTGAAAACAAAACTGTTAAAATCAGTTTCAATAAGTTTCTGATGGCGGTGCTTAAAGACATACCAGACTGATTTCATTCGTACTGAAAGTAAAGACTGCGAGCGCTCGTAAGCCAGCCAGTGCAATAGCGTACTGGGTAGGAGGGTCCACCAGTACAGGAAGCGATTAAGTCGTGAATGCCCCAAAGCTTTTTGGTGAAAAATACGGTGATAGATGATGATCATGGCAATCCGCTGACGGGGCGGTAAGCGTCCGGCGGGGCTTTCATGGTGAGATAGTATAATCTGCGGGAGATATTTCAACGACCCGGGTCGGTGCTGATGAATCTGATAGGTCAGCAAAACATCTTCACCACACGACCATGCCCGAAAAGTGGGTTCGAAAAGCAAATTCAGCTCGATCAGGATGCTGGCGCGAATGACCATATTGCATCCACTCAACCACTCGACGGTCTGTTCCTGGTGCAATGCACAGGTCAGCTGATTACGTCCGGCACGACTAACCACCTGTCGCCCATGCAGAGGTCTTAGAGTAAAAAGAAAAAGAATGGCTCTTTTCAGATGGCGGGCTTTCTCCAACGCCCGCAACTGATCGCGCCCGTTCAGCCCGTTGACCTCATTGTGGCTGTCCAGATAGGCGCAGGCCATTTCGATATAATCAGGCTCCAGGACCACATCATCATCGAGAAAGAACAGATACTCTCCTCCGGCCTGTGCTATCCCCCGGTTGCGAGCCTGGGTCAGACTGGGTACATCATGGTGAATCAGGGTAATCGGAGTCGAGGGGTACGGCTTGATTATTTTATGGGTCTGGGACGCTGGATCCTGGTCGACGATAATGATCTCGTCGGGCAGTCGGGACTGGGAAATAAGCGACTCCAGGCAACGAGGAAGATCCTGGGGACGCTGGTAGGTGGCAATAATAACACTGCTTTTCATCTTGGGAAGGATGCCTGCTGTACCAAGAGCGTGTAAAAACTGGCCGGATTGTATCCCCAGCTAACAGGGTATTTTATTACATAGGACTGGAAAATGCGTAAGACAGGGATGTTGCTCTGAGATAGAATGGCCCCAAAAGATCCCTGAACACGTTATGGAAACAGGCATTTTCGTAAATGCCCTTTGCAGGGAAAACGGCAGGAAAAACGCAGATGTGGATGGAAATAATTTCAAGTCCGGAGGCATTAACAGCGTTACCCCTATAAACCGATACCGGTGAAATTGAATACACTGCCTATGGATTCAACACAGTCTTCGGCCAAAGTGCCTTGTCGCTGATATCTGCGGGAATACTGCAATTTAAGCGATATTTGGTACTCATTTCCTTGCAAAGCCGATAAGAGATGTGTGCATGGGTCCATCGGGTTGGATGCCCGGAGTCCCAGAAAATATAATTATCCGGATTAAGGCATTCCTTCGATGGAAAAAACTTCCCCGTCAGAAAGTTGGTATTTATACAGGGTTTTCTGGTTTCCATTCCCCTGGCTTCGCCCTCGCTAATAATCTGGCTCATCAGTGAAGCAATATCTACCAAAGTAAATTCAACCCTGGCCTTACCGGTTTTATACGCTTCATACATAACCAGGGACTGATAACAGGCATTCAGATAAATATTATGGTGGGCGGAAAGATCCATAAGTTCTTCCCGTACCGCAGAAGTGCTGCTGAAATACTCCGGTGTTTGGGCAATATCCGGCATATTCACTAAGGCTATATGGATCACACCCTGGTTCTTGGGGTTATTTACAAAATTATCCGCCAGAATTCGTGTATTTCTGCAAATGGAATCCGTTACCAGCCGATAATTGGTAACCCCCGTCATGTAATCATTCGCTCCATAGAACAGCACAAAAAGTGTATCTGTAGGAGTATTTGGATACTCATCCAGATAAATCTCCCGGGTCAGACTCAGGTCCGGAGGAAATATCTTCCCTGCCAACAGAAATGTCAGGGTGCGAAGCAAATGATGAAAATCCATGCGAAAATGTTTGAGATCAAACTCCAGCTGTTGCAGGGCATCTATGGCAAAGGCACCACCATAGGCCCGATTAATAAACTGCCCGCTGTTGCTGACATCAATATCCATCAGCATTTCGCCTACCCATTCCGCCCATACCGGACCGTTGGAAAAATGCCCTTTGTAATAGGGCCTCTCCGGTATAACCGGTACCTTTCGGAGCATCATGTTAAGCATACGAATGGCAACGGGAATAAACCTGTCAAAAATAGTCTCACATATCTCCGCGCCCACATACGTCCTGTACTTATGGGTGCAATAGGCTTTCCAGGGTTTCAGCACGATATTGGGCGGCACCTTGCCAACCAGCTCTTTCAGCACAGCCTGCAAATTACCTGTATCGGAGATACTATCCCCCAAAACCACCAGTCTCTTTATCGGGTAACGACCATCGTCTTCCGCGAAGCTTGATGAACTCAACAGTATTCCACTTACCGCAAATAAGGCATGCACAATCAAAAATATATATTGTGCAACTCTGTTAACGTGCGCAAAAGACATGGTCGGTCTATTCCCTGTAAAGTGCGATTCAATTTAGTACAACATCATGAAAGACCCGTCGTGTAAGCAATGATTTTTGAAGTAAAAATTAAGAACGATTCTGCCTTCACAAGACCTTTTTTGAACTACAAATCCAGGGACGGGATCTATAAGCCTTTGGTCTTAGAGACCATGGTTCAACAGACTGGAAGAAACCAACCCGATACCTTGTGTCCGTGGCCAGAGACCCCTGCCGTATGGGGCAATGGATGGAGGTGTCGTTATGGCTCTGGAACTGATTCTGGAAGAGTACAACGATCTGGCGGTTATCGTTCTGGAAGGAAGCGTACGGGCCAGTAACGCTTATTATCTGCAGAATTTTCTGGATATCCTGCTGGCCCACGGCCACAACCGGATTGTTCTGGACTGCCAGGACCTGGCCTCCATCAGCAGCCACGGATTATCCGTCCTGTCGGAGCTGGTGAAAGAGCTTTCCGAAGATGGAAAAGTTGTATTATGTAATGCTAGCCAAAGGGTTGTCGATCTGCTGCACCTCAGCGGACTCGATAAGTTTATAGAAGCCATTCCCGACAAGCATGAAGCCATACGCCGGGTTTTGCATTAAAGAGGAGGCGAGATTATGTTATCTGTAGACAGACAAGCACCAGCCTTCTCCGCCCCCGTGCAGGAGCAAAGGCAAATAAGACAACCCGCGCCCGCAGCATTGATTTTGCCCAAAAGCAAGCGCAGCCACAGGCGCAACGGTGCCCATATCCACAGCCGTCAGATTCATTCACCTTCCCGACTTTCTGTTCAGGACAGTGAACACCGCGCCAGCAGATTACTCAGACAGGCATCTTACGACAGTGGGCTGCATTCTGACTCCAGCTCAGACTCGGATACCGATTATGCACTCGCGTCCCCCAGACTGACAGTCGCAAAGCCAGCCAGCGAAATGGACTTTGCCAGAATGGCCCGGCAGCGGATACATGAACAGTCACGAGCCCGCTGGGATGAACTGCGGAAGAGCACGTCAGCTATTGAAGATCCAGATAAATACTTGAAGGAAGGCAAAACTGTAGAACTGTCCAGGCCAACCCTGCCTGTAGACTATATAAAAGACCGGGTAACGGCATACCTGCATAATCCGGCAAAGATCCTGACAACCCTGGTCAGCGGCTTCCTTTATGCCGGTGCTCTGGCCCTGATGGCCAGTGTCACCCTGGGAACCATTGCCTCAGCCGGAATTACCTTCCCGGCAGCATTTATTACAGCAACGCTGACATCAGCCACGCTTGTGGGGGCGGCCCTTGGATTACAGCATGGTGATAACGGTGACCATCTTATACCGAAGAAACACTGGTTCGAATTCTTCAGCGCCGTAACTTACATGCCCAAGGTCAAGCTGCCATTCAGTCTGTTTACCTGATACAGGAAAAAATGGAGCGGTAAGGAAGTGTGGAATGCCAGATTTGAGAATCGAACCTGGCAGAAACATAAGTAAGCCCGAAAAGTAATGCTTACTTGGTGCCGAAGATCTTGTCGCCGGCATCGCCTAGGCCAGGCAGGATATAACCCTTGTCATTCAGACAATCGTCTACAGACGCGGTGAAAATCTCAATATCAGGATGGGCATCCAGAACCTTCTTGATACCTTCCGGCGCAGCAACCAGCACCAGTACCCGAATATTCCTGCAGCCCGCTTCTTTCAACATATCGATAGCAGCCACCATGGTGCCGCCGGTAGCCAGCATGGGGTCAACAATCAGCGCCATTCGCTCGTCAATCTGCTTACAGATTTTCTGGAAGTAGGGTACGGCTTCCAGAGTCTCTTCATCACGGTACAGACCAATCACGCTGATACGCGCGCTGGGAATTAACTCAGTCACGCCGTCCAGCATGCCAAGGCCCGCCCGTAAAATAGGCACGATGGTGATTTTCTTTCCCTTCAGGCGCTGAACAGTGACATCACCATTCCATCCGGGAATGACTTTATCTTCCAGGTTCAGATCCTTGGTCGCTTCATATGTCAGCAGCGTGCCAACTTCACTGGCCAGGGTACGAAAACCTTTCGTGCTGATATCCTTCTCACGCATCAGACCCAGTTTGTGCTGGATCAGAGGGTGCCTAATTTCTTGAACGTTCATTGGAAGCCTCTATTATTTCCTGGCCGTTTAACTGCAATATTGACCAGTATCGCATTTTAATCTTCCCTGTTGATATTCTCCAACCGCAATAACAGCAGCAGTATAATTCCCTTTCGCCGCACCATTGATTCAGGTCAGCAAGCCATGTATGTTTCCGCTCCTGTAATGGCTTTCGTCTGTTAAATCATTAACTGTGTCAGTCATAATGAGCAACCGTATTTTCCGAGGAGAGGCTCTCCACCATGTCCATCGATCTGGACCATATCCAACTGGTTTTTGAAGAAGCCGATTGTCTCTATACCCGCGAAGAGGTGGAAACCGCTATTCGGCGTATGGCAGAAGAGATCACTGAAGTTCTGGCTGACAAAAACCCTCTGGTATTCGCTGTAATGAATGGCGGACTGGTCTTCTGTGGCAAACTTCTTACTCACCTGCACTTTCCCCTGGAATCGTCTTACCTGCACGCTACCCGCTACCGCAATACCACCCGCGGCGGAGAACTGGACTGGAAGGTTCCCCCTGCCAGCGAACTGAAAGACCGCACTGTTCTGATTATTGATGATATTCTCGACGAAGGTCACACCCTCTCCGCAATCCTCGAGCACTGTGAAAAAGCCGGTGCCAAAGAGGTACTGAGCGCGGTTCTGGTGAATAAGATTCATGATCGTAAAGCCCGCTCCGGGCAGAAGAGTGATTTTACCGGGCTGGATGTTGAAGACCGTTACATCTTTGGATATGGCATGGATTACCAGGGCTACTGGCGTAACGCGCCGGGTATTTACGCCCTGAAAGGCCACTGACAGCGCAAAATTAAGGGCGGTCCTGCCGCCCTTTTTCATTAACTCACATCACCGATTATTTCCGCTTGTTTATTTGAGTTTTTTCAACGCCTGCTTATCCAGCTGGTGCTGCTTTCTCAATTGTTGTATTTTTCTGGTGTTATCAGCCAGTTTCTCTCTTTCATCCTTTAACTGTGTTTCCAGAGCCGTTGTATCCGGAGGCTCGGGAAGTTCCGGTTTTTTCTTTGCGTCTTTTAAAGTCTGCACAGCACCTTCTGCCGTCCTGATCTGATCGTTCAGTTCTTCAAGCTGTTTCTCCTGGCTTTCCCGGGCCTGGGCAATACCTTCCATCAAGCCATCGGCTCTCACCTCCAGAGACTGGATTTTTGTCTTAATCTCCGCCACCTGCTCAGGAAGCTCTCCCGCGTCTTCAAGCAGTTTTTCCTGGACCTTGAGTTCCCTGTTCACCTCCTGTAGTTGCTGACTAAGCTCTTTCACCGATGTTTTGCCCTCGGTGGTGACTGTTTTCTTCTGCCCTTTCAACTCTGCCAGCTCTCTTTCACTGTTTTTTAACAATTCACTGGCTTTCTCTTTTACTGTTGATTTCTGGGTCTTTCGACTGTCCACGGCCTCTTTCAGTTCTTCTTTGGCTTTGTTGATAGCAATCTTGATTTCTTCGCGTTCACTGGTCAGTGACTGCAACTGCTTTTTATAGGCCGTTTTTTCCTTGCCTGCTTCTTTCGTACGCAGAGTTTCTATCTCTTCTTTAGTTTCACTTTTGATAGACTTCTTTCCTGTACGTAAATCACTGACCAGTTTCTCTGAATCCTTCAGCCCTTCCCTGATTTCCGAACGATACTGGCCCGCCAGCCTGGTAGCCTCGCTCACCGTCTTGCTGCGCTTTAAGCCAATGCCGGCCACAACAACTGTTTCACCACCCGGGAAGGTTAACTCCACATCTTTCTTTGAGCTGCCAAGCTCTGCTGGGTTATCCAGAAGCTGGGATAGTTGCTGAAAGTTTTTATGGGCTGCCTTAGCATCCTTTAAATTTTCCCGGGCTTCCGTCATCTGATTTTCCGCACGCTGATGCTTCTGGGTCACATCCGTAGACAGCTGTTTAATAGAGACAGAGGGCTCTGTGACTTTCACCGAACGAGACATCAGGGATTTCAGGCTGGGCAGAGAGGCGGATTTCAGGCTGGAAGGAATTAGCTTCGCGGCACTTGAACGCATTGAAACAGCCCGGTTTTTCAGACTTTTTCCTATACTTTGCAAACCGGACTTTAGCGCACCTTTGGGGTTCTCCTTGAAGGTATCCCAGCCCTGCCCGACAGAGGTTTTCGCCGCGTCGTACTTTCCTTTGGCGTAGGAAAGGCCCGCACGGCCTGTTTTCATGGGGTGCAGAAGCACATCACCGACGGCTCTTGCAGCGCTCTTCCCGGACTGATATTTGTCGGCTGTATACTTCCCTAATTTGGATAATGCTGAACGCAGTCGCCCGGGTTTCTTATCCGTCACATCCTTGACCGAGCGCTCTTCCAGGGGCTTCTGTTCGGGACCAGATTCGACGTCTCCCGTCTGCACCTGTTCTGCCCGCAACTCCTGGAACACACTTTTGGCTTCCGCCAGGGTGACAGTCCTGTTGCCACTGCCAAAAGCGACCTGGCACTGTTCCAGCTGTTCCGGAGTCGCCGCAATGTCCATTCCCCGGAGGGACTGAATATCAGAGCCACGAATATTTCCTGAGTCCATACAATAGAAATCCTGCGTCCTTGTACCGAATATCGGCTGGGAAGAGAAAGCACTGCGCGGCTTACGTTTCCTTGAATTTCTTTGCCTGTGCCAGACAGACCGCTACAATGGCCGCCAGAAATCCGTCAGCAACCAGTCAAACAAACAGACGATGAAAAAAGACAAGCAGAAAGTCATTGGGGAAGAGCTCTCGGATGAGCGCTTGAAACAGCTTCTCGTTCAGGAGCCGGAAGCCGGTATCGACCGGGACTATTTTATTCTGTTGCGGGCCTATCGCGCCCTGCGCAGCCACGACTTTGAGCGTTTCCTGCCATTTTTTCTTGAGCAAGGCTTCAATCCTCTGGCGGAAGGACCGGACGGTAAAACCCTTCTTCAAGAGATCCGGGAAAACCCGCCCAGTGAGAAGTACGCACAGGCCCTTCAACAGGCCTGCAAAGCAAAAATATAAAAGCGCCTTTAAAACATTCCCTCCAGCATAATTATACGGGAGGGAATGGAATTAAGCCTGATCCTGCCCTTCTACTTAACGGACACTGACACAGCTTGTGAGCCTACATCCCCCTTCTCTCTGACCATCTGCAAAGAGCCTTCTCCATTATGGTATAGCCAGTAAAGAGGCTTGATAAGCACCAAACTATCACCATCACTGTCGCTGAGAATATGAAGATTGCCATCAGAATCCCAGGTTTTCAGATTATCGAATCTCTCAGTTTCTGATGTGCTGCCCAAAACATCCCTGAGCATGGAGAACAGTGCATCACGATCAGGATAGGGGAAAAGCCCTTCTTTCATGGGTGTGGATTCCATAGGCGGCTTCACCACAGCCCAGCCCTGAACCCCTCCGGCATCACTATCACCTGTCTCGCTTTCATCCTCTTCTTCCTCTCCTGTTCTCAGAGAGTTGTCCCGAAGAATCTTCTGAGACAAATCCTGTTCAAGATCAAAACGATAATGTCTTATTGCGCTATCGCCCCTTGTTGCCACAAGCTGTGGCAGGGTCACTTTCACACCCACATGGGGCCGGTCATAAAGTGTCCTGGAAATATTACCGAAATCCATTTCCAGCCGGACATGGACATCCGCCTCCGCAATCCTTGGCTTACTACCATACCCCTTAGGCACCGCCATAAGATTAATAATCATGGAGCTCAAAACATTCCTGTTTTTCTTTTCCCTGACATATTGAATATCCATAAATCCTGAATATTTTTTATTATTAGCAGTAAGAATATCTTTCCCCGCCTGGGTCAGATATTTATCCGCTTTAACAGCAATAAGCTTGTGTTTATCCAGAAACTTCCCACCAGTTTCCGGATAAATTTCCCAGGTCAATATGGGCGCTGGCGTTGCAAAAAGCCTGTCCATTGGCCCGTGAAATCTATGAAAACATCTTGACCGAATCATTCCATACCAGCGGCCAACCTTTGGTTCTGATAATGTCTTCAGGTTATAGATCACTGGAGAAGGTGACCGTCTTCTTTTTTTCCCATCAAGCTCCTCTTCACCGGAAGAAACACGTTGTGCGGCAGGGATCTCAGGATCTCCAGGATACAAATCATCCAAATTTAATTTTACCAGCATACCACCGCCCCGAGGAGCCAGAACCTTTACAACCAGGTCATCACCATATTCCAGGCCGGAGGTCTCTTTCTCCTTCTCAATCTTTGCCCTGATAGCATCAGCATGATGTTCAAGGAAATACTGCTTGGTATGACCCTTCTCCTGAACACCTGTATATGTTCGGTAATCCGTACCGCTTAATTGATAGGAAAAAGCCGGAGCCTCCGGCTGCCCCACAGGTTGTGGATTCACAACACCATCTTCTTTGCTTTTTTCGCTCCGTCCCCCTTTAATTTTGTGACCTTTTTGACTGCCCGGTTTATCAACTTCCCTATGTTTCAGAACTGTAAGCGAATCACTATCGGATTGCTTATGTTTCTGCTTCACTCGTTTACGGGCTTCACCAGCACCTTCTTCACTGCACTCTACATCCGGAATAAGCTTTGCTGATTTGTCTTTGCCTGCATATGTCATGTCAGCCAGCGCAATGCACGACAGCACAACCACACTTCTCAGGACTATTGCTCTTTTCATGCCTCCACCTGCCTCATTCTCTGAAAAAGACGCAAACCAAAAAACAAGTGAAGTTTTATAGTTCAAAAAAAAGCGACTATCTTGCGATAGTCGCTTTTTTGCTAGCGTCTAACCGAGAATTACATGTCGGTCAGGTCATTCTCAAAACTATCCTTGTCAAAAGCACAGCCAAGATGACGTACAATCTCCAGCAGGTCATTCTCCGCATTACCCAGACAGCTGGTACCACCGGGGGAAGGTGTCATATTGAAGATAATGCCGCTACCCGGATTAATTCTGGCTTCACCCAGCAATAACTCTTTCTTATCTTTATCAATCAGCTGGGGGCGGATGCCACCATAGCCCTTGGCAAAGGAGACATCTTCCAGCTTAAGGCCAGGAACGATTTTACGTGCGTCCTTGAGGAACAAACGGCGGCGTATCCAGGGCATCTCGAACAGGAAGTTCTTGAAAATGTAATTGCGGATATCAGAAACCTTAAACAGATCCCAGAATACCTTGAATACAGAACCATCCAGGCGCAGAACCTTGAAGAACTCAGGAATGGTACTGTTGTTGTAACGCTCCAGCATCGGCAGCAGCAGGGCTGTTGGTCCGAAACGGGTCTTACCCGGTACAAGCACGTCCGGATCGCCGTGGATAGCGGCAAACGGAAGCTTGTCGTTCTGAACGGTGTACACCTTACCGTTCAGCACCTGGGGCGTGAAATAGAAGCTTCCCGCAACTGGCAGACAGGAGAAGTTCAGACCGTAGCCCATCTGCTGGGCCAGCAGCAGACTGTGACCACCGGCGCAGACCACAACAAAACGTCCACGGAACTCACCCCTGTTGGTAACCAGCTTATAGCCTTCGTCAATTTTCTCGATGGCTTCAACACCAGTTTCCAGATGGATACCAATGTTTTTATCTGTTTTCTTGGCATTGTCCACGAAGGACTGGGACAGGGCCTTGTAGTCTACCGCCGTGTAATCATCAGTAATGGCCAGTGCTACCAGATCTTCTTTGCGGGGACCGTTGTCTGTGTTGACAACCCGGGGTTCAACTTCCGCTACCTGCTCCTTTTCCAGCAGGGTCATGCCTGCGTAGTGTTCTTTGAACACCTCGAAACGGTCACGGAGGAATTGACACTCCTGGGAACCGACACCCAAAACCATTTTGGGGTATTTAAAGATAATCCGGTCCCGCTCTTCATCGGGGAGAGATGTGGCGTAGTTTACCAGCATTCTGGCAGTACGCTTTACCTTGAGGGCTTTTTCAAGGGTATAGTTGGTTTCAATATCACCGCAGTGGATAGTCTGACTGTTATTACTGCTTTTCGAGTTAACAGTCGCAAAATCACTGTACTTTTCTACCAGACCAATACGCTTCAGGTCTGTGTATTTTGCCAGTTCGTAGAGCAGCGCTGTTCCGGAAACGCCCCCTCCCACTATTAATACGTCATAGGTCTCTGCCGTCATCATCTCCACTCTCTGACCTTGCCGGCCAGGACTACAGAATGCTGGTGCATTCGTACGAAACCCGACCTGTTATCGTGCCTTGCAGCTGTCCGTGCTGCGTTATAATGGTGATCCTTTATTCAGCTTGCGCGCGCATTATATAGAAAGCCACGGCAGATTCACCTATCACGACAGGTAAAAATACATAGAGATTCCAAAAAAGCTCAATAAAGTTGCAGTGAATACAGAATTTACCGGCACAGCGGTTGGAACGATGAAATCAGAAGCAGAAGGTGAGAAATGAAAAAAGGATATGGCTGGGGTGGCAGGATTCGAACCTGCGCATGACGGGATCAAAACCCGTTGCCTTACCGCTTGGCGACACCCCAAAAACATGGTAGCTAGGGGCAGATTCGAACTGCCGACCCCAGCATTATGAGTGCTGTGCTCTAACCAACTGAGCTACCTAGCCACATTCTTCAGATTTCGGAAAAGATGGCTGGGGTGGCAGGATTCGAACCTGCGCATGACGGGATCAAAACCCGTTGCCTTACCGCTTGGCGACACCCCATTCGATGTCATCTTTGGTAGCTAGGGGCAGATTCGAACTGCCGACCCCAGCATTATGAGTGCTGTGCTCTAACCAACTGAGCTACCTAGCCCCGAAAACCTGGTGCGCATTTTCATGATTAACCCCTCACCTGTCAACACCTCACTTGGCGAAACCCCGTTACGGTATGTCACATTTTCTACATTGACGCTGTTTCATGAGTGTCTAACCTTCCTCGACACGCCCTATTCAGGGAAACAAGGAGTACACACAGCCCCTCAAATAATTTATTCACAGGATTCTTTCATATGATCAGGCAATCACTGGCAACCGGACTAACAACCCTCGCAATCATCCTTACCTGTCCCTCATACGGTGAAATCTCCTTCCCTTCCGATTCTGAGCAGATCACCGAGAACATTGTTCCTCAATCCACTCGGGAAGTTCCGATTGATTACCGGCACATGGGGCTTTACCAACTGAAACAACGTGGCCCGCACCTGCAAAAAACAGAAGAAGGGGCAGAGGAAAAAACCATTCATGTCGAACATCACCATACCCACTCACACTGGGGAACCGGATGGGGATGGAGTGGGGGCTGGGGAAGGAACAGCTACAGCAGTGACCGGCCTTCATTTACTGAAACAGTGAAAGATGGAGTCGTTGTTGTTGCCGCCGTGGCAACCATCGCTGCCATTGCCTATGGAGCCTACTACGGTATCAGCCGCTCTGTTTTCTCCTTCTGGCCCTATAACGGTGCCGCCAGCCTGACAGCCATAGAAGTACCGGAAGATTCTGACTGGCGGATAACCGGCTACAAGATCACCAACGGCACAGTGGTTCGCCAGAAAGACTTTGACTTTAATGAGGACGCGCTGGAAATTGTCAGGGAAAACAATATGTTCGACCGCCAGACATGTCCTTCGGGTCGCTTCCTGCTGATAGACCAGGAAAACTGGTGGGGTCTGACGGATAATCCCACCGATATCGACGTCACATTCTCCCGCAGACATGAAAACGGGCCAGATGAAGAAATCACCATAAACTTCATCCGTCATATCACTAACAGCTGGAAGCCAGGCACTATTGACGCGCGTGTTAGCGGAATAAACAGCACACGTCCCACCAGCAAGCCTTACAATATGCAGGCAAGGCCGGTGTACCCGAACTGGACCGAATTCAGCCGCTGGTACCATGAACCCACCCGTATCCTGGTGGACTTTCATCCAGCCACCATGCATGTCTATTGAGGATAAGAGGTTCATACTGGCCGACTGGAGGGATACAATGGCCAGCGCACACACAGATGACACAAAACACATAATTAGAAATCAGAAGAAATGATACCTGCTATGAACCAAGACGACATTGTTATCGTTGGCGGCGCACGGACTCCTATGGGCGGCCTGCAGGGAGTCCTGAGCACATTGACAGCTCCCGAACTTGGCTCCATTGCCATTAAGGAAGCCGTACTAAGGGCAGGCTTGAGTCCGGACGACGTAGATGAAGTGATTATGGGCTGCGTATTGTCCGCTGGACTCAAGCAGGGCCCCGCCAGACAGGCCGCCCGCCTGGCCGGACTCCCCGATTCAACAGGCAGCACAACCATCAACAAGCTCTGCGGTTCCGGTATGAAGGCCACCATGCTGGCCCACGACCTTATTCGGGCAGGCTCTGCCTCTGTTATGGTTGCCGGCGGCATGGAAAGCATGAGCAACGCTCCCTACATCCTCGACAAAGCCAGAAGCGGTTATCGCATGGGACACGGCCAGATTGCTGACCATATGTTCCTGGACGGACTGGAAGACGCAGAAACCGGCCGCCTGATGGGTTCTTTTGCCCAGGATATGGCCACACAGTATGACATGAGCCGTGAAAGCCTGGACGCTTTTGCTATCGAATCCCTGTCCCGGGCCAACGCCGCTATTGCCAATGGCTGGCTACAGGATGAGATTGTTCCTGTCACCGTGAAAACCAGAAAGGGTGAAACTGTTGTATCGGATGATGAACAGCCCGGAAACGCCCGCATCGACAAAATCCCACAACTGCGCCCGGCGTTCAGCAAAGACGGAACCATTACCGCAGCCAATTCCAGCTCGATTTCCGACGGTGCCTCTGCCCTTGTTCTGATGACTGCGGAAGAAGCCAGTCGCCGTGGGCTTTCACCACTGGCCCGTATCGTTGGACACAGCACCAATTCACGACATCCGTCAGAGTTTACCATTGCCCCCGTTGGCGCGATCACTAAACTGATTGAAAAAATCGGCTGGAAAAAAGACGACGTTGACCTGTTTGAAATCAACGAAGCTTTTGCCATGGTCTCCATGGCCGCCATGCAGGATCATGGTCTTGACCATGCCAAAGTGAACATTCATGGCGGCGCATGCGCCCAGGGGCACCCAATAGGCTCCACAGGCTCACGTATTATTCTGTCGCTTATACATGCCCTTCGTCGCACAAATGGCAGCAGAGGCATTGCCAGCCTCTGTATTGGCGGCGGTGAAGCTACAGCCATGGCTATTGAACTGATGTAACCTTCACGCCCTCCTGAAGACCAGCAAGGTCTTCAGGAGACTTATGCGTTTCCCACGCCTTCTGAATTCCCACTCTCTGCACCCGAATATCCGACCAGCCCCAGACAAAAAGACCAGGAAAGGTACTTGTCACCTGAAAACGTTCCGGCATAAGCTCCGCCAGGGAAGCATTTACCGTTATCACCAGGGCACCGTCAGGCAGCCCAGCGCATAGCATAGCCACCTTGCGGATACAGGCTTCACTCATAGCGGTGCAATCAACATAAACCTTGTTCCATTGGGACATATCCAGGGAGAACATATCCCCGCACTCCAATGATACTTTTTTCTTAAGCCCACTGTAGTCAACAAGCCTCTGCCCAAACCGGACAAACAGGGGGACCTGTTCCACTCCCCGAGTTCGACAACCATATTTCACAGAAAGCCAGGCACAGTTTCGTCCGGTACCCGAACCCAGCTCCAGTAAAGTGTCTCCACGACTCAACCGCAAATGCCGGGCAATAGCATCCAGAACCACAATAGGTGTTTCCCCATAGCCTTGAGCATCATATTCCTGCCGGTCATCAAGAAACTTCCGACTGATTCGCCAGGGGTTACAGGGGAGGTAGAATAAACGACGAAGCAATTCAAATTTCAGAAAGCCCGGGGACAACCCATAGCGCAAACCTATCAGGGAAAGAACCAGCCCCGTTCCCAGCATGCGAAACCAGCCCCAAAAACGGTTTTCTCCGGCATTATTCCAGTTCATGTAGTCCATCCTTAGCCGCACATGAGTTGTCATGTTGATTGAAATTCAACCATAATCCCCAAGATGAAGGGATTCACATGAATTTCACACATAATAATTAAATTATCAGCCCCGGAAGGGACACCTGATTTACCAAAGTATGGCAGTCAGACAGGTTACTTATGAATCAGCAAGATACTGAGCATACACCCCGCCTGAACCAGGATGACCAACAACTTGTGGATACTTTTATTTCGACAGGCATTAACCAGACTGAACGCAAACCGTTTCGCCCCTGGTCCATGATGCTCTGGCTAACCCTTAGCATTATTGTTCTTGGCGTTGCTGCACGTCTGATTGGCACCTTTTATCTGCCATATTAGAGCCTGTTAGGTTAGAGCCTGTTAGGGTTCCCGTTTCCAAATACTACAAGCCTAAAAGCATAAAGAGAGGCCAATGCCAAATCATCAGGGATTGCATCGTATCGTTATTGTTGGTGGTGGTGCCGGCGGACTGGAACTTGCCACCCGTCTTGGTCGTACGCTCGGCAAGAAAAAAGCCGCCGATATTCTGCTGATAGATACCCGCATGACCCATATCTGGAAACCTCTCTTCCACGAGGTGGCCGCAGGTTCCCTGAACTCCTACAGTGACGAACTGAACTACCTGGCCCAGGCCAACTGGAACCACTTCCGCTTCCAGCCCGGGACCATGACCAGCCTGGACAGAAGCGTCAAAACAATTACCCTGGCAGCGGCTACGGATAACACTGGCGCACCTCTTTTCCCCGAACGCACCATTAACTACGATACCCTGATCATCTCCGTTGGCAGCCAGACCAACGACTTTGGCACCAGGGGCGCACAGGAGAACTGCCTGTTTCTCGACTCCCGCGAGCAGGCCGAACGTGTGCACCACCACCTCATCAGCCGCTCCCTGCGCCACTCTACCGACTCTGGCGCCCCCCAAAACACCAACATAACCATTATTGGCGCAGGGGCAACCGGGGTGGAGCTGTCCGCAGAACTGCACCACGCCGCTCACCTGATGGCCCGCTACGGGCTGGAAAAAAACCCAAGAGAAATAAAGATCACCCTGGTGGAAGGTGGAAACCGTGTTCTTCCCGCCCTGCCAGAAAGAATCAGTAAAGGGGTTCAGAAGCAACTGGACCGCCTTGGCATCAAAACCCTGACCAACACTCTGGTCAACGAGGTAAAGAAGGGCGGACTGGAAACCCGGGATGGCAGCGTAATCCCTTCGGATATGACCATCTGGGCCGCGGGCATTAAAGGGCCGGAGTTTCTACAGAATCTGGACAGGCTGGAAAGCAATCGCATCAATCAACTGATTGTAAAGCCCACCCTCCAGACCACCCTTGATGAGAACATATTCTCTCTGGGGGACTGCGCCAGCTGCACCATCCCCGGCAAGAACGGAGAGAGTTTTACTGTTCCGCCCCGGGCCCAGGCTGCCCACCAGCAGGCCAGCCTGCTGGCCAAGAACCTTGCGAAACGTCTAAAAGGCGAAGAAATGGAAGAGTTCGCCTACCGCGACCACGGTTCACTGATATCACTCAGCAGCCACTCTGCAGTGGGCAACCTGATGGGCAACCTGACGGGAGATGTCATGCTGGAAGGATGGATGGCCAGACTGTTCTACCTGTCCCTCTACCGACTTCACCAGATGACCCTGTACGGCTTCTGGAGAACCGGCATGCTTATGGCCAAGGATGTTCTGGAACGCAGCACGACACCAAAGCTTAAGCTTCATTAATCCCTTTGTCCCGCTTTAGAAAACAGAAGCGGGGCCACCAGGCATTCAGGACATAAAATTCGGGCACAAAAAAGGCCGCATCAGTGATGCGGCCTTTTTTCTTTAACATGGTGGGTCGTGTAGGATTCGAACCTACGACCAATTGGTTAAAAGCCAACTGCTCTACCAACTGAGCTAACGACCCACAAATAAACTGTTACGCGAACAGTCTATTTAAAAGTGGCTCCCCGAACTGGACTCGAACCAGTGACCCAATGATTAACAGTCATTTGCTCTACCAACTGAGCTATCGGGGAACGATATGGTGGGTCGTGTAGGATTCGAACCTACGACCAATTGGTTAAAAGCCAACTGCTCTACCAACTGAGCTAACGACCCACAAATAAACTGTTACGCGAACAGTCTATTTAAAAGTGGCTCCCCGAACTGGACTCGAACCAGTGACCCAATGATTAACAGTCATTTGCTCTACCAACTGAGCTATCGGGGAACTTTATTAAGAGATTTTTAACATTTTTCCGGGTCACAAAGTTACTGACCCCGGCTATCACTTTCGCTTACTTCGTTACAGTCTGGAAAGTGCCATTGTTATCATCACTCAACGGCGGCGAATGATAATGACTCTGAGATTTTCGTCAAGTCCTTTTTACAACAGTGGTCAAATGTTATGCCTGTTCAGGGTTCCGGGCGGGTGTATAATTCTTGCAGCAAATAAGAATAAATACCCGCTCCACAGGGGCGCCAGGGATTAATAAACATGAGCGGGAATGATTCCAGCCCTGTCTCCCCCTTTCGATCAGGGCCTTTCCCTGACCGGAATGTAAGGAAACTGATCGACCAGTGTCGAAAGCTGACTATGGAAAGCCTGGCAGAGGGCTTGGACAGAACTCTCAGTCTGGTAGATGACACCCTGTTTGCCCAGGCCGAAAAAGCCCCCAGCAATGTTGAGCAAACCCTGTTCTTCGACACCATGCGGGACATCCGGCGCAACCGCTCCACAATCACCCGGGCTTTTCACAGCCGGATATCTGAATCCTTCCGTAACTTCCCCCCCGGCCCTTCACATGACACAGACCAAGGTGCCTCCGACGAAGAGCCAGATGAAAATTCCATGACCCTGCTGAACACAGAAGCCTATGAAGATACGCTGCAGGTCACCAATCTGGTTTCCAGTGTTAGCGGGCGCTGTGGAGAAGCACTGTTTGGTCTGGATAAACGCTTTGCCATTCTTAACGATGGTCATCCTCTGACAGAACAGAACAATCCTCTGTCTCCCCGGTGCATCGCTGAGAGCTTTGCCATGGCCATAGAGCCTGCGGGCATTCACAGCCGCATCAAGCCCGATATTTATCATCTGTTTGATGAAATGGTGATGAAGCGCCTTGATGTTATTTACCAGCGCATCAACACCCTGCTGATAGATGCTGGAATTCTGGCCAATCTGCGTTACAGCGCCCGGATACAGAGAGCGAAACCTCAAAAAGAGTCCTGGAAAAAGTCACAATCCGCTCCCCTGCCATCCCGCCCCAGAAAAGCTGCGGTACCCAATACGTCGCCACAAACGCCATCAGACTCTTCCAGGCTCAGCGCAAAACCGATAACCAGCCTGCGTTATCAGATACTTAAAAGCCTGCCAGCCCATAACGGCAAAGCCTGGACCAAAGACAACCTTCTCTCAGCCCTGACCCGTATCCAGAAGCAGGCTCTGGATGAAAACTACCACCCTTTCACCAGCTCCGAAGGGGCTGACAATTTTCGCAGGGCACTTATGGATGAGCTGGAGAAAGAAAGCCATGACACTCATGCTTTCAGCCCGGAAGACGAAAGTAATATACAACTGATTGGCCAGATTTTTGAAACCATCAGCCATGATGCCCAACTGTCCGATAATTACCGGAACCTGCTGACAAAACTTTCCCTGCCCTGGGCCTACCTGGCACTGGAAAACGAACACTTCCTTGAGGAGAGCCAGCACCCCGCCCAGCAGCTCCTGGATGAAATAGCCAGCGCAGCCAACCGTTTCCAGGATACACGCATGTTCTCCAGGGAATTATACAATCAGTGCCAAGCTATTGTGGACTCCCTGACCAGAGCACCTCAGGTACGCCGGGAAAAACTGGATGGAATGTTGAGCAGCTTCCGACAGCATATTTCCACCCTGGAGCGTAAATCAGACATTCTGGAACAACGGCATATAGAAGCGAGCAAAGGCCAGGAAACCCTGCAGAACGCCCGCAGAAAAGCATCAGAGACCATTCGCGCAATAAGTACAGAGACTTCCCTGCGTCCCTTCAGCAAACGCTTTCTGAACTCGGTATGGGTTGACCTTCTGACCTTCCATAATCTTCGTCAACAACAAATGCCGACCGGCGAGGATGTTAAGTCCCTGACGGAGCAGTTGCTCAAAGGATTGGCAGGTGAACGAGAGAAGTTGCTCACCATTGCCCCCAGAGTGGCTTCCTGCCTGCACCAGTTAGGCAGCTACCGCCAGGATGTGATTCGCCAGCTGATTAAGGAGCTGCTTATGGAAGCCAGCGGTAAGGTCTTGGGTGATCTCAGCCTGCTGGAACAGTTTGAGACTCAGCAACCCGACATCTCCGACAATTCCCAGCCCCAAACTTCTCTCTCCCCGGAAACTGAAGCCCTTATCTCTCAGCTACAACCTGGGGAGTGGTGCGATGTTCACAGAGCCAAGGCCGGAAGTAACCTGGAGGGAAGAAACGTTCGCTGGAAACTGGCCTGGATCAGCCAGAACGGCCAGCACTTCCTGTTTGTGGATGGCTCAGGTCAGAAAACATCCCTGACCGACAAAAATACCCTCGCAGACTGGATAGAACGAGGACAGATCAACTTCCAGGTCGGTAAACAGTCTTCTCTTCTCACCAGTATTCTGGATGCAGTTCAAACCGCCTTTAACAACAAAAAAACCAATAAATAGGCCCTTAATATGGACAAGCGCAAAGAACCACGGATAGACATAACCATTCCCCTGGAGCTGTTTAACGAGCACACCGGTGAAAGCCTTGGCAACCTGGTAAACCTGTCGGAAAGCGGGTTTATGCTCAGCAATCCCAGCCCTGTACCGGAAGGCATGGTTCTCCAGTGCCGGACCGTGATTGAAAAAGAAGGCGAAGATGGAGAAACCATTCAACTGGGGGCGGAATCCCTGTGGAGCGCGCCGGGAAACAGTGATACGCAGTTCTGGAATGGCTTTCGCATTATTGATATCAGCGATGATAACCAGAAGCGTGTGCGGAAGCTTCTGGAAACCTGACCCAATTCCCCAGCTCTGCACGTGGGATTTGGCTGTAAACCTGCTTTACTGATACTCATAAACGAGAATGGGCAGGAATAGCAGTGGAGCCAACCGGGTCAGGAAAACCAGGAATTACGCCCGCATCCGGTTCATCAAGCGCCGGTAAACCACCGTTGTCATCTGACAAACAGCCCACAGTTGAAAAAAAACTGCCAAAACCCGGTATAAAAAATCCTTATCGGGCGTCACTCCCCCAGAGGCGTACAAGAGTTGTATCACCGGATACTCCCGGCCCAGGTGTCAGTCTGCTGGAACATGACCTGACCTCCGCCCCCTCTCCGGAAGACTTCAGCACTGCCCAGGCAAACCCACAGAGAGCCGAACTGCTGGCTTATGGCCAGGATAAAGTCCTGAAATCAGGGGTACCAGGAACAAGTGTTCTGAAGCAGTATCCCCCCTTTAACGTGATTCGCACTCTCACCAAGGGCTATATCGCCGGGCATGTGAAAGCCGGTTTTAATGAAACCCATGCCGGGCTGCAGGTACATTCCAGCATCATCGCCCTTGATAAACCTATCGCAGAAGAATGCCAGGGAGTGGATGTTCGGGAGTTGATAAAAATCTTCGAGTCACCACGGTACTCCTGGCTCAGCAACCAGATTACTTCCAGGGAAGACAATACCCGTACAGAAGTTGATGCAGACGATCCCTTCGGCCAGCTTCAACAACAGTCACAGCAGCTTTATAACCAGACAAGCCAAACCCTGCAACAGTCCCAAGAGGCACTTAAGCAGGGGCATGAAACCTCCGCCCGGCTGAGTACCGCCAGTGAAGGAACCCAAAACCTGCAAAACGCTGTGGCCGATATTGCGGTAAAAGCCGGTCGCCTGGGACCAAAAGCCAGAGCTCTGGCAACCAGCACCGGCGTCGCGACAACCCAGGCCCAACATCTACAACGCAGATTCCCAAGGGACGAAATCCAGAAAGAAGCCCAGCAACAACTCAGAAAAAAAACTTTCGAAATAAAACAGCAACTGACCAGTCTGCGGGCTGAAAACAGTCAACTACAGGCTGAACACAACAGAATTTCCCAGGATATCCTGCATAGAGAACAGCAAACCACAAGACTGTCCCTGGCACTTGCCCAGATAAAAGAAGAAAAAGATCTTCTTGAAAAACAGAACAATACCCTTAAGGCAACGGAACAGCAGCAAAGGGCTCAGATACACCAGCTAATCACTGCAAGGGAGAAACAGGAACGGGATTCCAAAGCACTCTCCTGCAACCTTCAGGAAACACAGGAAAAACTGGCACGACTACAGCAACAGCACGATAAAACCAAACACCAGAATCACGAACTGCAACAGCAGATCAGTGAGCATTTACGCCAGCTGAGACAGTTACAAAACCAGACGGAGCAACAGAGCCGCCAGCTCTCCACAACATCCGGGCAACTGAAAGCCACCCAGGACAAATTAATCCAGACCCAGGCCAACCTGCAGACCAGCGAGCACAAACTCCTGGAAGCACAGAGAATCTTTGAAGAGCAGGAAGCGGAACTTGTCAGCACTTTGGAAGAACTGGTTGCCAGTGAAGTACTGCAAAAAGACACCCAAAGAAAACTCGAGCAACAACAATCAGTAGTCACCGCCAGTCAGAAAAACATCCAGGAACTCCACAGTAAGCTTAAAGATCAGGCGGTTCTCTTCAAAATGAAGGAGTTCAACTGGAGCCAGAATGTTGCACAACTTCAGCAAGATAATCGCGCTCTCGCCTTTAACTTACGCAAATCCCGTCGTATAACCAAAGCAACAGAACGGGTCACCATCCAGCAATCCGCAAGACTTCGTGCCCTAAAGCAGGAAAACCAGCAGCTGCACACCACACTGGAAGATCAAACTAAACGACTTGACGTGTATGAAGAAACTACAGCCGAAATGCTGACTGAACTCGAAAGATTGCAGGTCCAGGAGAACAAACTGGCTGAAGCACTCTCCACCGCAAGAACAAAAAAGAAACCGCCTCTTACCCTTGAGGACGCTGTTACCACCGTTCTTACCGAAAGAGCCGAGTTCAGCAGCCAGCTGGCTCAGGAGAGAAAAAATAACATCAAGTCCGTACAAGAAGTGCTGACCACCAAAAAAGAACTGGCCGGACAGCAACAGAAGCTGGCTGAAGAACAGAAAGAACACCAGCAAACCAGGGAACAACTCCAGAAACTCACGACAGAACTGGCGGTCAGCCAATGGAAAACGGAAGAAGCGAGAAAACAATTATCAACTGTGTCTTCCGCCCTCTCCGCAAGAGATAAAGACCTCAAACAACTCAAAGAACAACACCAGACTCTTGTAACCACGCACGCTGAAGCGGAACAAACAGCGACAACAAAGGATCAGGAAATAGAGCGCTTAAAAGTAGAACTCAGTCGTATAAACCAGGAAAAACAAATCTGGGAAAAAAGTTCTCGCTCTTTCCAGCAGCAATTAGAGAAAGAAAAACAAAGTACGGCAAAGCAGGTATCCGCAGTTACCAGTATGCGCCACGATGTCAGCAGAACCCTGCTTCAACACCTGAGGGATAAAGGGGAACTGGTCAGGCAGAGGGAGCAGCTGAGAAAATCGGAAAAGGCTGTCCAGCAACTAACACAAGATCTGCTAAAAAAAGAGGCAGCCCTCACAAATTTTACCCGCTCTTATACAGAGCAGAGACAGGAACTGCAACAGAGCAAAGCCACCATAAAACAGCAGTCTGAGGAAATTCGCAACCTGCACGCCCAGGCCAAAAAAGCTGAAGAATTTGAACTGACCAATCAAAAGATGCTGGCAACCCTTCACCAAACTCATCTAGCCCTGACAGAAGCACAGCAAACACTGGAAACCCAAACAAAAGAAAGAACGCAGCTGACAGAAATGATGACAACAGCACAGATACAGTTGTCACTGCTGTCCGAACAGATAAGAGAACAACCGGCCAGCTCCCCTGAAATAACAGCCCTGAGTACGGAAAAAGAGAGATTGACCTTCCAGCTCCAGCAGATGGAAAACCAACTGAAAGAACAAGAAACCTCCATTCGGAACTGGAAGAAGATGGTTACGTCCCAAAGCGCTGAGCTGGCTCAGCTCAACCTGCAACTCCAGTCTGAGCAAAAAGAAAAACAACAGCAGATCACTCTGGCGCTGGAGAAAGATAAATCCCTCCAAAGTGCCCGGCAACACATTCAGGAACTCACCGATCAGGCTCAAACAAACCAGAAAGAAGTAAGGGACCTTCTGGAAAAACAAACAGCCACAGCAGCAGAATTACAGCAAGTCTGTGAACAGCAGACCCAGAAAATCACTGAAATTCAACAACAGCTTGCCCAGGAAAAAGCCTCTACACAAACAGTTCAAGAAAAACTGTATGCCACCCAGGAACTACATCGGGCTGTCCAGGTTCGCAACACGGAAATGCAGCAGCTGCTCTCGACACAAGAGCAAACCATTCAAACCAAAGACGACGAAATTAAGCAGCTGACAACCAGCCTAAAGGAAACCAGACAGCTGGCCAGTGATGCCCAGACACAAACAGAAACCCTCAAGCAACACAGCCAGAAACTTCTGAATCAGTGGCTGACCCTCGAACAGGCTTTACTACAGAAACTTAACCCAGCATCCATCATCGACAGCACAGCCCATATACAAATATCAGACAGCTTATCCACACCGGAAAACATGGCAGCCATCAGTTCAGAGAGGAATATAATCTCAGCTCTGCCGACCATAAATATTAATGACGCATCCATAAACGCCAGGCTTGAGATGCTTCTCGCAGAATTTACAGCCTTAAAAGAGAGCAAAGATGCTGCAGAGCAGACATATTCAGAATTAACAGAAACCCTGGCCCAGACAGAAGAAAAACTTCAAACAAGCAAAGAGCTCAATATCTCGCTAGGTGCAAAACAAGAAGCATACGAAACACTGCTTGACGAGGCCCGGGAAACCCAGCAACAGGCCAGCGCAAACCTTCAGGAAATGGAAACCGCCCTGAAAACCCTGCAAAGCCACCAGAGTACACTGGCAGACCGCAACCTGAAACTCGACCAGGAAAACAGTGAACTTAAAGAACAATTAGTGGCGACCCAGACTAAATCCCATCAATATGACAAGAATGGCACTCTTCAGGAGCAACTGGAGCAAACGCAACAGGCATTGCAATCCATCGTACAACAACAGCGTGGCCTGACAACGGAACTGGAAAGAACAAAAGAAGCCCTGACCCAGCAGGAAGAAAAAGCGTCTGATACAGAGCAGGAGAAACTGGAAGCAATCAGAATGATAACCAGCCTCAGGCATGAACTGTCAAAGTCCCACGAGCTTATGGGCCAGATGGGCAACCTTGTTAATGTACATGTAACCAATCTTCAGGCCGTTATTGAGAGTCTGGAAGAGATGCCCCAAAGCCAGGCAATGGAGTCTTTCATAAACCTGTTCCAGCAGCTGCAAAGTGATCTTGCTACCGGAGAGTTAAAATGGGCAGGCTTGAAAAATGCTTTACAGGAGCGGTTGCAACAAGATATTGCAGAACCAGATCTAGCTGACGCCAAGGATTATGCGTCTCTGCTTTTATCCTTGCTCTTTTATCAGGGCGCAACTGCAGACACCCTGGCGGAAGCTTCTGAGGACTTGCCCGGCAAACATCCAGCATTTCATAAACAAATCAGTAACGACAGCGGGATTTCAGAACAGTCAGAATCTCCCACCTCTCCCCCAGAAATAGAAGAAGGAGACACCTTATACACTTCTAAAGCTGGCTCACCAGAGAGAATAACCAACACAGCATTCGCAAAACCCGCACCTCCAGGGGAATGGCCAAAGAAACCCTCTCTGCCACTCCCTATTCTCAGAAGCCTCAGTATGGAAAGCTAGCCCGGATATTTCATAAACATGCTCCCGATCTCGCTTGTTCCCTGCCGCTCTAAGGAGATTTGACTCAGTCGGCCGTACACCCCGGTACGGCGCTTCTTCGCCAAACACCATAGAGCAACAAGGCCCGACGCGATCTTCGGGGCAATTTATGAAATATCCGGGCTAGAGCCTGTCGAGGTTTTATGATCGGCTCAGTGGCTCTAAAAGTCAGGACTCAAACACCAGCCCTTTCTCGCCCATAGTGACCCGAATTGTCTCTCCCGGAGCAAATTTACCCGCCAGAATGGATTGTGCCAGCGGATTCTCAATCTCCCGCTGAATTGCACGCTTCAGGGGGCGAGCACCATAAACGGGGTCAAAACCGGCATCCACCAGCATACCCATAACTTCTGGAGAGACATCCAGGGAGAGTTCGCTTTCCGCCAGACGGGAACGCAGGCGATCCAGCTGAATATCAGCGATACCGACAATCTGCTCTTTCGCCAATGGGTGGAACACCACCAGTTCATCCACCCGGTTTACAAATTCTGGTCGGAAGTGCTGGCCGACAACATCCATCAGGGTGCTTTTCACAGTTTCAAACTCTTCATCCTTCAAGGTCTGAATCAGGTCGGAACCCAGGTTGGAGGTCATCACAATTACTGTATTGCGGAAATCAACGGTGCGCCCCTGACCATCAGTCAAACGACCATCGTCCAACACCTGAAGAAGGATGTTGAACACATCCGCATGGGCTTTCTCCACCTCATCCAGCAGTACAACGCTGTACGGGCGACGACGTACGGCTTCGGTCAGATAACCACCTTCTTCATAACCAACATATCCGGGAGGTGCCCCCAGCAGACGCGAAACCGAGTGTTTCTCCATAAACTCGGACATATCCACCCGGACAACCGCGTCCTCGGTATCAAACAGAAACTCAGCCAGCGCCTTACACAACTCGGTTTTACCCACACCGGTGGGGCCAAGGAACATAAAGGAACCGTTGGGGCGATTCGGATCAGACAGTCCCGCCCGGCTGCGGCGAACAGCGTCAGAAACAGCCCTGACCGCTTCATCCTGGCCAATCACCCGCTGATGAAGAAACTCTTCCATACGCAGCAGTTTATCCCGCTCACCTTCCAGCATTTTGCTGACAGGAATACCTGTCCAGCGACTGACAACCTCGGCAATTTCTTCATCAGTCACTTTATTGCGTAACAGCTGCATACCTGAGCTTTCCGCTTCCTGGGCCTGCTCAATACGCTTTTCAATATCCGGTAGCTGACCGTACTGAATCTCTGACATTTTCGCCAGGTCACCACTGCGGTTGGCCGCTTCCAGTTCCAGCAGCAGTTTCTCTTTCTCTTCCTTCAGTTTGTGGGCACCCTTCAGTACCGCTTTCTCTGCGGTCCAGATTTCCTCAAGATCGGCAAACTCTTTTCCCAGTCCTGCAATCTCACCATCCAGAGTAGACAAGCGCTTTTTGGACGCTGCGTCTTCTTCTTTTTTCAGGGCTTCTTTCTCGATTTTCAGCTGAATCAGGCGGCGCTCAAGCTTGTCCATGGTTTCCGGTTTGGAATCCATCTCCATACGAATCCGGCTGCCGGCTTCATCCACCAGGTCAATGGCTTTATCCGGCAACTGTCGGTCAGTGATATAGCGATGGGACAGTTTGGCCGCCGCAATAATGGCCGGATCGGTAATATCTACGTGATGGTGAACTTCGTAGCGTTCCTTCAAACCACGGAGAATAGCGATGGTGTCTTCCACTGTGGGTTCATCCACCAGTACCTTCTGGAAACGGCGCTCAAGGGCCGCGTCCTTTTCAATATGCTGGCGATACTCGTCCAGTGTCGTCGCGCCCACACAATGCAGCTCACCACGGGCCAGAGCCGGCTTAAGCATATTGCCAGCATCCATCGCGCCTTCTGCCTTACCTGCGCCCACCATGGTGTGGATTTCATCAATAAACAGGATGATCTGGCCTTCCTGCTTGGCAAGGTCATTCAGAACCGCCTTCAGGCGTTCCTCAAACTCGCCCCGATATTTGGCACCAGCCAGCAAAGCCCCCAGGTCAAGGGAAAGAATACGCTTGTTGCGAATACCCTCTGGTACTTCACCATTCACAATCCGCAGGGCCAGGCCTTCCACAATAGCGGTCTTCCCCACACCCGGTTCACCGATTAAAACCGGATTGTTTTTGGTTCGACGCTGAAGCACCTGAACCGTACGACGGATCTCATCATCCCTGCCAATCACCGGATCAAGCTTGCCCTGCTCGGCTCTTTCAGTCAGATCAACAGTATATTTGGCAAGAGCATTGCGGCTGTCTTCCGCATTGGGATCATTAACAGACTCACCACCACGGAGGTTTTTAATGGCGGTTTCCAGGGCTTTCTTGCTGACGTCCTGATCCCGCAGCAGCTGGCCGACAGGTCCGCTGTCGTCCATCATCGCCAGCAGTACGGTTTCACTGGAAATAAACTGGTCGTTATCCTGCTGGGAACGTTTATCCGCCATATTCAGCAGGCGAAGAAGAGTCTGGGAGGGCTGGATATCGCCGGTGGGATTTTTGACCACGGCAACCTTATCAATAATACCCGCCAGTCCCTGGGACAGGGTGGCGATATCAAAGCCCATCTGGGACAGCAAAGGTTTGACAGAACTACCCTGCTGCTCAAGCATCACCTGCAGCAGGTGGGCCGGTTCAATACTGGTATGATCCTTGCCGATGGCCAATGACTGGGCATCGGCAAGGGCTGACTGTAATTTGCTGGTGAGCCTGTCGGCACGCATGGCACTCTCCCCTTCATATTCACACAATCACTGTTGCTATGTATGTGGAGACTGAGAAGAGATATTTCAAGAACACCGCAAAGATGGCTGCTCAATATGCAGCGTTGCAGGGGCTGAGTTCTGCGTACAACCTGAAATGATTACGGAAAAAACCTTAGCTCCATGACGCCATGAAAAACCTTACAGTAGGTGACAGAGGAAGAACCTCACTGCTGTCCGGTAACCTGCTGTCAGCTCGGGGCTTCACAGGGCAAAAAATGATTCTTCCCTACAAATCCAGATGGACGACAACATTCGACCACTGCTTACGCCATCCCGCCGGTAAGAGTGAAACAACTCGCCTTCCGTTACAGTACAATGGTTACCACCACTGATATCTGTAATGCCCAAAGCCTGTAAGCGTTGGCGGGCCAGCAGGTAAATATCTGCAAACCAGCGATCCTCTTTACTGGGTACAAAGGCTTTTTCCGCAATGGGAAGGCACTTGACAAAAGCCTCATACACTTCCGGCCCCACTTCAAAACAGGGCTGGCTGATCGCCGGGCCAAACCAGGCCATTAACTTCTCTCCCGGTTCTCCCATTGCAGCAACGGTATTTTCCAGCACACCATTCGCCAGCCCGCGCCAACCTGCGTGGGCCGCGGCCACTTTAGTACCTGCACAGTTGCAGAAGAGTACCGGCAGGCAATCCGCCGTCAACACTGTACAGGGAAAACCTGTTTTATCACTCCAGACGGCATCTGCCGGAGCACCAAAGGCTGAACCAGCGGGAATCACATCAGTACCATGAATCTGCAGAGCCCAGCAGGGTGGGGCCTTCCAGCCCCATCCCTGAACAAGCTTCTCACCCCAGGGCAATAACCATTGCTGCCTGCGCTCTTGAAAATCTGGTGCGCTGGTATCATTCATTGGCGGCCCCGAAGGGCTGACGGCTCTGGTGGAAACAAAAGCTTTCACCAGAGCCGGTGCATTCCATTCAGGCAGCAGATAATTATTGTGCAGGGTCATTCAGAAGCCAGCTCCACATCCTGTTCAAGTACATCCAGAAATGTCAAAAAGTCTTCCGGAAGTTCTGTCTCCCATTCCATATATTCACCGGTGGCCGGATGAACAAGACCAAGGCGACGGGCATGAAGAGCCTGACGGTCGAAATCCTTTATCGCAGTGCTCAATTCCGGACCGGCACCTTTGGGGAAACGGGGCGGCCCGGCATAGAGGGAATCGCCTACCAGCGGGTAACGCAGATGGCTCATATGCACACGAATCTGGTGGGTACGACCGGTTTCCAGCTTCAGCAGAATATGGGTATGACCGCAATAACGCTCCAGCACACGGTAATGGGTGATGGAAGGCTTTCCGCCCACTACAACAGCCATTTTCAAACGGTTGGCAGGGTGACGGCCAATGGGTTCATTCACCTCACCACCACCGCTCATCACACCAAATACAATGGCTTCATATTCACGGCTGACGGTGCGCTCCTGCAGCTGTTCAACCAGATTGGTCTGAGCCTGCAGGGTACGGGCTACCACCATTAAACCAGTGGTGTCTTTATCCAGCCGATGAACGATACCGGCCCTGGGCACTGAAGCCAGCTCAGGATAACGGAACAGCAGACCATTAAGCATAGTTCCGGACCAGTTGCCCGCCGCCGGATGCACAACCAGATTACGGGGCTTGTTGATAACCACGATATGATCATCTTCATACACCACATCCAGCGGAATATCTTCCGGTTCCCAGCGGCCATCATCTTCTATTTCTGCGTCTATGGTGAGATTTTCCCCACCATAGAGTTTGTCTTTTGGTCTGCGGCTTTTTCCATCCACAGTCAGGGCACCGGTGCGAATCCACTCCTGCAGGCAGGAGCGGGAATAATCAGAAAATACTTTGGAAGCGATCTGATCCAGGCGCCTGCCTCCCAGCCCATCGGGGACGGCAGCCTCAAGGGTTATCTTCTCAGACATAAATGGAGCTAGTATTCCCCGTGACAAGAAGTGTTAAAATAGTCTTCAATAGGTACCTCAGACATAATTGGCAATATACATAATTAGCTATATGAAAAGTGCTCAGGTACGTAAAAACAAAGGACAATATATAAAATTACTGCCCGAACAAAACGATCATCCGTGCATGACTGGGATTCCCCCCCATGCTGTGATTAAATAGACCAGATAGGACAGTGTATCACAGTACGTCAGCCCCCGGGACGGACGGATAACACTGGGAAAGTACTTCAGGGATTACCAATGCGACCAGCAAAACATTTACTTGTACTGGCTTTTACTGTGCTGCTGGCAGCCTGCTCAAGCACAGACTCCAATATTGTTCCCGAAAGCCTTACCGAAGCCCAGCTCTACCAGCGGGCCAGCAAGGCACTGGACAATAAAGACTATTCTACCGCCGTTAAGGAGCTGCGCGCGCTGGAATCCCGCTACCCGTTCGGCCCCTTCGCCGAGCAATCCCAGCTGGATCTGATTTACGCCTATTATAAGAGTGCAGAGCCAGAAGCCGCCAGAGCATCTGCCGAACGCTTTATCCGCCTGCATCCTCAGAACCCTAACGTTGATTATGCTTACTACATGAAGGGCCTGGCGTCCAACACCGCCGACCTGGGCCTGATTGAGCGCTACGTGCCTGTGGATATGTCCCGCCGTGACCCGGGACAGGCCCGCCAGTCCTTTAACGAATTTGCCGAGTTGCTGCGCCGCTTCCCGAACAGCCAGTACGCCCCCGATGCCCGCCTGCGCATGATTTACCTCCGTAATCGCCTGGCCCACTACGAAATGCACGTCGCCGACTATTACATGAAGCGCAAAGCTTATGTCGCCGCCGTAGGCCGTGGCCGTTACGTTGTTGAACACCTTCAGGGTACCCCCGTTGTGGAAGAAGCCTTGGGGGTTATGGTGGAAGGCTACCAGCACCTCGGTTTGAACGAGCCTGCGGAACAAGCCCTGAGCGTTCTGAAGGCCAACTTCCCGGACAGCAAACTGGTTGATGCTAACGGTAACTTTGTCGGACTCCGTGTTTACAACGATGTTGACCCGTCACTACTGAACACTGTGACCTTTGGCCTGCTGGGGGGTGACAACAAGCCCAAAGCCAAAGAACAAGCCGAAGAGCATGAAGAACATGAAGAAGAACAGAACAGCTCCTGGCTGAACACCCTCAGTTTCGGATTGCTGGATAACCATCAAGAGCCAGATGCTCCCAAAGCGTCTAATAACTGATTCTTTGCTCCAAATAAAGAAAAGGCCTGATCTCTCAGGCCTTTTTTATTTCAGCTATTCTGTACCACCATTCAGGAACCGAATGTATGACCACCACATTAAAGTGTCCCCACTGCAGCAATCCTGTTGAGTGGAAGCCTGAAAACAAGTTCCGCCCCTTCTGCTCCCACCGCTGTCGCTTGATAGACCTTGGAGCCTGGGCATCAGAGGAGCACAAGATCGCCGGCAGCAGCGTCTATGATGATGTAATGTCTGAAAACCTTGATGACCCTCTGGCCGGGCATAAGTAATCCTGCCCACTGACACTACTCCCCTTTAAGACCACCAACAGCTGATAGCAGCTACTCCCTGGGCTCCGGCATTCTTTGCCTGAGGCAGGCTCAGCTCGGTCATTCCTCCAAGACAATAAACGGGCATAGAAGCATCAGCAATCAGGGCTGTAGCCGCCTCCCAACCAAGGGGAGAGGCATCTGGGTGTGAGGAAGTCTGTTGCACAGGAGACAGGGTCACAAAGCTCACACCAATCTCCTGAGCCATCTCCAGTTGTTCTCTATTATGGCAGGAAGCGACCAGCAACCTCTCACCAGAATATCGGAACTCCTCTCTATAGAGCGAAAGCAGCTGGGCAGATGTTAAGTGCAAACCAGCCACACCTTCTTTCTCAAGCCACTCCAGACCACCTTTAACAATCAGTTTCCGCCTGCCATCAATAAAAAATGGCAGAAGCTGTTGAACAGCTGCTGCGTATTGTTTTTCATCCAGCCAGGGTGCACGAAACTGCAGCAGCTCAATACCTTGGCTAAGAATACTCTCTATCTTCCGGGAGAGATCCTGAGCATCGGAAAATTTTCCCGTTACCAGATATTTTTCCGGCAACTGGGCAGCGGTTACGATAGGTCGATTAGCCGCAGGAAACTCATGCTCTCCCAAAGCACTACGATTCACCCACTGCACCGGCTGCCCTTCCCTGCCGTGGGCTTCACCTTCAAAAGACGTCACCGTCCAGACATCCAGTAGAACAGACTTATCCGGATAATCATGGCGAATCTGAATCAGGGGCTGGAAAGCTGTTGGCTGAATACCCAATTCCTCATCCAGCTCACGGCAGAGGGCATCTGTCACCTGCTCCTCCGGCTCCACCTTGCCACCGGGAAACTCCCACAGACCGCCTTGGTGCTTATCCAGCGGGCGTCGTGCGATAAACACCCGTTCTTTATCATCGAGAATAACGGCAGCAACTACGTGAAGCGGAGTCATAGATTTTCTTTAGGTTCTGTATTCGGCGTTGATGGTGACATAGTCATGGGACAGGTCTGAGGTCCATACTTGGGTGGCAACCTCTCCCAGCCCCAGATCCATCCGAATGGTGTAAGCTTCTTTATCCATAACCGCCTGACCATCTTCTTCCCGATAGCTTTGGGCCACACCGCTTTTTTCAGCAATCAGCACATCGTCCAGCCAGATACGAATCTTCTCCACATCCAGTTTATCCACAGGGGAACGGCCAACAGCGGCAAGAATACGCCCCCAGTTCGGGTCACAGGCAAACAGAGCCGTTTTCACCAGAGGCGACAGAGCAACCGTATTGGCAACAGTATGGGCCTGTGCCATGGACTCAGCGCCTTCAACAGCCACTGTCACAAATCGGGTCGCCCCTTCACCATCCATCACCTGAGCCATAGCCAGATCCCGGCAAACGCCGGTAATGGCTTCTTCAATAAGCGGGAACAGTGGGTGACTGCGGTCTTCTATCAACTCGTTACCCGCTTCACCAGTAGCAACCAGGAAAGATGAGTCGTTTGTTGAGGTATCCCCATCCACAGTAATCCGATTAAAAGACTGATCGGCAACTTCCGTCAACAACTCCTGAAGCAGGGGTTTGGCAATAGCTGCATCAGTGGCAATATAAGCAAGCATGGTCGCCATATTGGGATGAATCATCCCTGAGCCCTTGGCAATACCGGTAACCGTGTACTCAACGTCTTCATGGAAAAACTGGCGGGAAAAACCTTTCGGGCGGGTATCGGTGGTCATAATGCCCTCCGCCGCAGGCCACCAGCCATCCTCCGACAGTTCAGCGATACAGCCCGGCAGACCGGTTTCAATACGGTCAGTGGGCAGGTACTCACCTATAATACCAGTAGACGACACCAATACCTTTTCAGGGACAATATCCAGATGTTCGGCAAGCATCGTCGTTGTTAAAACAGCATCCTGCATCCCCTGCTCGCCGGTTCCGGCATTGGCGTTGCCGGTATTTACCAGCAAAGCGCAGGGCTGCTTCTGCACCCGCTCCCGGCACAGTACGACAGGAGGCGCACAAAATTTGTTCTGGGTGAAGATTCCGGCAACATTCGCAGACTGAGACCAGCGCATAACCACCAGATCCCGGCGGTCGGGATAGCGTATACCGGCTTTCACCGTTCCCAGCTCAAAACCTTTTACCTTGTGAAGCGTGCCCGATGGAGCCTTACCCGTTGCCATATATACCCCCTGCTGGCGACAACCTTTTTCAATTATTTATTGTGCCGGGATTTATTCCACCCAGCTTTATTTTTCACAGCTTTATTTTGCCAGAACCATTTCTGTCAAAGACATATTTGTCAGAGATGTGCCTGGCCACTTTATAACTCAGGCCATGAAAATGAAAAAGCCTTTCACCCGGCCTTTAAGACGGAATGAAAGGCTTTTTGTAGAAGCTGACTTCAGAGTATTATCAGGTCAGCTTACCGTGACACTGCTTGAACTTCCTGCCAGAACCACAGGGGCAGGGTTCGTTACGGCCAACCTTGCGGCCCTCCCTGACAAAGGGTTCCGGATGCTCTTCACTCTGCTGAGGCGCTCCGCCACTTTCGTCTTCCGCCTTATCCGGCAGGGCGTGGGCCTCTTCATGCTGGAACTGCATGCGACGGGCCAGCTCTTCACGACGCTGGCGCTCCATCTCTTCTGTGCGGTCATCCTGCTGGACCTGAACATGGGACAGCACACGGATCACCTCGTGCTTGATGTCGGTCAGCATCTGGGAAAACAGTTCAAAGGCTTCGCGCTTGTATTCCTGCTTGGGGTTCTTGGCGGCATAACCACGCAGATGAATGCCCTGGCGTAGATGATCCATGGTGGCCAGATGTTCCTTCCACTTGTCATCCAGAATACGCAGCAGGATATGCTTTTCAAAGGCCCGCAGAGCTTCCTCACCAGCCATCTCTTTCTTGGTTTCGTAGGATTCAACAACCTTCTCGAGAATACGAATACGCAGGCTGTCTTCTTCCAGAGCGTCTTCTGTATCCAGCCACTTGCGAACCGGCAGGTTCTCGCTTAGCTCAGCGCTGAGACGGGCTTCCAGACCCTTGATATCCCACTGCTCTTCCAGACTCTGGGGCGGAATAAACTCATCGATAATACTGTTGACCACTTCCTCACGGATACTGGATACGCTTTCAGACACATCCTCAGCATCCAGCAGGCCATCACGCTGGCTGTAAACCACCTTACGCTGGTCGTTGGCAACGTCATCGTATTCCAACAGGTTTTTACGAATATCGAAGTTGCGGCCTTCCACCTTACGCTGGGCTTTTTCGATGGCATTGCTCACCATACGGTGTTCAATGGCTTCGCCCTTTTCCATACCCAGGGCTTTCATAAAGTTCTTCACCCGGTCAGAGGCGAAGATACGCATCAGGTTATCTTCCAGGGACAGATAAAAACGGGAAGAACCGGCATCACCCTGACGGCCGGCACGGCCGCGGAGCTGGTTATCAATACGCCGGGATTCATGGCGCTCGGTACCGATAATATGGAGGCCACCGGCCGCCAGTACACTTTCGTGGGTCTGCTGCCACTCAGAGCGCAGGTTTTCCAGCCGTTCTTCGGTGGGGTTGTCCAGTTTGGCGGCTTCCGCTTCCCAGTTACCACCCAGGCTGATATCAGTACCACGGCCCGCCATGTTGGTAGCGATGGTAATCGCACCAGGGCGGCCGGCCTGGGCAATAATTTCCGCTTCCTTCTCATGAAACTTGGCGTTCAGAACATTATGTTCAATACCTGCCTTTTTCAGGGCATTGGACAGCAGTTCGGAAGCATCAATGGATGCCGTGCCCACCAGAACCGGACGACTAGCCGCCACAGTTTCACGAATGTCCTGAATAATGGCCTCGTACTTCTCCTCAATAGAGAGATACACAAGATCATTCATATCCTTACGGATCATGGGTTTGTGGGTCGGGATAACCACAACATCCAGGCCGTAGATCTGACGGAATTCAAAGGCTTCGGTATCAGCCGTACCGGTCATACCGGACAGGTTGTTATACAGACGGAAGTAGTTCTGGAAAGTAGTGGAAGCCAGGGTTTGGCTCTCTGCCTGAATGGGCAGACTTTCTTTCGCTTCCAGAGCCTGGTGCAGACCTTCGGACAGACGGCGACCGGGCATGGTACGACCAGTGTGCTCATCCACCAGCATCACTTCCTGACCCTGTACGATGTACTCTACATTCTTCTGGAACAGGGCATGGGCTTTCAGGGCGGCCTGTGCGTGGTGCAGCAGATTCAGGTTCTGGGAAGCGTACAGGCTCTCACCTTCCGGCAGATGCCCTTCAGCGGTAAGAACCTCTTCAATAAACTGGTGACCGGCCTCAGTCAGTTCAACCTGACGGGTCTTCTCATCCACAATGTAATGGCCTGTGGCTTCCTGGCCTTCTTCCAGCTCTTCCATCTGACGGGTCAGACGGGGAGCCAGCTTGTTCATAGTACGGTAAAGCTCGGAGCTGTCCTCCGCCGGGCCGGAGATAATCAGTGGGGTACGGGCTTCGTCAATCAGGATGGAGTCAACTTCATCGACCACGGAAAAGTTGAGATCCCGCTGAAATTTGTCTTCCTTGCGGAAGGCCATGTTATCCCGCAGGTAGTCAAAACCAAACTCGTTGTTGGTACCGTAGGTGATGTCAGCCCGATAAGCGGCCCGCTTCTCTTCAGGGGCCTGCTGGGGAACAACAACGCCTACACTCAGGCCAAGAAATTCGTACAGGGGGCGCATCCATTCGGCGTCACGGCTGGCCAGATAGTCGTTCACGGTCACAACATGAACGCCCTTGCCGGACAGGCCGTTAAGGTACGCGGCCAGGGTGGCCATCAGGGTTTTACCTTCACCTGTACGCATCTCAGCGATACGTCCTTCATGAAGGGTCATACCGCCGATCAGCTGGACATCAAAGTGACGCATACCCATAACCCGGCGGCTGGCCTCACGACAGACGGCAAAGGCTTCAGGCAAAAGGTCGTCAAGGGACGCTCCACCATGGGCCTGCTCCTTCAACTGCAGACTCCGCGCTTTCAGCTCTTCATCGCTCAGATCCTGCAGGGAGCATTCCAGCTCGCCGATCTGCTTGACCCGTTTACTCATTTTTTTGAGCTGGCGGTCGTTTTTGCTACCAATGATTTTTTTGACGAAGGATGACAACATGTTTGATCAAATGCCTGAATTCTATCCGTTTATATCAGCGACTGGCCCGATAAATATACCGTGCAGGGTTGACCTGTCGGCCATTCACCAGCACTTCAAAATGCACATGGGGTCCGGTTGAACGACCGGAACTGCCCACCAGACTTATAGCCTGCCCTTTGCTGACGATATCTCCGACTTTCACCAGGGAATCCTTATTATGGGCATATCGGGTTACATAACCATTGCCGTGATTGATCTCAACCAGCAACCCATAACCACTTCGCGGCCCTGACCAGGTCACAACCCCTGATCCGACAGCGATAACATCAGAACCTTCCTTGGCGGCGAAATCCACCCCACGGTGCCAGGCTGCCTTACCCGTAAACGGGTCGGTTCTGCGGCCGTAGGAGGACGACATCCAGCCTTTTCGTACCGGCCGCCCGGCAATGAATACATCATCCTGGAGGCTGCGGTCCAGCAAAACCGACTCCAGGACTTCCAGCTGTTCCGCACGCTGGTCGATACGTGTAGCCAGGTCTTCAATTTGGTCGGCGAACGCCGGCGGCACGTAGGACAGGCCAGACTCGGTGATGGCTTCATCAGGGCCACCCAGTGCCGGCGCTGAGCCAAAATCAAATTCATCCGGGGAGATATCCGCCATGGTTACCAGCCGGTCACCCAAGGCATCCAGGCGCATCAGCTGCCCCTGAAGCTGGGCCAACTGCACTGCCAGAGCATCCAATTCGACAGCAGCCTCGTTCCGAAGTTTCTCAACATCTTTTCGCTGATCCGCAAGGGAGGACTGCCAGTTGGAAAGCTCTTTGGTGGTCAGAGTTCCGGAAGCGTTGATATTGATGACATACCAGGCGAGGAAAAAGCCCATCAAAATCAAAGCAATGGCGACCACCCCAGCCCCCCATACGAGCCGGACTCCATCCATCCAGAATGTGCGGCTCTTGCCATGGGGGTATCGAACAACGATTACTTTCATTGCCTGCCTGAAATTTCCAAAAACACAGCGACCGATTCGGCTTATCAGGAGAGGAAAATAAACAACACAACAAAATTCCGCTCTGGACTGGCCAGTTTTACCAAACACTAAAAATACTCGTCCCCGGAATCTGAAACCCAGCGCCAGAGGTAATGCTTGATAGTACCAGAAATCGGCTAAAGTGCGGCACACTCTAGCATTCAGTCAATCATTCCCGCAACTAAACACGCCGATATCTATCTAAATTTTAAGCAATAAAAAGGCCATCACAAGGATGACCAAAAAGGAGGTGTACTTAATTTATGCTCAGGCAATAACTGCCGTGGGGCGGGCATAAGAGATCGGAGCGCTCTCCGGGTCGTCAAATGTGACAACTTCCCAGGCGGACTTATCGGCGATCAAGGCACGCAGCAATTTGTTATTCAGGGAGTGACCGGACTTCTCACCGATAAACTCACCAATCAGGCTGTTACCCAGCAGGTACAGGTCACCAATGGCATCAAGCATTTTATGCTTAACAAATTCATCTTCGTATCGAAGGCCGTCTTCATTCAGAATGCGGTAGTCATCCACCACGATGGCATTCTCAACGCTGCCACCCAGGGCCAGATTCTGGGAACGCAGGAATTCAATATCCTTCATAAAACCGAAGGTACGGGCACGGCTGACTTCCTTGACGAAAGACGTACTGGAGAAGTCGATACTCGCTTCCTGGGTCAGCCCCTGGAAGACGGGGTGATCAAACTCAATAAAGAAGGAAACCTTGAAGCCATTAAAGGGCACAAAAGTGGCTTTAATATCGCCATCTTCGACGGTTACTTTCTTCTTTATGCGGATAAAACGCTTGTGGGCATCCTGCTCTTCAATACCAGCGGACTGAAGCAGGAATACAAAAGGCCCGGCACTGCCATCCATAATGGGAACTTCATGGGCAGTCACATCAACATAGGCATTGTCGATACCAAGCCCGGCCATCGCAGACAGCAGGTGCTCGACCGTATCGACGCGTACACCGTCCTTTTCCAGTGACGTGCAGAGGGTCGTCTGGCCAACATTCATGGCAAGAGCAGGAATCTGAACCACTGGGTCCAGATCTGTTCTGCAGAAAACAATGCCAGTATCAATCGGAGCAGGACGCAAAGTCAGGTAAACCTTCTCACCTGAATGCAGACCAACACCCGTTGCTCGAATAATATTTTTAAGTGTTCGCTGTCTGATCATAGTGCAGCCGTAGAGCCTTTATATCTTGCTATGTGCCAGTCATGCCGGCGTTCAGCCAAGCTGCAAGACATCCTGCCCTGCCTGAAATCTTGCAATAAACGCGCAGTCTAGCAAAGTAACAACCATGAACATAGTGTTACATTCACTCAAGGTTGCCATATTCCTCACCCCAGGCAGAAATTAATCCGCCTGGCGTCTCAAAAACGCAGGAATATCAAGATATGTGGAGTCAGAACCGTTTGATGAGCCCTGTCCCTGGTCCTGGGGGTCGACAGTGGCAGTATCACCGGCAACCTTGCGGGGGCGGTTTCTCATAACCGCGGGGCGGTCCAGTTCACCGTAGTCAATTTTGCCTGTATCGGCACGGGGCTTGGGAGTTGTGTCCGCAGTATTATCTACAACTGTACGAATCTGCTCATTTTCTCCAAGACCTGTAGCAACCACGGTTACCTTGATCTCATCAGACATTTCGGGATCAATAACCGTACCGATAACAACGGTAGCATTGTCAGAAGCGTACTGATTAATAGTGTCACCAACGTCCTGGAATTCACCAATACCAAAATCAATACCTGCGGTAATGTTCACAAGTACACCACGGGCACCCTGGAGGTCAATGTTCTCCAGCAGCGGACTGCGAATAGCGGCTTCAGCAGCCTCCACCGCACGGGTCTCACCACTTTCACCCCGGGCAGAACCTGTTCCCATCATAGCCATGCCCATCTCAGACATCACGGTACGAACATCTGCAAAGTCGACGTTAATCATACCCGGACGGATGATCAGGTCAGCAATACCCTGTACTGCGCCCTGAAGCACATCATTGGCCGCGCTAAAGGCTGACAGCAGGCTGGCTTTCTTGCCCAGTGCTTCCAGCAGCTTCTCGTTAGGAATGGTAATCAGGGAGTCGACATGCTCCTCCAGTTCCTTCAGGCCGGCATCGGCAATCGTCATGCGCTTACGGCCCTCAAACGGGAATGGACGAGTCACAACAGCTACTGTCAGAATATCCATTTCCTTGGCAATCTGGGCAACAACCGGTGCCGCACCAGTACCAGTACCACCACCCATACCGGCAGTGATAAAGACCATATCTGCCCCACTCAGTACCTCGGCAATGCGCTCCCGATCTTCCATGGCCGCCTGACGGCCAATTTCCGGATTAGCACCTGCGCCCAGGCCCTTGGTAATACCAGTGCCCAGCTGCAACAGGGTACGCGCATTCAGGTTTTTCAGTGCCTGTGCGTCAGTATTGGCAACGGCGAAGTCTACACCCTCGACCTGGCTGTTAAGCATGTGATTAACTGCATTACCACCGCCACCACCTACGCCGATAACTTTGATAACAGCATTTTGCGACACGCTGTCAACCATTTGAAAGATGTCACTCATGTCACTCTCCTATCTCTCTTGATGTCCATTTTGTTATATTGACTTCCAGTCCACAATCAGAAGTTTCCTTGAATCCAGCTTTTCAGCCGACTCAAAAAACTTTCCTGTTGATCCTGCCCTTGAGCGGGTGATGCAGCTCCGCTCCCCTCTTGCATATTGTGCTGGGCATATTGCAAAAGCCCAACACTTGTCGCATAAATCGGATTCCTGACCACATCAGCCAGACCTTCCACATTCTGGGGCACACCCAGTCGAACCGGCATATGGAAAATCTCTTCCGCCAACTCAATAACCCCTTCCATTTTTGAGGTTCCACCGGTCAGAACCACACCCGCGGCAATCAGTTCTTCAAAACCGCTGCGGCGCAATTCTGCCTGGATTAATGTGAACAATTCGTCATATCTGGGCTCGACAACCTCCGCCAGAGCCTGCCGGGAAAGCTCTCTCGGAGGACGATCACCGACACTCGGTACCCGAATGGTTTCATCGGCACCCGCCAGCTGTGTCAGCGCGCAGGCGTATTTAATCTTAATATCTTCCGCATGCTGGTAAGGTGTTCTCAAGGCCATGGCAATGTCGTTGGTCACCTGATCACCGGCGATAGGAATCACCGCCGTATGGCGAATCGCACCTTCTGTATAAACGGCAATGTCCGTAGTTCCACCACCGATATCCACGATGCAGACACCAAGTTCTTTTTCGTCCTCTGTCAGCACCGAGTAACTGGAAGCCAGCTGTTCAAGAATCACATCATCAACGGCCAGCCCACGACGACGTACACATTTCTCAATATTCTGAACCGCATTAACGGCACAGGTCACCAGATGAACCTTGGCTTCCAGACGGACACCGGACATGCCCAAGGGTTCCTTCACCCCTTCCTGGGTATCAATCACATACTCCTGAGGGAGAATATGGAGAATTTTCTGGTCTGCGGGAATCGCAACAGCCTGGGCCGCATCAATCACCCGCTCCATATCGGCCGTAGTTACTTCCCGTTCACGAATGGCAACAATCCCATGAGAGTTCAGGCTGCGGATATGATTACCCGCGATCCCCACATACACTGAATCAATCTGACAGCCAGCCATCAATTCAGTTTCTTCTATGGCCCGCTGAATAGACTGCACCGTTGACTCAATATTAACGACCACTCCCTTACGCAATCCGCGCGAAGGATGTGAACCGATACCAACCACCTCAATTGTTCCACGGTCAGTAATCTCTCCGACCAGAGCGACCACCTTAGAGGTGCCTATATCCAGGCCGACCACCATTTTTCCATTCCCGGAGTCAGTCATTCGTTAACCTATCTGTTATTGTGCCAACACTCAGTGACTCGACTCCGGCGTCCAGCCGTTTCTGAATGCAGTCATCACTGTGCCCGTGCAATCGTTGTTGTTCCACTTATCTATCCGTTATCCGTCGTACTTTATACGCCAGGCAACAGCCACTCCATCCCGGTACCGTAAATCAACACTTGCAACATCGTTCCAACGGGGTTTCAGCTGACTGAAATAGAGGCGTGAAAACCTCTGCATTCGTTCAATCAAAGCTTCTCCACCGAGTTCAACCTTCACCTGCCTGACCCTGAAACTCCAGCTACCGGCAGGTGTCAGGGTTACACCATCCACTTTCAAACCAAGGGGTCGCAGCTGCTGGCCCAGGGTCATATACTGCTGCATCACTTCCTGCTCACGGCCATCAGGCCCTGCAAGCACGGGCAGCTCGCTAAAACTCTGCCCCTGTCGTGAATCGAGCACCTCCCCCTCGGCATTAATCAGCTCTCTGTCCCGCCACCTGGCAACCGGCACCTCTTCCCTGAAAGTTACTTTCAGAAGATCCGGCCAGACTTTGCGCACCCGGACATTATCTATCCAGCTATCGCCCTGGAGCCGGGATTGTATAGCCCGGAGATCCAGGGAGAAGAACGTCTGTTGCAGGTAGGGTTTTAACTGCGCCTGCAACCGTTCCTTCTTCAGGTAGCGAAATGTTCCACCCACCTCAACCCTCGAAATCGGACGATCCAGCCAGTTCCAGAGCTGAGGCACAGACCACATCAAGCCGCCAAGGCAGGCACCCGCTATCAGCAATTTCAGAGCCGACAGTATGCGCCGCCACCAGAGTGCAAAAATTTCTTTACGGTCAACCCGTTGTGTTCGGTCGCCTCGCTCTTTACGATGGCTCTGCCGTTTCCGGGCTGGCTGCTCCTTTGCCCGCCCTACCCGGTTGTCATTGTCTCGCCTGAGATACCGACGGGCATCCATGGCCGCTCCTTCTGTTCAGTTGTCATCAGCAACTTCACAACCAGATCCGCAAAGTCATAACCTTCTGCCCGGGCTGCCATAGGTACAAGACTATGGTCAGTCATTCCGGGAATAGTATTCACTTCCAGCAGCCAGAATTTCCCATCTACATCCTGCATCACATCGACACGCCCCCAGCCACTGCATCCAAGACTTTCAAAAGCCTTGACCGCCAGCTCCTGGAGTTCTGCCTCTTTCTCTTCTGACAGCCCGCAAGGTAAATGGTAACGTGTATCATCGGAAAGATATTTGGCTTCGTAGTCGTAAAATGTGTTATCAGTCTCAAGACGGATAACCGGTAATGCACGGCCATCAAGAATTCCGATGGTAAATTCCGGGCCGTCTATTAACTGCTCAACCAGCACTTGACCGGTATGTTCCAGCACCCGGTTAATTGATGGTTTCAACTGATCCCGGGAATGTACCGGGAAAGTATAGATACTGGAGCCATCACTGTTTGGCTTAACAAAACAGGGGACCGGCAAATCCGCACTGGCAAAATCAGTTTCTGCATAAATCATTCGGAACTCAGGAGTTGGTAGCCCAATACTGTTCCAAAGCAGTTTACTGCGGCACTTATCCATTGCCAGCGCAGACCCTTTCACACCTGTTCCTGTGTAGGGAATACCCATAAATTCCAACAGCCCCTGGATAGTCCCGTTTTCACCTTCACCTCCATGCAGAGCCAGAAAAACCTTATCCGGTGCAATATCCCGCAACCGGTCAATCAAATCCGTGTCAACATCTACCAGTACGGCATCAATGCCCTTTTCCTTAAGTGCATTAAAGATGCGAGCACCGGAATTTAGCGAAACTTGTCGTTCAGCCGAACACCCACCATAAAGTACGGCTACCCGTCCAGCGGCCTCTTTCTGACTGAGGGTCTCATGCCCGACTACTTTTTCTTCAGTCATGCACTCATTCCACTTTCAGAACCAGCTCTTTTTTTGCCAGATCCGCAGCCAGAGCACCGATATCACCGGCACCCTGGGTTATTAATAAATCACCTTCACTCAATACATCCTGAAGAATTTTGTTCACAGACTCTCCTCGGGGAACAAAAATCGGGTCAAGGCGTCCTCGCTGACGAATGCTGCGGCACAGACTTCGGCTATCAGCACCGGGGATTTCATCTTCACCTGCCGGGTAAACATCCATCAGCAGCAGAACGTCCACCTGGGATAGTACATCAACAAAATCGTCGTACAGATCCCGGGTCCGGGAATAGCGGTGGGGCTGGTAAATCATCGCCAGACGCTTTTCCGGCCAGCCTTTGCGAATGGCAGCAATGGTTGCGGCCACTTCTCTGGGATGATGTCCGTAATCATCCACAAACATTACTTCGCCGACACCCGTCTGATAATTGCCATAGACCTGGAAGCGACGACCAACACCTTGAAAACCTGCCAGACCCGCGCAAATATCTTCATCGGAAATACCTTCTTCTGCAGCCACAGCAAAGGTTGCCAGTGAATTCAGAACATTGTGCTCCCCGGGAATATTCAGACCGACCCCAACATTTTCACGGCCTTTGCGTACCAGGGTGTAGCGGTTTTGCATACCATCCTGATGCACATTAACAGCACGGTAATCAGCATCCTCAGAAAAACCGTAGGTAATGATCTGACGCTTGATTCTGGGAAGCAGCTCACGCACCACAGGGTCATCAATACAGACGACTGCCAGACCATAAAAAGGCAGATTATCCAGGAACTCCAGAAAAGTCTGCTTCAAACGGCCAAAGTCACCGTCATAGGTACCCATATGGTCAGCATCAATATTGGTAACAATGGAAACCATCGGCTGCAGATGCAGGAAGGAGGCATCGCTCTCATCGGCCTCGGCCACCAGATAACGGCTTGCCCCCAGACGGGCATTAGTGCCGGCAGAGTTCAACCGGCCACCAATAATAAATGTCGGGTCCAGACCACCCTGCCCAAGCACGGAAGCCAGCAGGCTTGTGGTGGTGGTTTTGCCATGGGTACCGGCAACAGCAATACCATGACGGTAACGCATCAGCTCAGCCAGCATCTCCGCACGGGGAACGACAGGAATACGCAGCTCCCGTGCCGCCAGCAACTCGGGGTTATCCTCCTTAACAGCAGTAGAAACAACCACCACATTGGCATCGCCAACATGTTCACGGGCATGGCCGATAAACACCTCAACACCAAGGGACTCCAACCGCCGAATCACCCGGGATGCTTTTATGTCTGAACCGGAAATGGCATAACCCTGGTTACGTAGAACTTCCGCAATACCACACATGCCGGAACCGCCAATACCAATGAAATGGATCTTCCTGATACGACGCATTTCCGGTACAGCAAAAACAGGGACATTCATTCCCTTTACGCTCTGTTCAGAACCTGCCTCAGGCATGGGCCACCTCCTCACAGTGACGGGCAACAGTCTGTGTTGCATCAAGGTGGGCACAGGCTTTCGCAGCGCCTGCCATTATCTGCAGACGGTCTCTGTCTTCTGAAAACATTATCAGTATGTCTGCCAGTGTTTCTTCTGTCATATCTCGTTGTTCAAGCAAAATGGCGGCGCCGTTATCCACAAGATAACGACCATTGCGTAACTGCTGCTGATCCTTGTGCCAGGGATAAGGCACAAGAATGGAGGGCCTGCCGGCATTGGCTAACTCGGCAACAGTCAGGGCTCCAGAGCGGCACAACACCAAGTCGGCCCACCCATACGCAACAGCCATGTCATCAATAAAAGGGTCTACCCGGCCAGCAATACCGAGTGCTCGATAGTTTTCACGGGTCTCATCAATATTTGCGGCACCTGTCTGATGCCAGACCTCAACAGCACCTTTATCCATTCGCACCAGCACTGCCGGTACACATTTATTTATGGCCACAGCGCCACGGCTGCCCCCCAGAACCAGGAGACGCAGAGGTGCTTCTTTCCGAACTGACGCAGGCACATTCATAGGGCGCACAGGATTGCCTGTACACTCTGCGCCAGCTGAAGGCGGAAATGCCTCGGGGAAAGCTTCCAGTCGCCGAGTAGCAAATACGCTGGCTATGCGATTGGTCAGCCCGATTGTGGCATTCTGCTCATGGAGAACAAGTGGCTTACGCAGCAGCCAGGCGGCAACACTGCCAGGGCCGGAGACAAACCCGCCCATACCCAGGACACCAACTGCTTTTTTACTACGCATAATACGCAGAGCATGCCACACGGAAACCAGTACCCGGAACGGAGCCTGAAGCAACGCTTTCAAACCATTACCACGTACACCTTTGACCGGCATAAAGCTGATGTCGTAACCATGTTTGGGAACCAGATCTGCTTCCATACCATCCCGGGTACCCAACCAGTGAATGCGGTAACCTTTATTCCGCAGCTCATCAGCCACAGCCAAGGCGGGGAAAATATGGCCACCGGTTCCTCCGGCCATAATAATAAACAGGGGAAACTGCTCAGCCATTGGCTTTCCCTCCCTGTTTAACAGCAGTTCGTCGTTCAAAATCAATTCGCATTAACAGTCCAAGGACCACGCAATTCATAATCAGGCTGCTTCCTCCATAACTGAACAGAGGCAGAGCTAACCCTTTGGTGGGCAGCAAACCACTGCTCACACCTATATTGATAAAAGCCTGGCTGCCAAACAGCAGCCCCAGACCATAGGCCACGTAAGCAGAAAATTTCTGCCCGGCTTTATACGCCGTACGACCAATATGCATGGCTCTGCAGGCAATAAAAGTCAGAAGACCAATCACCAGCAGTGCACCAATAAGACCAAGTTCTTCAGCAATAACAGAAAAGATGAAATCTGTATGAGCCTCAGGAAGGAAGAACAGTTTCTGGATACCATTACCCAGACCTTCTCCAAACCAGCTGCCACGGCCAAAGCCAATAAGCGACTGGGTTAACTGATAACCGTCACCGTATTTATCAGACCAAGGGTCCAGGTAGTTAGTCAGACGACGGAGACGATACGGCTCCTGAAGCAGGTAATACCCGGCTACCAGCAAAGGAGTCAGCAATACCAGAAATTTTCCCCATCTGGCTCCAGCCAGAAAAATCATTCCCATAACGGTTCCGGCAATAACGACCGCAGACCCGAAATCAGGCTCCGCAAGCAACAAACCACCGGCAATTCCCAGCAAAACAATAGGAGTCAGAAAGACTTTCCAGCTGGCACCAGGAAGGTCTTCTTCATGCTTTGCCATATACGCAGCCATAGGCAGCACCAGGAAAACTTTCGCTACCTCAGACGCCTGAAGACTAAATAAGCCCAAAGGCAACCAGCGACGACTGCCGTTCACTTCCCGACCAACCTGGGGAACCAATACTATAACCAGAAGAGCCATGGCAATTACCAGCAGCCCCGGAGTAATTTTTTGCAGAGAGGCCATAGGCAGTGATTGCAGGGCCAGCATTATGGCAACCCCACCAGACATATAAATGCCCTGACGCAACGAAAAATGGAAAGGTGAACCGTAACCGGCTGAGGCAATACCGCTGGAGGCAGAAGCCACCATTACCAGCCCAAGGGCCATAGTGCAGACCACTGCTACCAGCAACCAGAAATCCACCGGACTGCTCCCGGTGCGCAGGCGTGCAGACAAGCTCAGGGAGGATGCGTCAGCCATTGAGCATCTCCACCAGTCGCCGGAATTCATCACCCCGGTGTTCATAGCTGCAGAACATATCGAAGCTTGCGCAGGCTGGCGCCAGCAAAACAGCATCACCAGCAGAAGATAGACTGGCTGCCATTCTCACTGCATCCTGCAGGCTTGCGGCAGAGTGCACGTGAGACAGGCCACCCACAGTCTCGGCAATACGGGGACCATCTGTACCAATAACAATTAATTCGCGAACATAGCGTTCAACTGCCGGGCAAAGGTCGGAGAAATCAGCACCTTTACCATCACCACCGGCGATCAGAATAATATCGCCCGCCAGATCACCGCCCAGCCCTTCTATGGCGGCAATGGCAGCACCGGTATTGGTGGCCTTGGAATCATTAAACCAGCTGACGCCCTGACAATCCGCCAACCATTCACAACGATGGACCAGCCCGGTAAATTCCCGCAGACTATCCAGCATGACGTCCATAGGCAAACCGGCAAATGTTCCCAGCGCCAGGGCAGCCAGAGCATTAGCCTGATTATGAGAGCCTTTTACACGAAGCTCATCCGTCGCAATCAGACGTTGCAACCCCTGCACCAGCCAGGTTTTGCCCTGCTCACTGACAACACCAAAGTCTTTTAAACCTGGAGGTGTATTCAGGCCAAAAGACATTATCTGGGTATTCTCTGATACCAGCGGAGTGGTCAGCTGATCATCACGGTTATAAACAGCCCCGGTGCAGCCACGGTAAATTTTGTGTTTCGCCTGATGGTATTCAAGCATTGAAGCATACCGGTCCATATGATCCGGTGTTACATTCAGTACAGTTGCGCCAACAGCTCTGAGGGAGTGGGTCGTTTCCAGCTGGAAACTGGAGAGTTCCAGAATATAAAGTTCGTGCTCCTCCTGCTCCAGCAATTCAAGAACCGGAGTGCCGATATTTCCGCCGACACCAGCCCTGATACCAGATTTTTCTGCCATCTGGCCAAGCAGAGTGGTTACGGTGCTTTTGCCATTTGAACCGGTAATGGCAATAACCGGCGCACTCACCTTGCGGCAAAACAGCTCGATATCACCGATAACAGAGATACCGGCTGAAATGGCCTCAGCAATAGCCGGTTCTTTCAGGGAGAGACCCGGGCTGACAATCAACTCATCAGCCTGAGAAAGAAAGTTCCCATCAAGAGGGCCACAAACAACCTCAACACCAGGACACTCCCGATGAAGATCATCCAGGCCGGGAGGCTGTGAACGGGTATCCACTATCTGAAAAGACAGACCAGAACGGAACAACCAGCGGGCACAGGCCAGCCCGGTCTTCCCAAGACCGACGACAATCCGCTGTTTATCGCTGCTGATCATCTGTCCGTTCACTGCGTTTTTATCCTTCTTCGTCAACGCAACTTAAGTGTTGCCAGTCCTATCAATACGAGAATCAGGCTGATAATCCAGAACCGCACAATAACCCTGGGTTCAGGCCAGCCCTTCAATTCAAAATGGTGATGTATGGGTGCCATACGAAATATACGTCGTCCGGTCAGTTTGTAAGAGCCCACCTGCAGAATGACCGACACGGTTTCCATGACGAAAACACCGCCCATAATAAAGAGCACAATTTCCTGGCGAACAATCACAGCAATAACACCCAGAGCTGCCCCCAGAGCCAGGGCACCCACATCACCCATAAAAACCTGGGCGGGATATGTGTTAAACCACAGAAAGCCAAGCCCCGCTCCCACCAGCGCAGCGGTAAATACCACCAGTTCACCGGAACCACGGATATGGGGAATATTCAGGTAACGGGCAAACTCAATATGACCACTGAGGTAGGCAAATACACCCAAAGCCGCAGCCACCATCACCGTCGGCATAATGGCTAACCCATCAAGGCCGTCGGTTAAATTCACCGCGTTACTGGTGCCAACAATCACCAGATACGTCAGCCCAATAAAGAAGAAGCCCAGAGGAATAGCCACGCTCTTGAAGAACGGCACAATCAATGCCGTTTCCATGGGAGTTTTCGCCATTACAAACAGAGCAACAGCCGCCCCCAAACCAAACACCGATTGCCAGAAGTATTTCCAGCGGGCTGGCAGACCACGGGAATGCTTTTCCACAACCTTTCTGTAATCGTCAACCCAGCCAATAGCACCAAACGACAGGGTTACACCGAGCACCATCCACAGGTAAATATTAGTGAGATTGCCCCACAGCAAGGTGCTGATAGTAATCGCTGCCAGAATTAACGCGCCCCCCATTGTGGGCGTTCCCGCTTTGCTCAGATGAGACTGTGGGCCGTCATCACGAACCGCCTGACCAATCTGGTGAAAGCTCAGTTTACGAATCAGCACCGGACCGAGAATCAGGGAGAAGGCCAAAGCTGTCAGCACACTGAGAATGGCTCTCAGGGTGAGATACTTAAATACGCCAAAGCCGCTGTAATACGTACTCAGGAAATCCGACAGCCAGTACAGCATCAGATACCCTCCGTGGTTTCGGGCCTCCCGGCCTCAACAGTTGGGTCGCCCAGGCAGGCAGTGACCACTTCGTTCATTCCGGTTGTCATTGACCCTTTCACCAGCACAACAACCCCGGCATTCAGATGAGGATGCAACCACCCACTTAATTCTTCTTTTGTTTCAAAGTGCTCGCCGGCCCCCTGGAAACCATCATGAACATAACGGGACCAATGGCCGGAAGTCAGCAACCTGTCGATACCTGCAGCACTGGTGTATTCACCCAGTTCACGGTGCATAGCAATGCCTTCTTCCTCATTAAGGAAATGTTCTTCAGACAGGTCACCCACCACCAGAATCCGGTAACCGTCACAGTCAGCCAGTTCATCAATGGCCGCACGGGTTGAGTCAGGGTTAGCGTTATAACTCTGGTCAATAACTATGGCACCGTTATTAGTACGAAAACGCTGACCACGGCGAGCGTACGGACGGGCTTCCCCCAGCCCGGCGGCAATGGTTTCAATATCCAGGCCGGCGGCTCTGGCAATGGCAGCAGCAGCACAGGCATTCGCCACCTGGTGCTTACCCCAGAACTGCAGATGGACAAGAGTCTCCTTGCCATCCAGGTGCAGGGTAAAGTGCATGCCATTGTCTTCGGTGACAATATTATCCGGCCAGCAGTCAGCCTCTTTACCTGTAAGACTGAAAGTCATTACCCGACAGTTTGAAGCTTTGCTTACCCGCTCTTTCCAGGTATCACAGTACGGGTCGTCAGCATTAATAACAGCGCAGCCGTCATTGGGCAGGCGATCAAAAATCGCACCTTTCTCTTCCACAACACCTTCCAGGCTGCCAAGACCAGCTATATGGGAAATACTGGCGTTATTGATCAGAGCAATATGGGGGCGGACGATAGACGTCAGATGAGCTATTTCACCGGGGCTGTTAGTGCCCATTTCAATAACGGCATACTTGTGTTCAGAAATCAGCTCACCCAGGGTAACCGGAACACCATAGGCATTATTCAGATTGCCACGGGTCGCCAGGGTCGGTGCCACCTGGCCAAAAACAGCGGCGAGCATTTCCTTTACTGAGGTTTTACCGCTGCTGCCGGTTACACCTATCACCAGACCATCAAATGCGTCACGGTTCAGGTAACCCAGGGATGCCAGGGCTTTATCTGTATTTTCAACGAGAAGACGGGGCTCACCTTCCCCTTTCCGGCTAACCAGCACTCCTGCCGCGCCTTTTTTCAGGGCCGCAGACACATAGTTGTGACCATCAAAGTTTGGTCCCTTGATCGCGACAAATAACTGCCCTGGCACCAGTGTTCGTGTATCTATGCTGATGGATGTGACCTCAGCATCATCACCGATAAGCTTCGCCGGTAGCTTTTTGGCCAGCCCGCTCAAGCGTTCAGATGCAATCATGCCACCCTCCCGGACAAAGCCAGCGAAACCTGCTCGAAATCACTGAACGGGTATCGAACACCCTTAATCTCCTGGTAACTCTCATGGCCTTTTCCGGCCACAAGCACAATATCTTCAGCGCAGGCATCGGCAACAGCATGGGCGATAGCCTCCGCTCGATTTACGACAACGGTCACCTGGTTTTTCTGGGCCTCATCAAGACCAGCCAGGCAATCTTCAATAATGGCTCTGGACTCTTCATTCCTGGGATTATCACTGGTGAGATAAACTTTATCCGCATCAGCGCAGGCCGCCTGAGCCATCAAGGCTCTCTTGCCTTTATCCCGGTCACCACCACAGCCAAAGACACAGGTAATGCTTTTACCACCATGTTCACGCAGCGCCTTCAGGGCACTGGTTAAGGCATCAGGTGTGTGGGCATAATCAACCACCACCAGGGGCTGATTCTCACCTCCAAAACGTTCAAGACGCCCCGGTACGCTGTTAATAGTCGGAATAACCTGCAGAACGTCACTTAACGGGAAACCATGACATCCCAGAACACTAATCACACCCAGCAGATTGCTGAGGTTAAAACGCCCCATCAGTGGTGTTTTCAGCTCGCCTTTTCCCCAGGGAGTAACAATATCCGCCTGCATACCGTGGGAAATCAGCTGAATATTCTTCAGGTAAATATCAGCACTTTCATCGGACAAAGAGCACCCAATACATTCAACACTGTCCGGGGTCAGGTCACGAAGGAATTGTGACCAGCTGTCATCCATATTAAATACGGCATGTTTTAAACGAGGATGCTGGAACAAGCGTCCCTTAGCCCGGGCATAGGCGCCCATGGTACCGTGGTAATCTAAGTGATCCCGGGTCAGGTTTGTGAACACTGCCGTATCAACATGCATGCCCTGAATTCGGCCCTGGTCAAGACCGTGGGACGATACTTCCATCGCCATCCAGCCGATCTGTTCATCTCTCATTTGGGCAGCGAAGCTGTGACAGCTGAACAGGTCTGCGGTGGTATTGCCGGAATTCTCCAGTCGCCCTATGCGACCACTGCCTAATGTCCCCATCAGGCCACAGCCATTACTGAGTTTATCCAGCAGGTCTGCCAGAAAATGCACTGTGGATGACTTTCCGTTGGTCCCAGTCACCCCAATAACTTTGATTTGTCTGGAAGGATGGCCAAAGCTGAAATCAATAAGCCCACCGGCCTTGTCCTGAAGATTATCCACAGCGATCACAGGCACACCGACAACAGGCAGTTCAGCGCCAGATTGAGCCAGCACCCCGACAGCACCAGCCTGAACTGCAGCTTCGATATAGTCCCTGCCATCAACGGCATAACCAGAAATCGCAAGAAACAGGTCACCCTGTTGTACACGGCGACTGTCTGTTTTCACCCCGGACAGGACAATATCGTCTGCAGTCGGCACATGTCCGAGCCATTTCAGCAGACCATTCAAGGTCAGTTGCTGGTTCTGGATGCCATACTCCCGCATAGAATCAGTCATCAACCTTCATTCCTGGATTTTCTTGCGGCGTCGGCCACCATCTGCCCGCGGCTTCCTTCCGGCGGAACCCTCAACACGCGCATGGTTTCTCCCGCTACACGTGAAAATACCGGAGCCGCGACAGCACCACCGTAATAACGTCCGTCTGTAGCACCATCTATAAGAACAACCATCGTCACTTTCGGATTGTCTGCCGGTATCACACCGGCAAATAGAGAAATATAGTCATTGTCGGAATACCCTTTGTCACCCAGTTTCTTCGATGTTCCTGTCTTACCGGCAACAGAGTAGCCCTCTGTTCTCGCTCTTCTGGCCGTGCCTATATTGCTGGTTGCGGTTCTCATCATATCCATAACCTCACGGGCAATATCCGGGGCCAGCACCTGCTCTCCCTGAGAGGGAAGATCCTGCTTAATAATGCTTACAGGCATAGCCACCCCATCATTCGCCAACACGCTATATGCCTGTGCCAGCTGCAGGGGTGTAGCCGTAAGGCCATAACCGTAAGACAGGGTTGCGGTCTCTATTGGTCGCCATTTTCTTCTGACAGGCAATGTTCCGGTACTCTCCCCGGGAAACACAATCCCTGTAGATTGTCCGATACCAACACGCTGCAGAACAGAAATCACCTTTTCTGCACCTATATCCAGGGCCAGCTTGGTTACACCAACATTACTGGACCGGGTAATAATTCCGGTAACATCCAGGGTGCCGAAATTGCGTGGATCCCTGACTGTATCCTGGCCCACCCGAAGGGTTCCCGGCGCTGTATTAATCTGCGTATCCGCCTGATAACGCCCCGATTCCAGCGCCGCTGCAACGGTAAATGGCTTAATCACCGAACCTGGCTCAAACTGGTCGGTGATAGCCCTGTTTCTCATACCCGCAAGATTAATGGACTTACGGTTATTCGGATTAAAAGAGGGCTGATTGACCATGGCCAACACCTCTCCGGTTTTCACATCCAGCATGACCAAAGAACCAGCCCTGGCTTTATGCTCCTGCACCGCCGCTAACAATTCCCGGTAAGCCAGGTACTGCAAACGCAGGTCAATACTGAGCATGACATCCTTGCCCGCCTCAGCCTCCTTCCGCACTTCTCCCATGCGGATAACATTACCTTTGCGGTCTTTGGTCACCACCCGCTCACCAGGTACGCCGGCCAGCCAGTCATTCAAGGCCAGTTCAACACCTTCCTGTCCCTGATCATTAGAATCTGTCAGGCCAATCAGCTGAGCTGTCTCTTCACCCAGCGGATAAAAACGACGATATTCCGAGTCACCATAAACGCCCGGAATCTTCAGTTTCAACGCTTTGTCAGCATTCTCCGGTTTCATCCGTTTTTTCAGGTAGACGAAACCTTTCTCGCTGTTATTTTTTAACTTCTTTTCCAGCACCATTAGCTTTATGCCAAGGGCCTTTGCCAACTCGCCCCAGCGGCCCTTCTCTTTATTCAACAGTCTGGGATTGCCCCAGACAGACACCACCCGGCTACTGACCGCCAGAGGGCTACCGTTACGGTCAAAAATAATGCCCCGGTGAGCAGGAATCTGTATTTCCCGCTCAGTACGCTTGTCCCCTTCGTTCTGTAAGAAGGGCCTGTCGTACACATGCAGATAAAACACACGACCACTGACGCACAATGCAGCCGCAATTATTAGCGTCTGCACAAAGAAATAGCGGTTAAGCCGTGACTTTATTTTTCCAAGCATATTCATGGCTGCACCATGATGACCCTGCCCTTTCCGGGCACATCCATGTTGAGCTCCTCACGGGCCAACTGCTCTATTTCCCTGTGAGCCGTCAGAGTACTGTGCTGCAGAAGCAGCCGCCCCCACTCTTCCTGAAGGGCATTCTTACGCTTTAATTCAGCCTGTAACTGGTTGGATGCCTGTCTGTTCAAATGGGCGACATAAGTCACGGCCAGAGCACAGACGACAACTCCCACAAACATGGCCACTGGTAACCATCGAACTCTCTCCCCTATGGCTTTCAGGGGGGAAAAATCCAGCCAGCCCGTCATCACGCGAGACGTTCCGCCACTCGCATAACCGCACTGCGTGCCCGTGGATTACAGTCAACTTCTTCCGGGCCGGCCTTACGGGCTTTGCCGATACTCTTCAGGTGCCGGTTCAGCTGTTCTTCCGTCAGGGGCACCCAACTGGGAACATCATCCCCTTTTTCATGCCTGCGGATAAAGCGTTTCACCATTCTGTCTTCCAGGGAATGAAAACTGATAATCACCAGCCTTCCACCGGGCTTCAGCAGCTCCAGACTGTCTTCCAGTATCTGCTCAAGGTCGTCCAGCTCACTGTTAATAAAAATTCTGATTCCCTGAAACGCTTTAGTGGCCGGGTGAATCTTTTTCGGCCACACCGGGTTCGCATCCGCAATAATCTTCGCCAGCTGGGCTGTTCTTTCTATTGGTGCCTGTTCTCGGGCTTCAATAATGCCCTTTGCCATACGACGACCAAATTTTTCTTCTCCAAAACGCTTGATGACGTCAGTAATTTCGTCTTCGCTGGCTACCGCCAGCCACTCAGCGGCGCTTAAACCTTTGCTGGTATTCATGCGCATATCCAGAGGACCATCATTCTGAAAGCTGAATCCACGATCAGCGTCGTCCAGCTGGGGGGATGACACGCCAAGATCCAGCAAAATGCCATCCAGCTTTCCTCCCCCTGCAAACTCTTTCATATCCGCAAAAGAGCCATGGCAGATACGGAACCGGCCATCTTCTGCCATTAATCCAGTGCCAAACCTTACGGCTACAGGATCTTTATCAATACCCGTCAACTGCCCTTTATCACTGAGCTGGGACAGGATCAGGCGACTGTGGCCACCTCGCCCGAAGGTGCCGTCGATAAAACGACCATCGGGGTTTTCGACCAGGCACGCTACCGCCTCATCCAGCAAAACTGTCTTGTGCTGAAATTTTTTATTCATACCTACAACGACAATGTCTGTAACTCTTCGGGGGTTTCGTCGCCGCCCCCTGCTTCCTGAAGGTAGGCATTGCGCCGTTCATTCCAGCACTGCTCATTCCAAAGTTCGAACTTTTTCCCCTGGCCCAGCAAAATCGTTTTCTTGCTCAGGCCGGCGTATTCCCTTAACAGTGGCGGAATCAAAATTCGTCCATTACCATCCATTTCCAGATCAGTCGCATGGCCTATCAACAGGCGCTGTATTCTGCGGGTCATAGGATGGAAACTGGGCAAAGCTTCAATCTTGGTCTGAATAGCGTCCCATTCATCAACCGGATAAATAAGAAGGCAGGTTTCTTCGGTATCAATGGTGGCCACCAGATGGCCTTCGCAACGCTCTGACAATACGGACCGGTAACGTGTCGGCACTGCCAACCGTCCCTTGGTATCCATATTCAGTGCGTTAACACCTCGAAACACGAGAATCCCTCCTTTCAACTACACCAGCTTCCCAGATTTTTCCACATATATCCACTTTCACCCACTGTAACACACTATAGAAATACTCAAAACCCTGGTCAAAGACCCTTGAGTTCGGGAAAAACCTTGAAAATTAGTAAGTTACACATGGTGAAAGAAAGTGGAAAAAATGGAAAAAACCAATAAAAAGAAACGGCTGCACCAACATCATGAGAGACAGAATGATGAAAAATATTAGTTTATAGGCTATAGCCGCTAATAAAGGAGGAATGATTTATCACAAAGAAAGCTAAAGAAACGGAGGGAACCGTCAAGAACAAGGCAAAACAGGAATATAAAAAGAAGAAAAGGCCGCAAGATGGCCTGTAAGCCGGGTTCTGTAAAGTTCCCAAAGGAACCCTGACAGCCATTCATCTGGGATGCATGTCGCCACACACCTCAAGCGACCTACCCGAATTCAGCGCGGACCACGCCAATGAATTCCTATTTGGTCTTGCTCCGAGTGGGGTTTACCCTGCCATGAACTGTTGCCAGCCATGCGGTGCGCTCTTACCGCACCCTTTCACCCTTACCGATCAATCACTCTCCTGAAAAGAGCGGCTGATTTAGGCGGTCTGCTCTCTGCGGCACTTTCCGTAGGCTTTCGCCCCCCAGGCGTTACCTGGCACCCTGCCCTGTGGAGCCCGGACTTTCCTCCCTCCCTTTATTATGCGAACACAATAAAGAAACAGCGGCTGCCCGGCCATCTTGCGGACGGCGAACAATACCGGAACAGTCCAGTCAACTCAAGCTTGATTTGTTAGCTAATCTCTCCGAACATTCTTTCCGCCGTTACAGCAATGATCCCAAACCAGATCCATGACTTTATCCTTCTCTTTGCGGTTATTGATCCGATCGGCAGCATGCCCATGTTTCTAACAGTCACCCGTCGTTTTAATGCCACCCAGAAAGCCCATATTGCCCTTAAGGCCGTCCTCTACAGCGCCATCATACTAATCAGCTGCCTGCTGATTGGACAGGTACTGCTCCATGCCATAGGAATAAGGCTTGCTGCCTTCCAGATGGCCGGCAGCGTAGTTCTGTTTCTTTATGGCTTACAGATGATTTTTCGCCCGGAAGAGGAGGAATACCCCGCTGGCCATCAGGAACCAGGGCACGATGTAGCTGTTTTCCCCCTGGCCATTCCCTCCCTTGCCAACCCTGGAGCCCTGACAGCCATCATTATTTTAACCGATAACCGCCTTCACTCAATCCAGGAACAGGCGTTCACCGCCTTCCTGATGATTCTGGTACTTACAATTGCATGGGGGTTGTTTCGCCTGGCTCCGAAAATCTACAAAATCCTTGGGGACAACGGCACATCTATTCTTGTTCGGGTTATGGGCCTTCTGGTCACATCCCTCGCTGTAGAAATTTTTATAGAAGCCCTTGATACCCTTGGCTGGCTACCACTGCCCCCATTAGCGACCTGATAATTATCCCTTCGACTTCAGTGCCAATCCTGCCTTATACAGCACTTTCGCTTTTAGCCCGGTAATTTTAGCGGTCAGCTGGCTTGCCTGCTTCATGGGTAATTCATCCAGCAGTAACTGCAGAATTTTCAGAGCATCTTCAGGTATATCCCCAGCCACAACCTCCGGCTTTGACGCACCATGGACAAGAACAACAAACTCGCCCCGACGCTGGTTTTCATCCTGCTCCAGCATCACCTGTAACTCTGCAACGGTTCCAGACAGGACTGTTTCAAAGGTCTTGGTCAGTTCACGGGCCAGAGCCACTTGACGTTCTTCTCCCAGCTCCGAAGCAAAGTCATCCAGCATATCCACAATGCGATGCGGAGACTCATAAACAATCCAGGTGTGGGGAAAATCCGCCAGCTCACCAATACGCTTGCGGCGCCCGGCCCCTTTAGCTGGCAGAAACCCTTCAAAAAAGAACCGGTCGGAAGGCATACCAGACACACTCAACGCCGCCACCATAGCACAGGCTCCCGGAACCGGAACAACCCGGAAACCGGCATCCCGTACCGCGTTAACCAGGTAATAGCCCGGATCAGAAATCAGCGGCGTCCCCGCATCAGACACCAGAGCAACAGACTCACCAGCCTGCAACCGCTGCACAATCTGCTCACTTCTTCCCCGCTCATTATGGTCATGACAAGCCAGAAGTGGCCTCTTTATCCCAAAATGACTGAGCAAACGGCTGGTATGCCGAGTATCTTCAGCGGCAATAACATTCACACCCTCCAGAACTTCTTTTGCCCTGACGGACAAGTCACCAAGATTACCTATCGGCGTTGCCACTATATAAAGGGTACCGTCACTCATAAAAAAACCTTTGTTACCCGTTAACCCAAAAATCACACAAACCTGCTTTTAACCCGCCCACCTTCTGGAGCCACCGCAGGGTCTCGGTTAGAATCCGTACTAATTATTATTTTGCCAGAAGGTCACCTGACACCGTGAATTTTCAAACCCGGGCCGGAATATTGCTGCTGGTAATACCACTGTTTATTCTGTCGGCTTGCGCTCCCACCCAGAAAGTCGACACACACCCGGCGAAGCCACGGGTTACAACAATCGAGAGCACCATCAACAGCTTACTGAGCGCAGCCAGCCAGGCCAGCGAACCACGCCGCAGCAATCTGTATATTCAAGCAGCAGAACAATTAGCTTCAGAAAACCCTGTCCGGGCCGCCGAACTTCTTGAACTGGTTAGCCAGTACAGTCTGAGCCAGCAGGAGCTGACCGGCTACAAACTGTTGAACGCATTACTGGCCCTGACCAATAAGCAGCCATCCTATGCCCTCCAGTGGCTTGAGGCTATCTATCGTCCCGACCTCCAGAACAATCAACTGCAGAAATACAATATTCTTCAGGCACGTCTTGCTAATATGGAAGGCCGCTACCCCGAAGCGATTAGCTATTGGAGCAATGCCATCAGCCAGCCCGGCATAACCATCAACCCTGAACTCTACCAGGATCTCTGGAACAGCCTGCTGCAGGAAGACAGCGACAATCTGAAAGAAATGCTGGCCAACAACATCGCCACACCTCTCCAACCCTGGATTGAACTGGCCATTATTTACCGGGAACCCAGCGAACTGAGCCAGCAACTGGTCGAACTCAGACAGTGGGAGATGCGCTGGCAGGGCACTGACGCTCTCCAGCATATACCGAAAGCCATCAGCGCACTGAAAAATACGCCACCCTACCAGCCAGCACGTATTGCGGTTCTGCTGCCACTCACTGGCCCACAGGCCGCAGCAGGAAAAGCTGTGCAGAACGGCTTTATGGCGGGCTACTATCTTTCCAAAAGCACCTTGCAGGCTGGCAACACTACCACCAATCTGCCGGAAATAGCATTCTATAACACCGACAAATCAGACCCGGCGGAACTTGTCAGCCTGGCCCAGGATGAAGGTGCGGAAATGATTATCGGCCCCCTGCGCCGCAGCGCAGCCCAGCGGAGCCTGATCAACACCACCATCACCATCCCCTGGCTGGTGCTTAACCAGGTACCTGATATAGAAACCAGTCCGACCACTTACCAGTTCAGCCTGGCCTCCGAAACCGAAGCGGCCCAGGCTGCTCACCGAGCCTGGAACGATGGTTACAGGAAACCTGTCATCCTTACCCCAGACAGCCCCTGGGGCAGCCGGGTTGCAGAAAGTTTCCGTAAAACCTGGGAAGAGTGGGGGGGCGAAGTACTGAACCAGCATATTTTTTCCAAAGGTGATTACAACACCGCTGTCAGTGATGCCCTACTGGTAAACAGCAGCTTCAAACGAGCCAATGCCCTGACAAGACTTCTCGGGGAACGCCTGGACTACACCCCGCGCCGACGCCAGGATATAGACATGATTTTCATGATTGGCTCCCCCGCCCAGGGACGTCAGCTGAAACCCGCCCTGAACTACTACTTTGCTTACGACCTGCCGGTTTACACGATATCCGCCATGTACAGCGGCGAAACTAACAGAACCCAGAACAGGGATCTTAACGACGTCCGTATCCCGCTGATACCCTGGTTTACCGACAAGCCTTCACCAGTCAAGGCATCAATTCAGTCCAGCTGGAAAAAAGAGAGCAGCAGCCAGCTTGCCCCTCTTTATGCACTGGGTGCCGATGCCTGGCGGATTTATCCCCGTCTGGAGCAGATGGCACAGTCAGAAGGTGCCCAAATGTTCGGCTCAACCGGCACCTTGAGCATATCCCGCAACAGGGAAGTCACCCGCCAGCTTACCTGGCAGTATTTCCGTAATGGTCGCCCCACACCATTAACTCAAAAACGCAGCATGAACCCTGAGCACGACCAGAATGTTCTGGAAGACGACGGTTAACAACCTCTCCGGCAAAGCTGCCGAAGACCAGGCTCTGGCATTCCTGCTTCGCCAGGGCCTGACCTTCAGAGACAGAAACTACGCCTGCAGAGCCGGGGAGCTTGATCTCATCATGGAAGACAGGGACACTCTTGTATTCGTTGAAGTGAAATATCGGAAAAACAACAATTTCGGATCAGGCGCAGACGCTGTAAATTATCACAAGCAACAAAAACTGAGCAAAACGGCAGCCCATTACATGCAGACACTCAAGCTGACAGACAGACAGCCCTGTCGCTTTGATATAATCACGATTCATCCGACAACGAACAATGCCAACACCCGTGCAATCAACTGGATCAGAAACGCCTTTGGCCCATAAGACAATTGTCGCAAAACTTTTGAAAAACTGTTTGAAGAGCAATCTGAAGAGTACTTTAAGTGAGCATCCTGAACAGGCTGCAATCATCGCTGCATCATTTTGAAAAAGCGATACCTGTTTTTAGTAAATTATCTGTCTGAGAGAAGAGCAATTCCCGGACGAAAGTGGATCACCAGGACCCCGTGACATGCTTGACCATATAACCAGCCACTTCTCCGATAGTATTGACGCAAAAATCCGCGCAGCTGAAGAACTTCCGCCCTATATCGGCCAGGCTGCCGAACTTATGGTGCACTCCCTCGTAAATGAAGGAAAAATTCTGGTATGCGGCAACGGCGGCTCAGCAGCCGTTTCCCAGCACTTCTCCTCCGAACTTCTGAACCGGTTTGAGCGGGAGCGCCCAGGATTGCCCGCCATAGCCCTGACCACGGACACCTCAACTCTGACCTCCATTGCCAGGGATTACAGCTACAACGAAATTTTCTCTAAGCAGATCCGCGCCCTTGGGCAACCCGGCGACATCCTGCTGGTTATATCTGCCGGCGGCCGCTCCCCCAATATTGTACAGTCCATACAGGCCGCCCATGACCGGGAGATGACCGTTGTCGCCCTTACCGGCAAGGATGGTGGTAACTGCGCACGTCTGCTCCATACGGAAGACGTGGAAATCCGTATTCCCAGTAATATCACCACCCGTATTCAGGAGGTACATCTGCTGGTTCTCCACTGCCTGTGCGACCTGATTGATGAATATCTGTTTGGAAGTGTCGAATAACACTTTATCGAACACTTTATCGAACGTTTTATCGAACGCCCTATCGAAAAGCTATATAAACGACACAGGACAAGGATATGACCACAAAATCTCTGCTACCGGCCCTGACCTGCGTCCTTGCGCTGCTGACCGGGTGCGCCACGACCATATCTGCCGTACAGGAAGGTCCCATCAAGGAAGATCAGGGTAGCCGCACTTGGGGCGCCTGGATGGACGACCAGAGCATTGAAACCGTCGCCACCGTAAATCTCAACAAAACCAACCCGGAATTTGAGAAGAATCACGTAAACGTGACCAGCTATAACGGCTACGTTCTTCTGTCCGGCCAGGTCAGCAGCGAACAGCTGAAAGCCCAGGCGGAACAGATAGTCAGAAAGGTTCTTAAAGTCAGAAAGGTGTACAACGAACTGGAAATCTCCGGTCCCACCACCGCCCTGACACGCTCCAGCGATACCTGGATTACCACCAAAATCAGAACCCGCATGCTGGCGACCGAAGGTTTTCCTTCTTCACAGATCAAGACTGTGACCGAGAACGGCACTGTATTTTTAATGGGACTGGTGACACCGGAACAGGCCGACCAAGCCGTCAACCTTGTACGGGAAGCCTACGGCGTTCAGAAAATCGTCAAGGTTTTTGAATACATTCGCTAATAACAAACACAGAGATACAAAACAGAAAAGGCCCGCAGCGCGGGCCTTTTCTGTTTAAAACCAGTGTTAAAACTTTATTTTACGACTTTAAGTGACGGGCGGCCTTTCGGTGGAGTGGGCTTATCATCATTGCCACCATCCTGCCGGGAAACATCAGCATCGGTTTTTGCAACTTCAACCGGCGCGATAACAGGAGCAGATTCACCCTCTTCCAGATCAAGCTCATCCTCACCGGGACGGGGCTCCATCTCGAACACCATACCCTGGCCATTTTCCCGGGCATAAATCGCCATGACCGCAGCCACTGGCACATAAACATCACAGGAACGCCCACTGAAACGCGCCATAAATGATACAGCATCATTCTCCAGCTGCAGTTCCCGCACAGCCATAGGCGACACATTAAGCACAACCTGTTCATCTTCAGCAAATCCAGGAGGAACAGCCACGCCGGGCCAGAGAGCGTCAACCAGCAAATAGGGTGTGCATTCGTTCTCAACAATCCAGTCATACAGTGCCCGAATGATGTAAGGGCGACTGCTTGTCATACTCATCCACCAACTCCAGATAAACGGTTATATTAGAAAAGAAGCGCTATTAAAAAGAGAAGCTCCATAAAAAAAAGGAGTGCCAGGCACTCCTTTCATTGTAATTCATTAAGCTGAATCAGACTCTCATTTCTTTCTCTATCTCAGACAGGCTTTCACGGAAAGAATCCCGCTCAAACAGTTTGTCTGCATAAGTCAGAATATCCTTGGCCTGGCGGGGCAGCTCAACACCCAACGCCGGCAGACGCCAGAGAATCGGAGCCACACAGCAATCCACGAGAGTGAATTCATCGCTCATAAAGAATGGCTTTTCAGCGAAAATCGGAGAAATGCCCGTTAGCCCTTCCCTCAGTTCTTTACGCGCTCTGGCAGTCGCATCCTTGCTGGTAGAACTCAGGATAGTATCCGCCAGCTGGCACCAGTCCTTTTGAATACGATGCATCATCAAACGACTCTGCGCCCTAGTCACCGGATAAACCGGCAACAGAGGGGGATGAGGAAAACGCTCATCCAGATATTCCATCATAACGCCGGACTCATACAGAACCAGCTCACGATCAACCAGTGTCGGTACCGTGTTATAAGGATTAATATCCGCAAGTTCCTGAGGCAGGGCGTCTGGATTTACATCCTGAATATCGACAGCAACCCCCTTCTCCGCCAGCACAATACGAACCCGATGGCAGTAATGATCCGCCGGATCGGAGTAGAAAGTCATTGAGGATCGCTTGGCGACTACGCCCATCTATTTACCTCCGCCTGAGGTGAAGTGAAACAAAAACGCGCGCAATCAACCTGTGATTACGCGCCGATAGCAAATTCTACCAGATTATAGGAGTTAGTGAACGTCCTTCCAGTATTCCCGTTTCAGCATGTAGGCCACAATGAAGAAAACCACCAGGAACATCAGTACAAAAGTACCAGTCCGCTGACGCTCCAGCTTCATGGGTTCACCACTGTAAGCCAGGAAGTTCACCAGGTCATACATGGACTGGTCATACTGTTCCGGTGTCATACTGCCTTTAATAGAAGGATCAGGCTCCAGACCACACAGCCTTTCTCCGGTCAGTGTGTCACGCTGGGAGAAACCTTCTCCAGCACAGGTATCCACCTGAGCACCCTGCAACTCCAGCAATACGTGAGGCATACCCACATCCGGGAACACCTTGTTGTTCACGCCCCAGGGACGCTTGGGATCAAGGTAGAAAGTTCTCAGATAGGTGTACAGCCAGTCGGTACCACGAACCCGGGCCACAAGAGTCAGGTCGGGAGGCGTGGTACCAAACCACTCCTTGGACTCTTTCGGGTCCATACCGATCACCATCAGGTCACCAATCTTGCCACCGGAGGGCATCAGGTTTTCCTTCATCAGATCATGGGGAATACCCAGATCGTCAGCCACCCGCTCATAGCGTTGATAGCCTGTAGCATGACAACCAAAACAGTAGTTTACAAAAGTTTGTGCACCACGCTGGAGGGATGCCTTATCCTCTATATTCGGCTCCATCTTATCCAACGGATACCCACTGCCAGCAGCCAGAACCCCCGCAGAAAGTGCGGCCAGCATAACGGCCGCAACAGTATTTTTAATTAACCGTATTGTTTTCATTATTTGGTCACCCTCTCCGGTACAGGCTTGGTTTTTTCCATGACGGAGTAGAACGGCATCAACAGGAAGAAGGCGAAATAGAACACCGTGCCCAGCTGAGCCATCAGGGTATAGATCTCCGTTGCCGGCTTGGTTCCCAGCCAGATCAGAAGGATAAAGTCGAACGCAAACAAAAGAATCAGTGTGCGGAAAATCGGCCCCTTGTAACGCCAGGACTTCACAGGACTGCGATCAAGCCAGGGCAATACAAACAGGATTGCGATGGCCGCCCCCATGAAGATAACACCCAACAGCTTGGCATCAATCGGCCCGATACTGAACGTGATCGCACGAAGAATCGAATAGAACGCCCCGAAGTACCAGACTGGAGCAATATGTTCCGGCGTCTTCAAACCATTGGCAGGCTCAAAGTTGGCATGCTCAAGAAAATATCCGTTCATTTCCGGGAAGAAGAAAATCACAGCACAGAATACGAACAGGAACACCACCACTGCTACAAGATCTTTAACCGTGTAATAGGGATGAAAAGGAATACCATCGAGAGGAATGCCATTCTCATCCTTGTTCTTCTTGATCTCAACGCCATCAGGGTTATTGGAACCAACCTCATGGAGAGCGATGATATGCATAACCACCAGACCGAGAATAACGATCGGCAACGCAATCACATGCAAGGCAAAGAAGCGGTTCAGGGTAATACCGGAGATCAGGAAGTCACCACGTACCCATTGTTGGATATCGGGGCCAATCACCGGAATCGCGCCAAACAGGGAAATGATTACCTGTGCACCCCAGTAAGACATCTGCCCCCATGGAAGCAGGTAACCCATAAAGCCTTCCGCCATCAGCGCAAGGTAAATGGCCATACCAAAAATCCAGATCAGCTCACGGGGCTTCCGGTAAGAACCATAAATCAGCCCCCGGAACATGTGCAGATACACAACGACAAAGAAAGCTGAAGCGCCCGTCGAATGCATGTAGCGAATCAGCCAGCCATATTCCACATCACGCATGATGTATTCAACAGAAGCAAAGGCCGCTTCCGCACTGGGCACATAACTCATGGTGAGCCAGATACCAGTCAGGATCTGGTTAACCAGAACCAGCAGAGCCAGGGAACCAAAGAAGTACCAGAAGTTAAAGTTCTTGGGCGCGTAGTATTTACTGAGATGCTCTTCCCAGAGGGGTGTCAGCGGGAACCGCTCATCGACCCATGCCAAAAGTTTGGATCCCATCAGGCATTCTCCTCGTCAACACCGACCACAATCACATTGTCACTCTTGAAGGAGTAAGGAGGAACTACCAGATTGGTGGGTGCGGGTACATTCTTGTAAACACGCCCAGCCAGATCGAACTTGGAACCATGACAGGGACAGTGGTATCCCCCCAACCAGTCCGGAGCAAAATCCATAGGAGCAACTTCCGGTAGAAACTTCGGAGAGCACCCCAAATGGGTACAGATACCGATCAGAACCAGAATGTCCGGTTTTCTGGAGCGGTATTCATTTTTCGCATATTCAGGCTGCTCTGAATTATTGGAATCAGGATCCAGAACCTTTCCGTCATCCTTACGGATATTCTCCAGCATTTCGTCAGTACGACGAACGACAAAAATCGGCTTCCCGCGCCATTCAGCGATGATCTGCTGGCCTTTCTCAACTTTAGCGACATTGACTTCCACAGGTGCACCAGCAGCTTTTGCCTTGGCACTGGGATTCCAGGACTGTACGAACGGTATCGCCACGCCCACTGCTCCCGCCGCACCGACAACCGATGTAGCTCCTATCAGGAAGCGGCGCCGACCCACATTTACGCCGTCTTGACTCATTCGGCTTTCTCCCCAAGGGTTATTGCTTGTACGGCATGCCTGCCGTTTTCGGGCGGAGGGCTTGGTATTTAGATTTTTTGTTTAACAAGCAACAGGCATTTACCCCATCACCCTACGCACAGACCGAGATAATATAGGTTTTATGGAGGAATGTTAATGCGTGATTAGGCTGGAAATCTCTTAACCGTGCTATTTTTCTTATCTTGCACCAGTTTGGGACAAAAATGGCCGACATAAAAAAACGCCCGGCCAAAAGGCAGGGCGTTTTCTCGACCGAAATACCGAAAGGTATCAGCGCTTGGAGTACTGCGGACGCTTACGCGCTTTGTGCAGACCAACTTTCTTACGCTCAACCATACGGGCATCACGGGTTACGTAGCCAGCCTTACGCAGCGAGCTGCGCAGAGCTTCGTCGTAGTCCATCAGTGCACGGGTGATTCCGTGACGGATAGCACCGGCCTGACCGGAAGCACCACCACCTTTTACAGTAATCTTGAGGTCAAACTTCTCGACCATCTCAACCAGTTCCAGGGGCTGCATAACGACCATGCGGGACGTTTCGCGACCGAAGTACTCCTGCAGAGTACGACCATTAATACTGATATTGCCGGTACCGGCGCGCAGGAATACGCGTGCGGTAGAGTTCTTCCGGCGACCAGTTCCGTAGTTCTGAGTAACAGACATATTAATCCCCGTTAAATATCCAGTTGCTGAGGCTGCTGAGCAGCGTGCGGATGTTCAGTACCAGCATAAACTTTCAGTTTACGCTGCATCGCGCGGCCCAGAGGATTACGGGGCATCATGCCTTTAACAGCCAGTTCGATTACTCGCTCAGGCTTGTGGGCAATCAGCTTGTCGAAACTCATGGACTTCAATCCGCCCGGGAATTCGGAGTGACGGTAGTACATCTTGTCAGACGCCTTGTTTCCGGTTACCCGTACTTTCTCAGCGTTGATGACAACAATGTAGTCACCGGTATCCACGTGCGGAGTGTATTCTGGTTTGTGCTTTCCGCGCAGACGGGTAGCAACTTCTGTAGCTAGACGCCCCAGAGTCTTGCCAGCCGCATCTACGACGTACCAGTCACGCCGTGCGGTTTCTGCTTTAGCGCTAAAGGTTTTCATCTGATCCTATCGCCTCAATGCTCGCCATGCGAGATGGTTTCAATTCGCCTACCCTGTCGACCCGTAACCAGGCTTTGAAACGGCCTATCAGGTTCGGCGTGCAAACATTGGGCACTCATTCGCGGGAAACGAAGCGCGATATTATAGCGAGTCAGAATTATTTGGGAAGCCCTTCGCAACGATCAAAGTACTCTTTATTACACACCTCTTATGCGTTTCTGCTGTGTTCTGGCGCGCAGGTGCTGTACCTTTCCTTTACTGCGGTTCGTACTGTATCCGGGCAGGGAATCAGCGTCATAATAGCCGCGAATCCATCACGGGAATAAATACACGCTATGAAATATCATAATCTTGGCCGTTCCGACCTCAGGGTCAGCCTGATTTGCCTGGGAACCATGACCTGGGGAGAGCAGAACTCCGAACAGGAGGCTTTTGCCCAGATGGATTATGCCCTGGAGCGGGGCGTGAACTTTCTTGATACCGCAGAGATGTACCCTGTCCCTCCCAAAGAGGAAACCTATACAAAAACTGAAACTATTATCGGCAACTGGCTCGCCCAGCGTGGACAGCGGGATGATATGGTGATCGCCACCAAAGTCTGCGGCCCAGGCTATGCCTATATGGATGGTGGTCGAAGATTTAACCGGCAACATATAGAGAAAGCCCTTAATGGCAGCCTTAAACGTCTGAAGACCGATTATATCGACCTTTACCAGCTGCATTGGCCTGACCGCAATGCCAACAACTTCGGACAGCGGGGCTTTGTTTTCGACGATAATGAAACAGCCACCCCCATAGAAGAAACCCTGGAGGTGCTGGACGACCAGATAAAAGCCGGCAAAATCCGCCATATCGGTCTCTCCAATGAAACCCCCTGGGGTGCTATGCGCTTTATGCAGCTTGCGGAAGAGAAAGGATGGCCACGGGCGGTCTCTATCCAGAATCCCTACAGTCTACTGAACCGGAGCTTTGAAGTGGGGCTGGCAGAGATCGCCCACCGGGAAGACCTTGGCCTGCTGGCCTATTCCCCTCTAGGCATGGGCAGTTTGAGCGGTAAATATCTTAATGGCGCCCGCCCGGAAGGTGCCCGTATGACGCTATTCACCCGCTTTGTCCGTTACACTTCCCCCCTGGCCCAGAACGCTATCCGCTCTTATGTTGAGCTGGCCCGGGATCACGACCTTGACCCAGCCCAGATGGCGCTGGCCTATGTAAACAGCCGTAGTTTTCTGGCCAGCAATATTATCGGAGCCACTACCCTGGAGCAGCTGACCGATAATATCGACTCACTGGAATTGAAGCTTTCTGACGAAATTCTCACAGAAATCGAAAACATCCACTCTCGCTTCCCCGATCCCACAAATAAAAACTGAGTTTTCCCAAACCTCAGCCGTCTGCCCTGATACAGACGGCTCCTTCTCTACCTTTCCACCTCCGTATAATCCGACATTGCCAGTTTCGAAATCATGGTCTGGACTTGCCGCACCAAAAGCGAGCATAAGCGAGGGCTGAATGACGACGTTACGTAATTTCCTCAACCCCCCCGCCCATATTGCCCTGCTTCCCGAGCAGAGTGTCGACAGCACCTATAAAAGGATGCGTCTGCAGATGATGATCGGCATTTTTATCGGATATGCCGGTTATTACCTGATCCGCAAAAACTTCTCCCTGGCCATGCCCGATTTGGTCGCTCTGGGTTATACCAAGACAGAACTTGGCTTTGCCCTTTCTGGCGTTTCCCTGGCTTACGGCCTCAGCAAATTCCTGATGGGTAATGTTTCCGATCGCAGCGATGCTCGCAAATTTGTAGTTCTGGGCCTAAGTGTCAGCGCCCTTATAACTATTTTTATGGGTTCTGTACCCATAGCCACCGCCAGCATTACCAATATGTTTATCCTGTTATGCCTGAGCGGCTGGTTTCAAGGGATTGGTTACCCAAGCTGTGTGCGTGTGATGGCCCACTGGTTCACTATTCGTGAACGGGGAATGAAAATGGCCATCTGGAATACAGCCCATAATGTTGGTGCTGGACTGGTCGGCCCACTGGCCATTCTCGCGGTTGTTTTATTCACTGACTGGCACAGCAAAATTTATTTTCATGGTTATATTGCCCTGGTCTTTGCTGCCGTCACCTGGCTGCTGGTACGGGATACCCCCCAGTCCTGCGGATTGCCAAGCATTGAGAACTGGACAGGGGAGTTTCATAAATCCTATTCCAATGAACATGAACGGGAACTCTCCGCCAAAGAGATCTTCTTTGAGCATGTGTTTAACAACAAACTTCTCTGGTATCTGGCCTTCGCCAATATTTTTGTTTATCTGGTTCGTTACGGGGTTCTGGACTGGGCTCCCACCTATCTGGAAGAGGTTAAGAATTTCTCTATGAGCCAGACCGGTTGGGCCTACTTTGCCTATGAATTTGCCGGCATACCGGGCATCCTGATTACCGGCTGGCTGAGCGACAAGGTGTTTTATGGCCGCCGGGCTCCGGTGAACATGATCTTTATGCTTCTGGTCGCCATAGCGATCTTCGTGTACTGGCAGAACCCTCCCGGAAACCCCGCCATTGATATCGTCTGCCTGATAGCTGTGGGCTTTCTGATCTATGGCCCCGTCGTCCTGATCGGGGTTCAGGCCCTGGATATGGCTCCCAAAAAAGCAGCGGGAACCGCAACCGGGCTAACCGGCCTGTTTGGTTATCTTGGGGGAGCCATGTTTGCCAATATCGCCATGGGCATGATTGTTGACCATTTTAACTGGGGCGGAGGATTCCTTGTCCTTATTGGCTCCTGCCTGCTGGCTGTGCTGTTGGTAGGGCTTACAATTCGCGAAGAAAAACGGGAAAAATCAGATATTTACGGACACGATATTCAATCCTGACGGTCTGAATAAACAGTTGCCGGTATAACAACTGTTTACAGAACAGCACTGGAGAGAAGTGGAACCAAAGTCTAACTTCTCTCCACCATTCAGGAGCGCAATCGTTTATGACCCAGAGCGCATCACAGTCCGTAAAGTCAGGCTTTCTGGTTCCTCCACCCCCCAGCCAACCGCTGGCCGAGGAAGATATTGATCCTTCTTACAAACGCCTGAGGCTGCAGGTTTTCCTGGGAATATTTATCGGCTATGCCGGTTACTACCTGGTACGTAAAAACTTCAGCCTGGTAATTCCCAACCTGATTGATATGGGCTATTCAAAAACCCAGCTTGGCTTTGCCATGTCCGGTGTCGCCATTTCCTACGGCCTGAGCAAATTCCTGATGGGCACCCTGTCGGACCGCAGCGATGCCCGCCGCTTTCTCTCCCTTGGCTTGACCATGACCGCACTGCTTATGGTGTTTATGGGAACCGTTCCCTGGGCACTGTCCAGCATTCCCATTATGTTCTCCCTGCTGTTCCTGAACGGTTGGTTCCAGGGCATGGGCTGGCCACCCAGCGGTCGGGTGATGGTGCACTGGTTCTCCCCTTCTGAACGGGGTTCCCGTATGGCCACCTGGAATGTGGCCCACAATATTGGCGGGGGCCTTATCGGGCCTCTGGCGATTTTTGGTTTAACCATAACCGGCACCTGGCAGAGCGCATTTTATGTTCCCGGACTGCTTGCTTTGGCTCTGTCCCTTCTCACTCTGCTTTTAATTAGGGATACACCCCAGTCCTGCGGCCTTCCTCCCATTGAACAATATCGCAATGATTATCCGCCTCAATACTGCAGCAGCCACGAGCAAGAGTTCAGTCTGAAAGATATTCTTTTCCGTCATGTACTCCCCAACCGCACACTCTGGTGTATAGCTTTCGCCAATGCCTTTGTGTATCTGGTGCGATACGGCATTCTCGACTGGGCACCGGCATTTCTGGCAGAAACCAAAGGATTCCAGATTCAGCAGTCTGGCTGGGCCTGGTTTGCCTACGAGTTCGCGGCTATTCCCGGCACCCTGTTCTGTGGCTGGCTCAGTGATAAAGTTTTCAACGGTCGTCGCACCCCCGCCAATATCCTGTTTATGGTTCTGGTTATGATCGCTGTGCTAGTGTACTGGCTGAATCCGGCAGGAAACCCTCTGATTGATAATTTGGCCCTGACAGCGATCGGCTTTCTTATCTATGGCCCGGTGATGCTGATTGGCGTTCAGGCCCTGGATCTGGTCCCCAAAAAAGCTGCAGGAACAGCCGCCGGCCTGACCGGTTTATTTGGCTATCTTGGAGGTGCGTTAATGGCCAATATACTCTTGGGATTTATTGTGGATCGCGTGGGATGGGGTGGTGGTTTTATACTACTGGTCAGCTCATGCGTACTGGCCATTACCTGTATGGCGGTTACCTGGTGTTCAGAGAAAACCGTATAGGCTGACCTCCCTTATTGTCTAACAGACTGGAAACATTATGATTCCGTCGATTCTGATTCCTCTGGCTCACGGTACCGAAGAGCTTGAAGCCGTAACCATGGCCGATTTTCTCCAGCGAGCCGGACTGTCCGTTGTCACCGCCTCGTGCAGCGCAACCACGCTGATTGAGGGTTCCCACAATATCAGGATTCAGGCCAACTGCCTTATCAGTCATTGCACAGATACACACTGGGATATGATTGCCCTGCCCGGCGGTATGCCCGGTGCCGCCAACCTGCGGGATAGCCCGGAACTTACCTCCCTGTTAAAAACCCAAAAGCAACAGAGGCGCTGGCTGGCTGCCATTTGCGCATCCCCTGCCGTTGTTCTCCATCACCACAATCTTCTGTCTGGCGTGCAGGCCACATGCTATCCATCCTTTGCCGATAAAATGCAAAACTGCATGCACTCAAACGAACCTGTTGTAGTAGATGAAACCCACAAGATCATTACCAGCCAGGGGCCAGGCACAGCCATAACTTTTGCCCTCGAACTTGTACGACAATTGAGTGGTGAATCAGAGGCAAAAAAACTGGCCAAAGACACCCTCGCCCACTGGTGGAACCAGGCATCACAGGCTTCTACTTCTCCTCTTTTCCCCGACCTTGGCTCTGCCTGCTGAACTGACCAGGCTTTGTAATAACACCTCCCTGATTGCGGAATATACCTATACTCCAACCAAAGGGCAGCAGGATGCCGGCCCCAGGAAAAATGGTGCCAGACCGCAACCCCCATCCGCAAAGACCATATAAAGCACCCTTTCCTTCCCCTGCTTCCTTCTATCAAGCACGAACTCAGAGTTCTCACCCTGAACGAATGCGGTCACTGGTTCTTGTTTATTGCCCATGTTGATGCTATGAAACTGGAAAAAACAGTGGTAGAGCCACTGACAGAAGCAGAAGCCAGAAGCCAGAAGCCAGAAGCCAGAAGCCAGAAGCCTGCTGAAAGACACCCCAGAACTGTTAAACCAATATTTCCCTGAGAAAAACTCCAGCCAGAAAGCGGAGTCAGGCACAGACATAAGTAATTGGGTGGAACCTGCCTTTATTTATGAACAGCCCCTAGCCCGGATATAGAGTCCCGCACTTAGAGAATCCTGACTCTGTATTTCCAGTCGGGCTGGAACCTCACAATAATCCATTTTCGATAAAGGAATCGAATGAAAGGTTGTCACTCATTAAAAAATCAAGGCGTGCAGGCATCCTCCCAAGGGGCGTACTTCCATAGGCGAGGGGTGTCATCAGCCAAATAACTGTGTACCCACTCTCTGGGTATATCTTCTGTTTCACCCTTTTGGAAAAATTTCTGTGAATCAAGCACAACGTCTTGATTGCCACGATGAAAAACTAATACCTCCTCACCATTAATTTTGGAACCAAATCTTATTTCTTCCACGTCATAGGCATTCAATAAGAAGTTGCTCTTGTCTTTCAGGGCAGCCCTCAGACCTTCATGAAAATCGGCCGCTATCTTATCCCCATGGGGGATCAAAAGATCAACGGTTCTTATATCTATACCATAGCGCCTGAATATTTTCCCCAGCTTTAGCCCCAACTCAGAGGGCTCATAAGCACACAGGTTACTCCCCACAGAAAAGAGAATATGGGGGTTGTCGTCAATGATCCGGAAACCACCAACCACAATGACCCTGTTGTTATACTCCAGTTCTTTCGTTACCAGCCACTGTCCTTCTGACCGGGAACCTGTGGATTGCAGCCATCTTTTGGACCTCACCATTGATGCAATAAGATCAGTACGTTGTTTGCCGCCAAACAAAGCAGCATCGGTGAAAAAGCGCCCCTCATCAATAACCGCGGCATCAAGGTAACCCACATTTTCTTCCCTGCCGCCTCCCAGGGAAGGGTTGTAAGTCATTATGTGTTTACCATAACCATAATCAGAGATAAGTATTGGGGTAGAATGAAGCACCGGCAGACCGAGAAAATCCTGTAGATGTACAATGGGTGCCCAAGCCTCACCATATATCAGTAGCCCTGCCCATAACAGGATCCACTTTCTTTCCACACGCAGTGACAACTTCATGTTATCCGCCAAAAACAATCATGAACTTAAAAGCCCCTGTGTGATGGAAGCTGGTCTTTTTTCCGGATTGCCAGAGCACTACGGAGAGCGACACAGCAGAGATATTTCCTCAGGGTGGGGAGGCGAGCTTGCAAAGCTGTTCAGGAGATAGTGAGAACAGAGCTGCTATGAGCTTATCGAAATGACCGGCTTGCATGATTCTGGGGCCAACTCAGACGACAGGTGACACAAGTTGCAAGTGTAGACTATCTCACCAATGTCTAATGTGAACAGAGCCTTGGCGTTCGAATTACCGCCGCCTTTTGTCAGACAAATCCAGACCAGCGGGGCAGAACCGCTGACAATACACATAAATCTGTCTGGGGTGTCTGCTAACGGCCCTGGCGGGGAGAATAAGGCCCGGGGGCCGGGGCATACGGAGGAATGTTTCAGTTTGCAACAGAGGCAACAATTGAAAAGCCCGAAGCTGCTGCTACCTCTCTCTTTGCAAGCGCTCCTCCGTCCGGGTGCTGCTGTCTAACGATTTAGGACGATATTTACCAACATCAAAACCAAGGATGTTGTAATACTCCCTGTTCCCAATATTCTGACAGGGTTGCCCTTGGGACAAAATAAAAGCAACAGGAGTACCTTCCTTCATTGCATCATGCAATAGTGGAAAGTTGATGTTTCTACTCCCAAACATAACTTTCGCCCAGGATCCATCAGAACAAGACGGCTGCAAGTTTTTATTTAACTTCACGTAAAAGAAATTTGCACCTTCCGCCGCACCTTGAATATTAACCACCTGAGCGATATTAGCCTTGCTTTCCGGGTTAGCCACTCGGTAGGCTTCTGCAGAAACGAAAGATGCCACCCCACATACAAACAGTAATCCGATATTTCTGAACAACATATTCTGCCTCCCTTCAATTTTTCCGCTTTCAGTCATAAAACAGACTAGCTGAAGGAAGGCAGAAATCACTCAGAAGGAAAAGTGCTCCTCCGCCATTTTGGTCAGGCCTTTGGGGCTGGCCATCATTCCTTTGGCGTGGGTTCTGGTGCGGGGCAAAATACGTTCGAAATAAAACTTACCGGTCTGGATTTTTGCCTGGTAGAACTCGGGATCGGACACACCTTCATCCAGTTTTCGATAAGCTACAGCCATCATCTTCAGCCAGTAATATGCCATAGATACATAACCGGCAAACATCAGGTAATCCACAGAGGCCGCGCCTACACTATCCCGGTTTTTGGCGGCCCGGAAAGCAATACGGTAAGTCAAATACTGCCACTTGGCAGTCAGCGCCATAACTTTGGTCACGTAAGGCAACAGCTTCAGGCGGCTTGAAGCATTCTCGACAAGAATATCTTTACAGCCACTGTAAATTTGCTTCGCCACCCGGTTCAAGGCCTTGCCCTTGGAGAGCAATACTTTACGCCCGAGAAGATCCAGTGACTGTATCCCGGTTGTACCTTCATAAAGTGTGGAGATACGGGTATCCCGGACAATCTGCTCCATACCATGTTCACGAATATAACCATGGCCGCCATACACCTGCACACCTATATTGGCAGCTTCCAGCCCCATCTCTGTCAGGAATCCTTTAAGGATAGGCGTGAACATACCTAGCTCATCGTCTAACTTTTCCCTGTCAATATCCGAGGCTGCGGTAATCATCTTGTCCGCAAATTTGGCCGCGTCGTAGAGCATGGCCCGGCCACCTTCCGCAAAAGCCTTCTGAGTCAGCAGCATGCGCCGTACATCAGGGTGGACAATCAATGGATCAGCTACTTTATCCGGATACTTGGTACCAGACAGAGACCGCATGGACAGACGCTCACGGGCATAGTTCAAAGCCCCCTGATAAGAGAGCTCCGCTGCCGCCAGCCCCTGCATACCGGTACCGATACGGGCCGTATTCATAAAGGTGAACATGCACTCAAGCCCCTTGTTTTCCGGGCCGATCAGGAAACCCCTGGCACCATCAAAGTTCATAACACAGGTGGCCGATGCCTTGATGCCCATTTTCTTCTCAAGCGAACCACAGCTCACGCCATTGCGTTCTCCCAGAGAACCATCTTCGTTCACATTAAACTTGGGCACGATAAACAGGGAAATGCCCCTGGTCCCCCTGGGCGCACCGGGGAGGCGTGCAAGAACAATATGAATAATATTTTCGGTCAGGTCATGCTCGCCGGCAGAGATAAAGATTTTGGTACCGGTAATGCTGTAGGCACCATCTTCGAAAAGCTCAGCTTTGGTTTTTACCTGACCCAGATCAGTACCGCACTGGGGCTCAGTCAGGCACATGGTGCCGCTCCACTCTCCCGTCGTCATGCGGGTCAGGTAGGTCTGCTTCTGTTCTTCCGTACCGTGGAGATAAACCGTATTCATCGCACCAAGAGTCAATCCGGGGTACATACCCCAGGACCAGTTGGCCGTTCCCACCATTTCCGACATCATCATTCCCAGGGAAATCGGCAGCCCCTGGCCACCATACTCCACTGGGTGGGCAAGGGATTGCCAGCCTCCCTCGACATATTGCTGATAAGCTTCCTTAAAGCCTTTAGGCGTAAAAACCTCGGTATTCTCCCAGCGGCAGCCTTCTTCGTCGCCACTTTGGTTCAGGGGAGAGAGTACATTCTCGGCGAACTTCGCTCCCTCATTCAGAATCGCGTCAACCAGATCAGAAGACACCTCTTCCTCAAGAGGCAGGCTCTGGTAGTGGGATGACATGTCCAGTACATCATCCATCAGAAATTTCATATCTCTCAGGGGGGCCTTGTACTCAGGCATAGACAATTCTCCTCAACCCATCTCCCGGTCTGTTAATTTTTGAATGCCGGGTATATTAGCAACAACTGGAAAATGAGCATTGTGAGCAAGGATTGAACAAGTTGTATTGGCTTGTCAGACCAGTGAGATGAGGATTTGGGCTAGAGCAGGCACACAGAAGGTATGCCTGCTTATTCAGGAATCACGCTACAGAGAAGTTAGCCAGCCTTTCGCTTTGCCAGCTCTTCAGCACGGAGGTCTTTACGAAGGATTTTGCCAACCGGTGTCATGGGCAGCTCGTCCCGGAACTCAACCTGCTTGGGCACTTTGTATGCCGTAAGGTTGGCCCGACAATACTCCCGAATAACCTCTTCCGTCAGGGACTTGTCCGAAGGAATAACGAACAGCTTCACGGCTTCACCGGTCTTCTCATCAGGAACACCAATAACCGCACAGTTCTCAACATCCTTGTGAGTTACCACAACATCTTCAATCTCGTTGGGATAGACGTTAAAACCGGAAACAAGTACCAGGTCCTTGATACGGTCAACAATTCTGACAAAACCATCTTCAGCGATTGTGGCCACATCCCCGGTTTTCAGCCAACCAGCCTCATCAAAGATTTCAGAAGTGGCATCAGGACGCTTCCAGTACCCCTTCATCACCTGAGGGCCTTTTACGCACAATTCGCCAGGCTGGCCAATCGGAGTTTCATTCCCCTCATTATCTACAGTTTTCAGGGCTGTACCCGGCACCGGCAGACCAACAGTACCTGACTGAATCATTTCCCCAACCGGGTTAATGGTGACTGCGGGGGAACATTCTGTCAGCCCGTAGGCTTCGGAGATGGTCGCCCCAGTCAATTTATTCCAACGCACTCCGGTATCCCCCTGGAGAGCCGTACCACCAGACAGAGTCATCTTGAGCTTGCTGAAATCACACTTCTCAAATTCAGGATGATTAAGAAGGCTGACAAAAAGAGTATTCAAACCGATAAAGGACGTGAATTGCCAGGGCTTAATCATCTTGATAAACATGCTGGTATCACGGGGGTTAGCAATCAAAATACTGTGATTACCCTGCTCAACCATGCTCATAAGATGCACTGTAAACGCATAGATATGGTAGAGGGGCAAAGGTGCGACAATGATTTCATTGCCCGGATCATTAATAGGATTGCCGGACTCATCATTCTGGGACAGATGGGCACTCGACTGCAGCATGTTGGCAATAATATTCCGGTGGGTAAGCATCGCACCTTTAGCAACACCTGTCGTACCACCGGTGTACTGCAGAACAGCCACATCGTCAGACTTGGCTGAAGCCGGACGCACATACTCTTTACCGGAACCAAGGCTCAGAGCCTTACGAAACTTCACCGCTACAGGCAGATTGTAAGGTTGCACCATTTTCTTAACGTATCTGGCGGCCATATTAATGACCTGACGTTTGGGTGTGGGCAGACAGTCCGCAATACTGGTAACAATCAAATGCTCAACGGGCGTATCGGCAATAATTTCTTCCACCAGGTGCCCAAACACATCCATGAACACAAGGGCTCTTGCTCCGGAGTCATTGAACTGGTGGTGCATTTCACGGGCGGTGTACAGCGGGTTTGTGTTCACGATAACCAGACCGGCCTTCAGAGCACCATAAACGGCAATGGGAAACTGAAGCAGGTTTGGCATCTGAATGGCGATCCGGTCACCTGGAGCCAGGTCGGTATAATTTTGCAGGTAAGTGGCAAACTTTGTACTGAGCTCATCAACATCCTGGTAAGTCAGGGTATGACCTATGCCAGTGAAAGCTGGGTTGTCCTTATGTTTGCCAACAGATTCTTCAAAAACTTCAAGGATAGAAGTGTACACGTCAGGATTAACAGAATCCTGAACACCTGGAGCACGCTTACCATTCCAGAATTGAGCATCCATAAGCGAATCACTTTTTTAATTATAAACTTCGTGGCAACTTCACTTCACGGTACCGGTTTTGTCATCCGGCCATACGCCCTGTATTGGAGCCCGGGTACCGCTCTCGAACAGAATTGGCTGTGATGCCAATTTCCCCCTGTCCGGCAGTCAATGGTTGCCCCCAGACACTCTGCCAGTCTAGTGGGACCAGCAGAATGCCCGCACATGATAGCGGCAAACACTTTCAATATCTAAGTTTGTACGTATTTTTTGGTGCAATATACGGAAAATAAGGTACAAAACAGGACGAAAGCAATTTTGATTTCACCCGCTATGATTGCCTGCGAACCGATGACAGTCTGCACACAACTCTGGCCACTACATGCCTGTGGCGGATAACAGACTGTTAATGTTTCTCTCTGCCGGACAGACGCAATGCCATGACAGAGTCCCCCAACACAATGACAAATCTAAAAATAAAAAGCACCGTCATTCAAAGAGCTGTATCCCTCCGCAGCATTATCCGCTCATCTTTCGCCTCTGCCCGGGAACTTCCCATTATGTTGAAAGGGTTAGTAATGCTGCTCACCCTGACTCCCGGAAAAAAAATGTCCATTGGCCTGCTGATGGAGCAACAGGCAAAGAAGCACCCGGACAAATGCTTCGTTGTTGATGAAGCCCAGAAACTGACTTACGAACAGGCCAATAAGCAGATAAACCGCATTGCCCACCTGTTGCAGAGCCAGGGTATAGGAAAAAACGACACTATTGGATTATTCCTGGAGAATCGCATTGAGTTATTGCTATTCGCCCTGGCCACCGTGAAACTGGGGGCCATCGCCACCATGATTAACACCAGCCAGCGCCGGGATACTCTGCACCACAGCATTAACATTACCAAGCCAAAGCTGATTATTGTTGGAGAAGAACTGGAACCGGCACTGACGGAAATCCGTTCGTCTTTTCCTGATAACCTGCGCAATAACCTGTGGTTTCAACCCGATAACAGCCAGGCCACAGCCCCCAGCGACTATCGAAGTATTCCGGAAGAAACAGCCAGTAAGTCCATAGAGAATCCAGCCACAACCCGCGATATAACCCTCAGCCAAAAGGCCTTTTATATTTTCACCTCCGGCACAACCGGTATGCCAAAAGCCTCCATCATGACCCATTACCGGTGGTTCAAGGCCCTGGCCGGAATAGGCACGGCCTCTCTACGAATGACTTCAGCTGATGTGTTTTACTGCCCACTGCCCCTTTATCACAATAACGCCCTGACCCTGACCCTCTCATCCGTAATGGGAGCAGGCGCAACTATGGCATTGGCCAGAAAATTCAGCGTTACCCGATTCTGGAAAGATATCAACCTTCACCGGGCCACAGCCTTCTGTTATATAGGTGAACTCTGTCGTTATCTTTATAACCAGCCTCCCCAACCCGGCGATGGTGTGAACCCTGTCAGGGTAATGCTGGGTAATGGGCTGCGTCCGGATATCTGGATGGAGTTCAAACAACGCTTCAATATCAACCATATTAATGAATTCTACAGTGCCAGTGAGTCCAATCTGGTGTTCAGTAATGTTTTCAACCTGAATTACACCACCGGTTTCTGCCCGCTGCCCTATGCCATTGTGCACTGGGATGTTGAGAACAGCTGCCCCTCACAGGACAGCAAGGGAAGGATGATTAAAGCGGGTAGGGGGGAAACCGGTCTGCTGATATCCAGAGTGACCAAAAGAAGCCCCTTTGATGGCTATACCTCAGCCGAAGAGAGCGCAAAAAAACTCCTCCATAGCGTATTTACAAAGGGCGATTGCTATATCAACACAGGTGATCTGGTTATCAACCAGGGTTGGAAACATGTGGCCTTTGCCGACCGGCTGGGGGATACCTACCGCTGGAAGGGGGAAAACGTCGCCACAGCAGAAATTGAAGCCATTCTTAACCACTTTCCCGGTATCAAGCATGCTGTTGTCTATGGCGTCAGCATCCCAGGAAGCGATGGCCGCGCCGGTATGGCGGCCCTGACCCTGGACAGCACCATTGCTGAGTTATCTCTCTCCGAACTGACATCTTACGTACGCGGTGAGCTGCCGGGATATGCCATCCCACTGTTTCTGCGCATACGGGAAGAGCAAAAAGTGACTTCAACTTTTAAATACCTGAAGGGTGAACTTAAGAAAGAAGCTTTTGACCTGAATCTTATCAATGACCCTGTCCTGACCCTCCAGCCCCAGGAAGATCGCTACCAGCCACTGACAGCCGGCCTTCTCTCACAAATTAATAAAGGAGAAATTCACTTCTAGCGCCCAACTTCAGTGGAACCAGCCTTCAGGGCTGGTTTTCTGACAGACTGCTTATCACCAGTGGAAATATCCATATCTCTCACATAACCTTTTCTTAATTAGGGGAAATCTCCCCGCAGCCGATTGAAGGATCATGACGCTGCGCCATAAGGTTACGGATAACACATATGGCTGAAGCCTGGGCCCTCAAAATTCTGTCTGGCCCCCATGTTGGGGCCGAAATTGCGCTGGATACGGGAACCTGGGTTCTCGGGCGTCATGAAGAGTGCGATCTGGTTCTGACAGATGACACTCTGGCTGAACGCCATTTTGAGCTGAATGTCGGCCCGGATGGTGTACAAGTGTCCAATCTGGCCCAGGGGCAGAACATCTACCTGTCAGGGGAAGCCCAGCCCACCAGCTTTACCCTTCCTTCCCACACTGTCGCTATGGCTGGCAGCCTTTATTTTGCTGTCGGTCAGGCTGGGCAGGCATGGCCCGAGTTAAATCTGGCCGGCCCGCCTGTTTCAGCGCCCACACCATCCCTCAGGCAGGAACCGGAACCAGCGGCACCCACCGCTAACAGCGAAACAAAAGCCAGCATTCCTGAAACTGATGACATTCCCATTATTGATGATCGTGTCGAAGAAGATGAACTCAAGGAACTGGTAGCAGAGGAAGCAGATCCCCAGAACAAAGCCCCCACTTATTTCAGCAAGCTTCTCGCGGCCCTGGGTGATATCTCTTTTGAAGGGATAGACATTATTGGCTGGGGGCGGAAACACCCCTTTATTGTTGCCGGCTCCGGTGCGGGTATCTTCCTGTGCTTGCTGATTGCCGGCTTTATCTGGCTGTGGACACTGACAGACCCTGAACAAAACGCCCTCGACAACATTACCCCTGCCCAACAGGCGGAAGCCACTATAAACCAAATGAACCTTCAGGATCTGCAGCTGAAAAAACTGCCTGATGGCTCCGTCCTGATCTCCGGCTATATCGCTGACAACACAGTCAAAAACAAACTTCTAACAGCACTAAACGAAGCCAATATTCCTTATAACTTTCAGGCTGTGGTGATGAATGAAATGAGAGCCACAGCCGCCACAGTTTTGGAACAGTATGAGTTCAAGCAGATGAATATTGAACTTGATACCACCCCCGGTTCTCTGGTTCTCAGTGGCTATGCCGCCAATCCCAAGGAGGTCAGCCGTATTCGAGATGTACTCAAACAGGAAGTCCATGGACTGGTTTCCATTGTCGATCAGGTGGAATACCAGGCCACCCGCCTCAAAGCTCTACGTACTATGTTGAAGGAAAAAGCCATCGCCCAGCGTATTCGGCTGATGGAAACGCCGGGAACAATTGTGCTTAAAGGCCGCCTTGCCGACGCTTCTCAGGGTTATCACCTCAAAGAGGTGGTTCAGGACTTTCGGGAAAAATACAAGGATCGCCCCAAGCTGGTAATAGATGTTGTCCTTCCTGCCACCGACCTGGCCACCATGCAGCCTCTCCTGAAAATTAAAAGCATCAGCCTCGGGCGCATCCCTTACGTAATTCTCGATAATGGTGAAAAGTACCTGCGAGGGGCGAAGCTGAAAAACGGATATATACTTGAACATATCAATCTGGAATATCTAACGCTCAAGCTAGGCCAGGAACGAATCAAATACTTTATTGGAGGAGCCAATGGCGGACAATGAATTCGTCTCGCTGTCAGTCACGGAAGACCGCCTGGTATCCGACAAAGACGGCAAATACAAAACCCAGCTGATTGAACAGCTGACCAGCGATGTGGAAGCCCTGAAACGCAAACGCAACAGCGGCCTTTCCCCGGAGCAATTCGCCAGCGTAGAGGCTCTGACAGCTGCCATTGATGATGCCATCAAGGTGATTGAACTGACCTGGCATAAACACCACGCGTCAGAAAAACAACACTGAGACGGAATCCAAAGCACAGCAGCTAAGCTGAGAACTTGAAAGGAATACCAGGGAGCAGGTTATGCCGCAGAACACCACAACACCACAGAACCTGAGTTTTGATCGTACGACAGAAAAACTCAGCAATCAGCTGCAAGAGTTTGAGAAAAATGTTCAGAGCCGAATGGAGAACCTTGATCCAAGTAACATGGCGGATCTGATCCAGTTCCAGCAGGAAATTAATAAACTGACCATGCTCTACAGCCTTGAGAGTGGTGTGATCAAATCCATCAAGGATACCGGTCAGAGCATAATCCAGAAAATAAACTGATTTATTGAACCTTCTTATCAGGACGACCAGATATGGTTAGCGCAGACACCCTCAGACTTCTTGCCGACATCGGCTTTATGGCAACCAGCAGTGGCTTCTCTCCACAGGCCAACTCTTTGTTCCGTGCCATAGAGCTGAACCGCCCCGACAGTGTCCTGCCCCATATTGGCAAAGCACTGAACTGCATGAATCTGAACAAGAATCAGGAAGCCTTGGACATTCTTGAGAAAGAAGCGTTAAAGATCGAGCCGGACAACCCAACAGTTCAGGCATTTATGGGAATGGCCTTGATGCTGCTCGGCCGCAGCAGTGAAAGTGAACGCTGCCTGGAGGGGTTAGTAGACAGCGATGACGCGCTGGCAGCAGGACTGGCCACCAACCTTCTCAATGAACTGCAGCAGCACGCCAACAAAAAATCGTCCCCCGGCCTTCACTAAGTATTTATGAAGGCTTTCAGGGCATCATCATATTACCACCAGTCATAGGTGGCGCAGCTCCCGAAGTTCCCTGCCCCAGCAACCCCAGATAATAAAGACAGCACCCACCAAAAGCCTCCAGTGTTCGCTGAAACTCCTCTGGAGCCAGCTCAGCCAGAGACACTCTTTGATACAGCTGATAAGAGCCAGAATCATTATCAACGGTCAAAACACTGCGCCGGCTTTTAATCAACTCCATGCTTTTGCTTAGCAACAGCCGGTTATCGGCCTGTCGCCGTGAACTCTCCTGCGCCATAGGAGCCAGTTCAGCCTGCAGGCAAAGATTCCCCGCCTCCTCAAGGCAGAATACATCCACACCTTCCATGGCAATCTTAAACCGACCACTTTCGTCAACAGGTTTTTCGATACCATTATTGCGGGCAAAGCGGGTTAGAAGCTCATCCAGATTCATTGCAGGCACTCTGACTTATTCACAGATAGATGTCGGCAGAACGCCCCGGGACTACAAATGAAAACGGGCTGCTGCGGGATTCACTGCAGCCCGTTTAAAGTCAGATCATCCGTTATCAGGCAAACGTGCGGGCCTGGCGGCTGTTCCGGTTGATGGCCGAGAGCTTACGGAAAACAACCAGCACGCCGGCAAACAGGACAGCAGTGGTCGCAAAACCCAGTATTGCGGACTGGGTGGCACCCATCACCAGGTAACCAACGAAGCAGACACTGGCCACTACTGTGCAGTAAGGCAGCTGAGTCACCACATGATCAATATGGTGACAGGACGCACCTGTAGAGGAAAGAATAGTAGTATCGGAAATGGGTGAGCAGTGATCACCGAAGACCGCACCCGCCAGCACCGCGCTCATCATCGGCATGATCAGGACAATTTCCGTAGCCGCAGCCATATCGCCGGCGATCGGCAGCATAATCCCGAAGGTACCCCAGCTGGTACCTGTTGCGAAAGCCATTGCTCCGGCAATCAGGAACATCAGGGCCGGCAGCCAGGAAGTGCTGATATTACCGCTGACCAGACTGGCCAGGTACTTACCGGTTTCCAGGTTACTAATCACATCCACCAGCACCCAGGCCAGAATCAGGATGTAGATAGCGCCCATCATGGACTTCACGCCGGCACCGAAAGCCTCCATAACCCGGCTTCCAGAAACCTCTTGACGGGACAGCATAATAAAGCTGACGATCAGGCCAATCATTCCACCAGTCAGCAGGGAGTTGGCCACATTGGTATTCTCAAACGCCCCCAGAATACTGAAAGCCTCTCCCGCTTCTGCCAGAGCCATAAAACCTGTACCGATAAGCGCAGCAATAGTGGTTAGCACCAGCACCAGTACAGGCACCACAAGATCAGCCACTGTACCCTTGCCGGTATCTTCAATTTCAGTCGAACCCATGGGTGTACCACGACTGCTGTCGAACAGTTCACCCTGGTCAGCCATCATCGCGTGGGTGTGCATCGGGCCGACATTCAGATCCATTGCCGCCACTGCGATTACCATGGCCAAAGCGAAGAAAGCGTACAGGTTCATGGGGATCATGAAGACAAACGCGGAGAAAGCACTGACATCCGTAACGCCGTGGGTCACCAGAATGGAACCAACCAAAGCGATAATGTATGCCCCCCAGCTGGAAACAGGGGTAATTACACATACAGGAGCTGCGGTTGAGTCAATCAGGTAAGCCAGCTTAGCCCGGGAAACCCGGTTCCGGTCAGTCAGTGGGCGACAGATATTACCAACCGCCAGGGCGTTGAAATAATCATCAATGAAAATGATCACGCCCATCAGAACTGTCAGCAGCTGAGAACCTTTCGCGGTGGATACCCGCTTTCTTGCCCAGTCACCAAACGCCCGGGTGCCGCCAGCAAGAGAGATAAAACTGGTGGTAATTCCGAGGCAGATCAGAAACAGGATAATAAAGACACTGCCGGTATTCAGCCCATCATCCCAGAATACGGAAGTCAGAGCGCTGAAAAGATATTTAGCTGTATCAGCCAGATTAAAACCGGTAAGCAGCAATGCGCCAGCAACGATACCTACCCCCAGCGACAACAGAGTCTTACGGGTCAACACCGCCAGACCTATTGCCACGACCGGTGCCAGAAGTGATAAAGGAGAAAAAGAGAAACTGATTAAATCCATACTGCTGATCTCTATTTTTCAGTACAGCTTTACGGGTCTGCCAGAAACTTGTAATTCCCTGCATCGTCGCAAACTGGTCATTAGTGATCAGGAGCGCAAACTATGAAATAAACCCGCACAACCCTTCAGCAACGCAGAAATCGGAGGAGGTTTTTTCAAAATTCGGTAGCACTCCACGGTTCCCTGCTTCCTGAAAACTTCTGGATTACAAAAGCTCCTGAAAACAGGCAAGCCCAGATAGCAAATGTACTGCTGGAAACCTGGATGAAATAACACGCAAAGCATCCTGATAACCGCAACACCGTGACAGTGTGCCGCCTCTTAAACGGCACCCCAGCCTACAGCTTTGACCTGCTGCAGACTTCGGCAAAGCTCCCTTCCCCCAGCTTCCATTGACGTCACTCAAAAGCCAAGTACTGATGAACCCTGCGCCTCTACCATTCAAAACCTGCAATCATTATGCACAGCCGATATAACACTCACAATGCGCACAATAACAAAACACGCATATTCCACACCCTAACCCGGATATTTCATAAACATGCTCCCGCTCTCGCTTGTTCCCTGCCGCTCTAAGGAGATTTGACTCAGTCGACCGTACACCCCGGTACGGCGCTTCTTCGCCAAACACCCTAGAGCAACAAGGCCCGACGCGATCTTCGGGGCAATTTATGAAATATCAGGGCTAATAGGCTGTTACCACAACAGCAAAAGTGTTCGTATACCTGACAACTTGAAAAAACATAGCAAAACGTTGTGAAAATGCGATATTTTCATGTCCCTTTATGAGTACCATCGTACGAAGAATATCAGCCTACCAAGCTACAACATTGCTCCTTCAATAACCGGTTATCAACACAAAATAAACCAAAAAAGCTGCTGAAGAATTCCCAGCAGCTTTGAAATGCTTCAATTAATAAATAAACACTTCAGAAATTATTCCCACTCAATAGTGGCCGGTGGCTTACTTGAAACATCATACGTTACCCGGGATACCTGGCTGATTTCATTAATAACCCGGCTGGACACTGTCTCCAGAAATTCATAGGGAAGATGAGCCCAGCGGGCTGTCATAAAATCAATGGTTTCCACCGCCCGCAGGGCAATCACATACTCGTAACGACGACCGTCGCCTACAACACCCACAGACTTAACCGGCAGGAACACCGCAAAAGCCTGGCTGGTTTTGTGGTACAGATCCGCTTTGTGCAATTCTTCAATAAAGATCGCGTCCGCTTCCCGCAGAATGTCGGCGTACTCTTTTTTCACCTCACCCAGAATACGAACACCCAGACCCGGCCCTGGGAACGGATGACGGTAAACCATATCGTAGGGCAACCCCAGCTCCAGGCCGATCTTGCGCACTTCGTCCTTGAACAGTTCACGCAGAGGCTCAACCAGTTCCATGGTCATATCTTCCGGCAGGCCACCCACGTTGTGGTGAGACTTGATCATATGGGCCTTTCCGGTTTTACTGGCGGCAGATTCAATGACGTCAGGATAGATCGTGCCCTGGGCCAGGAAGCGCACCCCCTTCATGCGGGCAGACTCTTCATCAAAAACTTCGATAAAGGTATTGCCAATTATCTTGCGCTTTTTCTCCGGATCTTCAACGCCGTGAAGACGGGACAGGAAACGGCTTTCGGAATCGGAACGGATAACCTTTACGCCCATATTCTCCGCAAACATGGACATCACCTGGTCACCTTCGTTCTTACGCAGAAGACCATTATCCACAAATACGCAGACAAGCCTGTCACCAATAGCCCGGTGTAACAGCGCGGCTACCACACTGGAATCCACGCCACCGGATAGGCCCAGAAGAACCATCTGGTCACCCACCTGCTTATGGACACGGGTAATGGCATCTTCAATAATGCCGGCCGGGGTCCAAAGCTTTTCGCAACCGGCAATCTCACAGACAAAACGTTCAAGAATACGGCCCCCCTGCAGGGTGTGGGTCACTTCCGGATGGAACTGCACACCATAAAAACGACGTTCTTCGTCTGCCATACCGGCAAACGGGCAGCTTTCGGTCCAGGCCAGACGACTGAAGCCTTCCGGCAAAGCAGAAACCTTGTCACCATGACTCATCCAGACATCCAGGCTCATCTGGCCGCCTTCAGCCACATGGTCCTGAATACCATCCAGCAGGTTGCCGGCTTCACCGATATTGACCTGGGCATAACCGAATTCCCGCAGGTCTGAGGTGGATACTTCACCGCCCAGCTGCTGGGCCATGGTTTGCATGCCATAGCAGATACCCAGAACAGGCACACCCAGCTCAAACACAACCTGCGGAGCCCGGGGCGTATCGTCACCGGTCACAGACTCAGGGCCACCGGACAAAATGATTGCTTTGGGAGCAAAATCACGAATGGACGCTTCGTCCATATCAAAGGCGCGAATTTCACAGTACACACCGATTTCCCGCACACGCCGGCCAATCAGCTGGGTGTACTGGGAACCGAAATCAAGAATTAAGACTCGCTGGGAATGAATATCCTGGCTCATAAGCGTTTTGATACCTGCAAACACAGCTGCCCGGGTGAAAGGCAGCTGTCAATTATTATCGGGTCATCCATCAATCAGGATTTATAGGTGGCAATATTCAACCGCCCGTAAAACAACAATCAGCAAGCCCGCAATCAACCTGCCCGATAGTTGGGCGCTTCCTTGGTGATAGTAACATCATGAACATGGGACTCACGCATACCGGCATTGGTCACCCGGACAAACTCCGGACAGGTACGCATGGTTTCGATATCCGCAGAACCGGTATAACCCATGGAGGCCCTCAGACCACCCATCATCTGATGGATTATCGCATTCAAAGCACCCTTGTAGGGAACACGGCCCTCAATACCTTCCGGTACCAGCTTGTCAGCCCCGGCATTGGCATCCTGGAAGTAACGATCACTGGAACCCTGGCTCTGTGCCATGGCACCCAGGGATCCCATACCACGGTAGCTCTTGTAGCTTCGGCCCTGGTAGAGAATAATTTCTCCGGGGGCTTCGTCGGTACCCGCCAGCATGCTGCCAATCATAACCACATTGGCTCCGGCAACAACGGCCTTGGCCAGATCACCGGAATAACGAATACCGCCATCAGCAATAACAGGAATACCGGTACCCTTCAGGGCTTCTGCCACATTGGACACAGCGGTAATCTGAGGCACACCAATACCCGTCACAATACGGGTGGTGCAGATAGAACCGGGACCAATACCAACCTTCACACCATCGGCACCCGCTTCAGCCAGGGCCCTGGCCGCTTCAGCGGTGGCGATATTGCCGCCAATCACCTGCACCTGGGGGTAATGCTTCTTCACCCAGGCAACACGATCAATAACACCCCGGGAGTGGCCGTGGGCAGTATCAACAATAATTACGTCAACGCCTGCATCAACCAGAGCCGCAACACGGTCAGGGGTTTCGGGGCCGGTACCCACAGCAGCACCGACACGCAGGCTGCCGGATTCATCTTTACAGGCACTGGGATAATCCTGAGACTTCTGAATATCCTTAACAGTCATCATACCTTTCAGGACGCCAGCAGTATCAACAACCAGGACCTTTTCGATGCGGTTCTTCTGCAGCAGACGCTCAACTTCAGCTTTGTCGGTCCCTTCCTGCACTGTGACCAGACGATCACAGGGCGTCATCAGATCGGTGACTTTTTTATTCAGGTCGGTTTCAAAACGCACATCACGGCTGGTGATAATGCCCACCAGTTCGCCGTTATCCAGAACAGGTACACCGGAGATATTGTATTGCTGACGCAGGCCCATCAATTCACAAATGGTGGCACAGGCTTCGATAGTGATAGGATCACGCACAATACCGCTTTCGTGTTTTTTAACCTTACGGACTTCTGCCGCCTGTTCTTCAGGGGTCATGTTTTTATGGATAATACCAATACCACCTTCCTGGGCCATGGCGATGGCCAGACGTGCTTCGGTTACGGTATCCATGGCCGCGGACAGCAGGGGAATGTTTAATTCAATGCCGCGGGTCAATTGAGTCTTCAGGGAAACCGACTTGGGCAGAACTTCCGAATAGCCGGGTACGAGAAGGACATCATCGAATGTGAGAGCTTCTTGAGCGATACGTAACATTTTTGCCGTCCAGTTAAGGAAAAGCTGGGTGTAAAAACCAGTGAGGTTCCACCTTGCTTCCATTTTCAAGGTAAAACATACACCAGAACCGACCGGATTGTGCCGGGGATGCACTCACAAGCCAGCTGAGCGAGGTAAATTCAGTCAATTATAAAAGTCCTTATTGCCTCCCACAATTCTTATATTTTTTGTTTTTTTCAGGGATAATATTACGGTTTGCCCGTGTAAAAGCCCTTATACAAATTCCCTGAAACACTGCGGTTCCTTATCAGCTCCAGAGAAATTGCTGATAACCGCCCATCCGGTAGCTGCCATGTCATACGATTTCAATCCTTCCAGCTACGGACCGCAGGGTTCACAGAATACCTATAGCGAGCCATCCGGTAATGACAAACGGGTGCTTTCCGTCAGTGACCTGAACCGTCAGGCCAAACGCCTTCTGGAGGTCTCTTTTCCTTCTGTGTGGGTAGAAGGAGAGCTCTCCAATATTGCCCGCCCCCGCTCCGGCCACTGGTACTTCACCCTGAAAGACGCCAGCGCCCAGGTGCGCTGCGCCATGTTCCGGGGGGCCAATAGTCGGGTGCGTTTTCAGCCCAAGGAAGGCCAGCAGGTACTGATTCGGGCCAAAGTCAGCCTGTACGAAGGGCGAGGTGATTACCAGCTGATTGCCGAGCATATGGAAGAAGCCGGCACGGGTGCTCTGCAGCGAGCCTTTGAAGAGCTAAAGAATCGCCTGTCCCGGGAAGGACTGTTTGCTCCTGAGTACAAACAGCCTCTGCCCACCATGCCATCCCATATTGCCGTGGTCACATCTCCGACCGGAGCCGCGATTCGGGATATTTTGACTGTGTTCCAGCGCCGCTTTCCGACCATGGAAATCACTGTGGTTCCAACCCTGGTTCAAGGTGCAGAAGCCGCTCCCCAGATTGTTCACGCCCTCGCACTGGCAGCAGGCCTCCCAGTGGATGCCATTATCCTCGGTCGCGGAGGCGGCTCCCTGGAAGACCTCTGGCCCTTTAACGAGGAAATGGTGGCCCGGGCTATAGCTGCCTGTCCTCTGCCCGTGATCAGTGCTGTGGGCCACGAAGTAGATTTCACTATTGCAGACTTTGTTGCAGATCATCGGGCACCCACACCTTCAGCCGCAGCAGAAATTCTCAGCCCGGACCAGCAGGAACTGCAGAATACTATTCTGGGTTACCGGCAGATGCTGGCCCGCCTGCTGGGCAACCAGATTCAACACCAACATCAGCATCTGAACCACCTGCGCCAGCGTCTGCGCCACCCTGGAGAGCGCCTGCGGGAACAGAACCAGCGTTTGGACGAACTGGATATTCGCCTGCGGCAGGCCATACAACACCACCTGCATCGACAGCAGTCACGTCTCAGCCAAAGCAGGGAGCAGCTTCGTCAACACTCCCCCATCAACACTCTGGCCCGTATGAGTACCCTGCAGCAGCAGCTGGACCAGCGTATGCGTCAGGCCATCACAGCCACCTTTGAACGTTTGAAAAGCGCACTGGGCCGCCAGGTGGCCGAACTGGATGCCTACAGCCCCCTGGCCACCCTTCAGCGGGGCTACGCCATTGTCCAGGCAGAATCCGGGCAAGTGATCACAGACAGCCAGACGGCCTCCCCCGGCGATAAAATCAGAGTCAGACTCGCAAAGGGACAGCTGATCTGCCGGGTAGAATTACAGGAATAACTGGCACACCTGTACTGTTCTACTAGGCTATCCAGCCCAACAGATAAGAACAGATTGCACAGGAACGACCGGTGCCCAGAACAGTAACTTCTTATTTCAGACAGGCTGCCCGCAGGGCAGGCATTTCCGGCGTTCTTTTCTTCAGCATACTGATATCAGCCACCGCTTCTGCCACAGAAGAAACCGAGCTCTCAGCTCAATCAAAGGCACTGGAATTTGAATACCAGAAACTGGAACAACAACTGGAATTCCTTGAGGAAGATAATACTGCTCAAAACAAAGCTCTCTCTGCCGGTGTCGCCGTCGCTATCGACCTGGCTCTGGAATTTATCCACTCCGCCAACCTGATGACCGCCAGTCCCGACTACTTTCTTCTCAAACCAGTTACCAGCCCCGGCGATCTCCATCACCTGTGGCAGGACTTTTTCAGGCAAACACTTCCACGCAGTTATTTGTCCGCCATTACAGCAGGACTGGTTACATGGTTCAGCGAAAACGGTTCTGCCCTGCCCTCTCTCTCAACCAGGGACACCCTCTGGCAACTGGCCGTCATTGCTGGAGGCATGTCAGGCATTTATGGCATTTTGAATTTGCGGATGGTTCACCAGGGCTCAAGCCGGGAGTACTTCGCATTTGGCGATTATCCGGATTCACTGATGGCCAACCTGCAGCCTGAAGCTAAACCCTGGTACGCCGCTGCCGCTGCCATGAACACCAGCAAACTCCTTTTACAGGCTGCCGCCGCAACAACCATGGTCTGCTGGAGCTATCTGCGCCGCTTTAAGAAACAGGTTAAGATTAACGATATTCGCAACAGCCTGATTCTTGCCAGGGAACGTATGCGACGAGTCAATCAGGAAGCTGTTCACTCAAAAACGACCATAGAACTGGTCAAAGAAAAACTGGCCGAACAAGGTCGGCCAGCTAAAAAGAAACGTCAGAAAAAGAAGACAACTGCTGAACCAACAGGCCAGGACAACCATTTACCCCAGCCTGATAAGCCCCAACCTGAACCCCAGCCTGAACAAACGGATGAAGTTAAAGGCTAATTAAGCGTTAATCTAATTATGGGTTAAATGGTACGAGCCTTATTTTTCAGCTTGTTCTTGTTGGGTCCAGCCTGTTTCACCTTCTTCTTTGGGTTTTTCGCCTGCATCACTCCATCGCGGTTTTTCATCCGCTGGTCACGTTTTTCCAACTGACGACGCTTGGCATTCTGGGCTTTTTGGGGAGCTTTCTTCTCCGCAAAAGGGTTCTCGCTGCCTTTGAATTCAATTTTCATAGGAGTGCCCTTCAACTTCAGCACCGTACGGAAAGTGTTTTCCAGATAGCGGGCATATGACGCAGGTACAGAAGAGGTCTGGTTGCCATGCACAACCAGCATCGGTGGATTATTACCGCCCATATGGCAATAACGCAGCTTGATTCTGTGACCACGAACCATCGGCGGCTGATGACTGGCTACCGCATCTTCCAGAATCCGGGTCAGCTGATTAGATGTCCAGCGCCCCATAGCACTGTCGTAAGCTTCTTCCACAGATTCATAAAGGTGGCCAACATTGGTGCCGTGCATGGCGGAGATAAAATGAGTATCCGCAAACCCGACAAAGTTCAAACGACGATCAAGCTCACGCTTAACATCTTCCCGTTCTTCCGACGTCATGCCATCCCATTTGTTAACGGCAATAACCAGTGAGCGCCCACTATCAAGCACAAAGCCCAGCAAGTGCAGATCTTGCTCAACAATACCCTCACGAGCATCCAGCACAAGGATAACGACATTAGCGTCCTCCATTGCCTGGAGGGTTTTAATAACAGAAAACTTCTCTACCGTTTCATGAACCTTACCACGACGGCGAACACCAGCCGTATCAATCAGAGTGTAACGCTGTTCAAAACGCTCGTAGGGAATGTAGATACTGTCCCGGGTTGTGCCAGCCTGGTCGTATACAACCACCCGGTCTTCACCCAGCATGCGGTTAACAAGTGTGGACTTACCAACATTAGGACGACCAACAACCGCCATCTTGATGCCGGCTTCCTCGTCATTAAGCACTTCTTTTTTAGCTTCAGGGAAGTCTTCCATCACCAGCTCAACCAGCTGACGGGTTCCCTTGCTGTGGGCCGCAGCAATGGGCAACGGGTCACCCAAGCCTATACTGTAAAACTCTGCCGCAGCGCTGTCGGCATCAACGGCATCTGTCTTGTTCATCACCAGCCAGACTTTCTTCTTGTTCCGGCGCAGGTGATCAGCAATCATCTCATCGGCGGCGGTCAGTCCGGCACGGGCATCCACCAGAAACAGAACGACATCAGCCTCTTCAATGGCCAGCAGGGACTGCTCCGCCATATGGGAATCAATGCCCTCTTCATCACCACTGATACCACCGGTATCAATCACGATATAACTTCTTTCATCCAGACGGCCTTCGCCGTATTTGCGATCACGGGTAAGGCCGGAATAGTCGGCAACCAGCGCGTCCCGGCTGCGGGTCATCCGGTTAAAGAGTGTTGACTTGCCCACATTGGGCCGCCCGACAAGGGCGATGACAGGAAGCATTCTATTATCGATCCAGAAATCACATCAGAGCTGCAGGCTTTTCACATTAGCCGTCAGCCACACGAGAAAAGCCTGCAGACAGAAAACAGCAAACGGCCACCTCTCGGCAGCCGTCCCTGACTCAGGTGATACAGACCGGCTGCATCACCATTCAAATTATTCAGCAGCGCGTTAGTTCAGTGTCAGCGCCGCCAGATCGCCGTTGTTGGCATAAACATAAATCATGTCGTCGACAACCAGAGGGCGGGCACGAATACCGGAAGAATCCACCTTCGTGCGGCCAACAATCCGGCCATCCACCTGGGAGATGATATGCAGGTAACCCTCAAAATCACCGGAAAATACATAGCTGCCCAGGCTCGCAGGGCCAGACAGACCACGGTGTTCCAGCTCTTTCTGGCTCCAGATCACGGAGCCGGTGCGCTGATCTACGGCCGAGATAACGCTGTCTGCACTGCTCAGGTAAAGGTTACCGAACCCTTCCGTCAGGCTTTCATAGCTGGAGGCTTCACGGGCCCACAGGATGCGGCCACTGCTGGGTTCAATACCAACGACATTGCCCTGGTAGCTGATCATGTACAGCACATCGCCGCTCAGCAGCGGAGCCGCATCAACGTCAACCATACGCTCCAGTTCAGAGGAACCACGGGGAACCGCCACTTTTGCATCCCACAGCAGGGTTCCGGTATCCAGACGGTAGGCCCGGGCTTCACCATTGGCAAAACCGGCATACACGACACCAGACTTGATAGTCGGAACTGAAGTTCCACGCAGGGTCAGGACGGGCTGCAGGGTTTCCTGCACCCACAAACGCTCACCAGAACTGGCTTTCAGGCCGGTAATGCGGGAATCAATGGTCTGCACAACCACAACACCATCACTAACCTGGGGAGCGGACAGCACTTCGCTGGACAGAGGGGCTTCCCACAGCTGCTTGCCATCTTCGGCATTCAGAGCCACAACATGGCCGTCACGGGTACCAACAAGAACCAGGCTCTCACCGGAACCCGCACCACCGCCGATACGGCGCTTGAGGTCCGAAGACCAGATTTCTTTACCGCTGGAGCGGTCAAGGGCAGTGACAGTGCCTGACGCACCGGCAGTAAAGATTCGCTCGCCATCAACGCTTGGGGTCAGATGTAGCCAGGCTCCTCCCTGACCATCACCAACATTGCGGCTCCAGACCTCTTTCACCGAAACCTCTTCCTTGAAATCAGGAAGGGGTTTCGGTTCAACGGCATCTTCTCCATCGCTGCTGCAACCAGCCAGGCCGATCAGGACCGTAGCCAGAACAGCAGAAAAAAATCTTTTATTCCGGGCGACAGGACTTTGCATCACTTGTTATTTTCTCCGGGCTTGGCCAGATCATCCAGTTTAAGTTGAACCAGTGGGCGGGGTTCACCGTTTTCCGCACCCAGGTCTACAGCCAGACGGTAAGCGTCGCGGGCTTCGTCCCTGCGTCCCAGAGCCAGCAGTACATCACCCCTGACATCCTCATAGGATGCTTTGAAAGCACCCAGCTGGTCAATCTGGTTGATCAGAGCCAGTGCTTCTTCCGCTTTATCCACATTCTGGGCAAGCAGTACACGAGCCATGCGCAGGCGGGCAATAATGGCCACATTGGCATCCGGCTTCTGCAGCAGCACCCATTCCAGCTGGTCATGGGCGGTATCCAGATCACCCGCCTCTACGGACTTACCAGCCTTCAGCAGGGCCGCAAACTGGGTGTAAACCGTGTCCCGATGGTCTTCCTTCAGAGTTTTGAGCAGGTTGTCAAAAGACGCCTTCTGCTCATCAGTCATCGCCTGGCCGGGCTGGACCAGGGAGAGATCCAGCAGTTCCTGATACAGGCCGGAGGCGACCTGCGCCTGCTCCAGGTTGTGGTTTTTCCAGGCTTTCCAGCCGTATACAGACCCCAGTGAAAGCACAATACCCAGCAGGATGGCTGAGCCATAATCCTTCCAGAACTGCTTGAGGGTCGCGACCTGTTCCTCTTCGGTACGCAAACTATCCACTCTGAACTCCCAAGTTCTTTATATAAGCTTTCTATCAATATCCGTCAGTCGGCTAACCAGCCATATCTTTGCGGGCAATAAACTGCTCAAGGGTACAGGTCTCCTGGGGGCGGTCCTCCCTCAGGAATTTCACCGTTACCGTGCCGTCACGCTTTTCATCTTCGCCGACAACCAGAGCAATACGGGCTCCGGAGCGGTCTGCACGTTTCATCTGGTTCTTCACGCTGCCACCGCCACAGCTTACCTGCAGTCGCAGGTTCGGGCAGGCTTCACGAACACGCTCCGCCAGCACCATGCCGTAATTGCCTGTGTCCCCAAAGGTCACGAGGGCAGCGTCAACAGCAGTATTAATTTCTTCCGGCACCAGCCCGCAGGTCTCGAGCAGCAGCACAAGACGCTCCATTCCCATGGCAAAACCACAGGCTTTGACCGGCTTTCCGCCCAGCTGTTCCACCAGACCGTCGAAGCGACCGCCACCACAGACCGTCCCCTGGGAACCCAGCGCGCAGGTGATCCATTCAAACACGGTTCGATTGTAGTAATCCAGCCCCCGCACCAGGCGCTGGTTCACTACATATTTCACGCCAGCGTCATCAAGAGTGGCGCATAAATGGGAAAAATGCTCTGCAGATTCTTCATCCATATAGTCATGGAGCTTCGGAGCCTCTGCCAGGGCTGCCTGTGTTCCTTTATCCTTGCTGTCCAGAACCCGCAGCGGATTGCTGTATATGCGGCGCTGGCTGTCTTCGTCCAGGGAGCCTTTCCGCTCTTCCAGGTAGGCTACCAGGGCTTCCCGGTAACGCTTGCGGGACTCAAAGTCACCCAGGGTATTCAACTCCAGGGCCACATGCTTATCCAGGCCCAGCTTTTTCCACAGACGCCAGGTCATCAGGATCAGTTCTGCGTCAATGTCCGGGCCAGCCATGCCAAAGGTTTCTACGCTCACCTGGTGAAACTGTCGGTAGCGGCCTTTCTGGGGGCGCTCGTAACGGAACATGGGGCCGGAGGTCCAGATACGCTGCTGCTGGTTATGGAACAACCCATGCTGGATACCCGCCCGCACACAGCAGGCAGTCGCTTCAGGGCGCAGGGTCAGGCTGTCACCGCCCCGATCTTCAAAGGTGTACATTTCCTTCTCCACCACATCAGTGTTTTCACCAATGCCGCGGGCAAACAAATGAGTGAACTCAATAAGCGGCACCCGCATTTCCCGGTAGCCATACTGAGCCAGAATATGGCGAACATTGCTCTCCAGCCAGGCCCAGGTCGGGGTCTGTTCAGGGAGAATGTCATTCATGCCGCGAATGGCTTGCAGCTGTTTCGCCAATGTTATTATCCTTCTTTCCGATGCTACTGACAGACGATAAATACTGTTAGCCGGGCAATATTAACCCAGAGTCAGCCGACCGACACCACTGGCGGACACCGGTATTTCGATATCTACCGGCTTGCCGTTAAAAAATACTGACTCTACGGCGCTGACATTGCCGAATTTGATTTTAAGGGGAGCATCCCCTTCCACCATCAGTTCACTGTTTGCGGACTTTACCGCAGAGAACAGCACATGGTTTTCTGCGTCCCGCACCTCAACCCAGCAATCCGCGCTGAAACTGATTTTGAGAGTCTCTTCTGCCTCGGCAGCTACTGATTTAATAGCTACTGACTTAATAGCTACTGCCTCAACAACAGGCGCAACTGTTTTAACAGAAGGTTTCGTAACTTCCTGTATCGCCGTTTCGGGTTCATCCGCTACAACTTCTGGCTCTGAACCCTCTGCTATTGTTTGCTCTGCCACTTGAGGAAGCTCTGGCACTTCTGGCACGTCTGGAACTTCTGGAAACATTGCTGTAACCCCATCGTCCTCTGCAGCAAGTGCCGAAATCTGATCAACCTGCTCCTCGGATCGCACCTCTTCAGCAACAGCAGCCGAAACTGATTCGACCTGTTGTTCCGCCGCCACAGCGGACGCTGTCAGCTGAGCAGCCGGTTCGTTCTGCCACCAGAATACACTTGCAGCAACAAAGCTGACCAAAAAAACCAAGCCAAAAATAATTACACCACGGCCACCGGGAGCACCATGATTATCCAGAGGTTTTTCCTGCAGCAGACGAGCAACCTGCTCGTCGGCCTGAACGGTCTCACCGTAAAGCTCCAGTATATTCTGCTCGTCCAGCTCAACCAGCCGGGCATAGCTGCGCAGATAGCCGCGAATAAAAGTGGTGCCGGGCAGGCTGTCGTACTCGCAGACTTCAATAGCCTGCAGGTAGGGAACGGAAATTTTCAGCCGTTCGGAAACCTGCTCAACAGTCAGACCTTTTTCTTCCCTTGCTGCGGCAAGAACCTGACCAGCCCTTTGGAAGTGTTCTTCGGTATTTTCTGTCTGAGTAAAATTAATGTCTTCAGTCATTCCGCAATGTTGCCTGGTACTTGCGATATTCCTGGGAGCCCGGATAGTAGCGGGCCAGCTGTTCAGCAAACTTATCCAGCCGTTCCTGATTCTTGAATATTCTAGCCAATTCAATACCTAACAGCAGACCACGGGCATCGGGGCGGCTATAACGGGTTAAATTCAGGTAGTTCTGGTAGGAGCGTTCCGCTTCCACATAATTACCATCATCAAAATAGATTGATGCCAGCTCCAGGCTGGCTTTGGGCAGATCAGGCTGCAGACGCAGTGCCCGCTGGAAATATTTGCGTGCCTCTTCCTGCTTACCAACGGCCAGAGCCACAAAGCCAAGGTTCTCAAAAGTACCGCCACGATTGGCGTAATAAACGTCTTCGGTTACCTTTATGAAAGTATCGTAGGCATCTTTATAGCGGCCCATTTCATACAACAGTACACCATAATTGTTCCGAACATCGGAAGCGTCGGGCTTGAGAGACAGGGAATGCTTGAAGCTCTCTTCAGACAGCTTAAGCTCGCCCTGACGCTGGTAAACGATGCCCAGCATCGCGTAAGTGCGTGAAGAGCGACTGTTAACCTTGAGAATTTCATCAAGACGGGCGATAGCCCGACCCGGCAGTCCCTGTTGCAGAAAGCCATAGGCTATCTCGAGGTTCCTCTGTTCGAAAACCTCCGGGTTCTGCACTCTGTTTTCATCCGGAAGTGTACTGACACAGCCACTTGTCAGCAGTGCCAGCAGTATCAGGGGTAAAGCCAGTGAGTAGCGTATCCGGTTATCCATAATTGGTCAGGAAGCTCTGTCTATGAACCTGACGGCCTCCGTCTGCACATTGCGTTGAGCTTCATAGCGGGCGCTCCGGCGAGTCTTGTCCATAACCGAACCCACCAGCTGGCCACAGGCCGCATCAATATCATCACCACGGGTTTTACGCACAGTGGTGTTGAAGCCAACGTCCATAAGAGCACTCTGGAACCGTCGAATCGCATTATTACTGGGACGTTTATATCCCGAATGAGGGAATGGATTGAAGGGTATCAGGTTAATCTTGCAGGGTACATCCTTGAGCAGGCGTATCAACTGCAGGGCATGCTCCGGCTGGTCGTTTACACCGGCCAGCAGGGTGTATTCAATAGTGACCACCCGGGAGTTATCCGGCAGGCTGTCCATATATTCATCAATGGCAGCCAGCAGCATCTTCAGGTTGTATTTTCTGTTAATGGGCACCAGATCATTACGCAGCGCATCATTGGGAGCGTGCAGGGAAACAGCCAGTGACACATCGGTCAGACCAACCATACGACGCAGGTTAGGTACCACGCCGGAGGTACTGAGGGTTACCCGACGCTTGGACAGACCATAGGCAAAGTCGTCCATCATCAGGTTCATGGCATCAATCACATTCTCAAAGTTGAGCAAGGGTTCACCCATACCCATCATCACCACGTTGGTGACGGAGCGCTCTTCGCTGGATGCGGGAACACCAAAAGATTTCACCGCCAGCCAGACCTGGCCGATAATTTCAGCGACTGTCAGATCCGAGTTAAAGCCCTGCTTGCCCGTAGAGCAGAAGCTGCAGTCCAGGGAGCATCCGGCCTGGGAAGATACACACAAAGTGCCCCGGCCATTATCGGGGATAAATACAGTTTCCACACAGCTGCCACTGGCTACACGTACCACCCATTTGCGAGTACCGTCTGTGGAAACATCATAGGAGACAACTTCCGGTCCCCTGATTTCAGCAATCTCCTTGAGTTTTGTTCTCAGAGCCTTACTGACATTGGTCATAGCATCAAAATCATCGACACCGAAGTGATGAATCCATTTCATAACCTGCTGGGCACGGAAAGGCTTCTCACCGATTTTTTCAAAAAAAGCGGCAAGCTTCTCTTTCGTCAGACCTAACAGATTGACTTTTTCAACACCCATAGATTTCATCACCTCGGAATCACATCATACCTGTCGGGACAGTACTTTCAGGTACTCTGTCAACGGGTACGCGGACAGATTTCGCTGTCCTCGAAGAAGTAAGCCACTTCCCGGGCCGCTGACTCAACAGCATCGGAGCCGTGAACAGCATTTTCATCAATAGTTTCCGCGAAATCAGCACGGATAGTACCTTCCGCCGCTTCCCTGGGATTTGTCGCGCCCATCAGTTCACGGTGCAGGGCAACAGCGTTCTCGCCTTCCAGTACAGATACAACAACCGGTCCGGAAGTCATAAAAGCGACCAGGTCGTTAAAGAAAGGACGACCCTTGTGTTCAGCGTAAAAGCCTTCTGCCTTTTCCTGGGAGAGGTGCAGCATCTTGCCAGCAACAATCTTCAGACCAGCGCTCTCAAAACGACTGTAAATCTTGCCAATAATGTTTTTGGCAACAGCGTCTGGCTTGATAATGGACAATGTACGTTCTACCGCCATCTGCTTTCTCCTGACTTATGCTTCTTTGCCGGGAATTCCGGCTGGATATTTATTATTCGGTTTACCGTAGATTTATCACACTTTCGTGGTACAAACGTGGCACAAAAGTGCAATAAACCAACACCGGGGACTTCATGAACCCGGCCCACCATGGAGGCAGATTCTAACCGAACAAATACCCATTAGCGAGCATACGCCAGGAAAGGGAAAACCGAAGACTTTGATTAGGATTGTTAGGACTATATTTTGAATAATCCCAGAAAAAACAACCAGGATTTATTCTTCCCATGGGAAGAATACCCAGCAGTCCTGCTCAACTTCTTTCAAGAAGGTATCAACCATCTTTTTACCCGCAGGCTTTGCAAAAACAGTGGCCACATGGGCCTGGGGCAGAAATTCACGCACCAGCCTGATAGTTTTACCAGTATCCACAAGGTCGTCCACCACCAGCCAACCTTCTCCGCCATCCTCCAGACTGATACTTTTCAGCAGCTGCAGCTCGCCCTGATCCTGATGATCGTAGCTGGCGATGCAGACTGTATCCACGTGAGTGATATCAAGCTCGCGGGACAAAACCGTCGCCGGTCCGAGCCCCCCACGGGTAATTGCCAGCATGCCCTTCCACTCCCTGTCTTTCAGCAGAGCGGACAGCTCCCTGGAATCCCTGTGAAACTCGTCCCAGGAAATATGAAGTTCCTGATGGTATGCACCTTCGGCCATGGCGATGTCCTGATAGAAATTAATTAACATTTACGACGCATTCTAGAATTCGCAGTACTGTATGCTGATTACTGGATAAAAAAAACCGCCATCCCGGCGGTTTTTTTTGTATCAGGTATTAGCGGACACGCTGAGAGCAGAGTGTGCAGGAGATACATCAGGGGGAGACTCTGTGGCTACAACTGATTCACCGGAGGCGCATCCGGTGAAAGGGAACCGTAACAGGTCATTAACGGCACGTCCTGGGGTTTGTCTCTGTGGAGGAAACAATATTTTCCGGCAATTTTTCCGGTTGTTTTCTGGTTGGAATCATATGTGTCCCTGTAGAAAACTGTAAGATTCGGGCTCGCTTCATCTTTTGTTATGCAGGTTTTCCCGCCCATTGGAGCAATATGTGAATAGTGATAACCCAGGGATGACAGACTCACGTCAACGGTTATATCCAGCGCATTGATAAGCACCGCCTCATGCCCCCACTTGCAGTGGGAATCCCATGCTGAGGCATATTTGTCTAGGGATACATATAAGCCATGTTGCCCCATCAGCGCACGCCCTGTTCTCACGACGTGTGTCTCGTTAATAATGGTATAGTTAAAGGGTGCAAAATCGACCCCGACCAGAAACGGGCCTTTGTTCAAATCTGCACAGCAATATGAAAGGCCAGAAAAATAGGGGCACAGGAGTTTACCCCTGTCGTAGTCTACGATTTTCCCGGTCTTGTCTTTCTTTGGAACCGCAGCCCAGACGCCTATGGGGGGAAATAATTCAGTACTTTCTATAAAG